>NZ_VJYK02000050.1 GCF_007097205.2 Streptomyces alkaliterrae
CACGAGCGCCATCGCGATCATCACCCGCTGCCGCATACCGCCGGAGAACTGGTGCGGATAGTCGTCCGCCCGGAGCCTGGCGTGCGGGATGCCGACCCGGTCCAGCATCTCCACGGCCCGGGCCCTGGCGGCCCGGCGGGAGGCGCCCAGGTGCTTGCGGTACGGCTCGGCGATCTGGCGGCCCACCGTGTGGTAAGGCGAGAGGGCGGTCAGCGGGTCCTGGAAGATCATCGCCATCCGGCGGCCGCGCAGCCGTTCCAGCTCCCGTTCGTCCGCTCCGGCCAGCTCCCGGCCGTCGAAGCGGATCGAGCCCTCGGTGCGGGTGCCGCGCCGGTCGTGCAGGCCGAGCAGCGCCATGCTCATCACGGACTTGCCGCTGCCGGACTCCCCGACGACGCCGAGCGTGCGGCCGCGGGCCAGCTCGAAGGAGAGGCCGTCCACGGCCCGTACGACGCCGTCCTCGGTGTCGAACCGCACCCGCAGATCGCGTACGCCGAGCAGCGGCTCCGTCGAACCCGTCATCGTCATCTCGCTCCTACGACAGTCGGATGCGCGGGTCGATCCACGCGTACACGGCGTCGACCAGGATGTTGAAGGCGATGATCATCGCGGCGGCGAACAGCATCACGCCCATCAGCATCGGAAGGTCGGTCTGGGTGACGGAGTTGACGGCGAGCCGCCCGAGCCCGGGCAGGGCGAACGTGAACTCGGTGACCATCGCGCCGCCGAAGAGCGAGCCGAGGTCGACGCCGAGGATGGTGACGATCGGGATCAGCGAGCCGCGCCAGGCGTGCCGGAAGAACACCGTGCGCCCGGACATGCCCTTCGCCCGCGCGGTGCGCACGTGGTCCTCGCGCAGCTGCTCGACGAGCGTGGAGCGTGCCATCCTGGTGTAGGCGGCGGTGAAGATGATCGACATCACCAGCCAGGGCACCAGCAGCCCCTTGAACCAGCCGACCGGGTCCTCCGTCAGGTCGACGTAGCGCGGACTCGGCAGCAGCTGGAGGTGGTAGACGAAGACCGCGAGCACCAGCGGGCCGACCAGGTAGATCTGCATCGAACTCATCACCAGGGACAGCGAGCTGAGGCCCTTGTCCACGAGGTTGCCCTGGTTGCGGGCGGCGATCATGCCGAGGGCGAGTCCGACGGTCAGGAAGACCACCGCTCCCCCGAGCGCCAGCGAGGCGGTGGTGGG
Organism: Streptomyces alkaliterrae; assembly: GCF_007097205.2. Classification (GTDB taxonomy): domain Bacteria; phylum Actinomycetota; class Actinomycetes; order Streptomycetales; family Streptomycetaceae; genus Streptomyces; species Streptomyces alkaliterrae. The sequence continues at coordinate 1,196 of NZ_VJYK02000050.1, forward strand.
GACCCGGTCCAGGATGGTCTCCAGGACGGGCGACTGGTCGCGGAAGGAGTAGCCGAGGCAGGGCGCCGGGCAGGGACCGGCGGCGAAGTCCCGCCCGGCGAAGATCCCCACCAGGTACTCCCAGTACTGCACCGGCACCGGCCGGTCGACCCCGAGGCTGGCCCGGATCATCGCCAGCGACTCCGGGTCGCACGTCTTGCCGCAGGCGAGCCGGGCCGGGTCGCGGGGGATGCTGTAGAAGAGCAGGAAGGTCACCGCGCTGATGACCAGCAGGATGACCGTCGCGCCGAGCACGCGACGCAGCAGGAACCTGATCATCTGGTTCCGGCTACTTCTTCAGGTAGAGCCGGGTGGGGTCGACTCCGCTGTGCTCGTTGTGGAACACCACGCCGCCGACGTTCGAGCCGGCGATCTGGAGCTGCTTGTACGCGAAGAGCGGCACGGCGGGGGTGATCTCCTCCAGGATGTACTTCCCGAGTCCGAACCACTCGGTGGCGGCCTTCTCCGGTTCGGTGATGGCGGTGATCCGGTCGATCTCCCGGTTGACCTTCCGGTCGTTGAGGTGGGAGTAGTTGGCGGAGCCGTCCTCGATGGCGCGGCCGTCGTACTGCGGCGGGATGACGGTCGCCGCGCTGGCCCAGTCGTGGCCCCAGTTGCTGCGGTAGATGTCCCAGCCGTTGTCCACCTTGCCGATGCGGTCGTAGTAGTTGTCGACCGGAACCTCCTTGCGCTGTACGTCGAAGCCGGCCTTCTTCAGCGCGTCGGCGACCGCCACCGAGCCCTTCTGGTCGGCGTCGGCGGTGGAGTGCGCGTAGACCAGGCGGGTGCCGACCGCGTCGGCCTCCTCCAGCAACTCCCGGGCCTTCTTCACGTCGCCGCCGGGCTTGCTCACCTTGTCGAAGGGGTCGTAGGAGGGGTCGGCGCCCGGCAGGGTGGGGTTGAGGTAGCCGCCGGTGAGTTCGCCGCCGATGCCGGGGCCGTAGGGCGCGAGCACGGCCCGGGTGGGCAGCGCGTGGGCGATGGCCCGGCGGACCCGGTGGTCATCGACCCGGTCCATGTTGATGGCCATCTGGGCGACGAAGATCTGGTAGCCCTCGATGGTGCGGGACCGCGCGTCCTTGTCCTTCAGGACCTGCTGGGCGGTGTCGACGTCGACGGAACCGCTCCAGGTGACGGCGTTCGGGTCGGCGTCGGCGAGCAGTTCGCGGGCGCTCTTGCCGTACTCGTGGTTGAACGTGATCTCGAACCGGTCGACGTAGGCGTGCCGTACCGGGTCGGTCTTCGGGTCCCACTGGTCGTTGCGGACGAGGGTCATCGACCGGCCGCGCCGGAACTCCCCGATCTTGTAGGGCCCGGAGGTGGCCGGGGCGCGGTCGTAGCGCTCCCTGGTGTCCCGCTTCTGGGAGACGACGCCGTAGCCGGTGAGGGAGAGCGCGTAGGGAAGGTCGTTGCGCGGCCGCTTGAAGTGGAAGACGATCGTCCGGTCGTCCGGGGTCTCCAGCACGTCGTCGGGCAGGTGGCCGCCCTTGTACGGTCCGCCGGGCAGCAGCTTGCGGTGGCCGGCGCCTGAGGTGTCCGCCAGCCATTCCTGGACGAACTTCGGCCCCTCGGTGACGAAGTCGGCGTACAGCCGCTCGATGGTGTGCCGGACGTCGCGTGAGGTGATCGGGCTGCCGTCCTCGAAGCGGATGTTCTCCTTGAGGGTGTAGGTCCAGGTGCGGCCGTTGTCCGAGACCCGCCCCGAGTCGGTGGCCAGGTCGCCGACGACGCTGTAGCGGCCCTTGTTGTCCAGCTTGACGGCGGTCAGCCGGCGGTGGATCAGACTGGCCATGGTGGTCTGCGAGTTGACGTACATCTGGGCCGGGTCCAGATGCTCGTAGCTGTCGCGTTCGAGTACCGGCATCACACCGCCGCGCCGGGCGCCGGGCGCCTCCTCGGCCGGGCCGGTGGACGCCTTGGCGTCGGCGAACTCGATGAGCGTCGCGCGCTCCGCCCGGGTCTGCTCCCTCGGCCCGGTGTCGCCTCCACCGCCGGGGCTGCAACCGGCCGCCGCCAGCGCGCCGACGACCAGCGCCGCCAGGACGGTCCGCACGCGCGGCTGAAGTGCTCTCTGCTTGCCCATGGCCCCTGCCTGTTGTCGTCGGTCGGTCACCGCTGCCCCCTCGGGTCGAACGCGTCCCGGACGGAGTCCCCGAGCAGGTTGAAGGCGACGATGAAGATCACCATCGCGCCCGCCGGGAAGAACATGTAGGTGAGGTCGGACTGGTAGACCTCCGCGCCGCGCGCGAACATCCGGCCCCAGTCCGGGGTCGGTTCCATGATTCCCACGCCGAGGAAGGAAAGGGCCGCGGCAGTGGTGACGAACGTCGGCAGCATGATGGTCGCCTGGACGAGAATCGGGGTCACCAGGTTCGGCAGGAGTTCCCGGCGGATGATCCACCACGGCGAGGCGCCGCTGACCTTGGCGGCCTCGACGAATTCCCGGTCCCGCAGCGAGAGGGTGACTCCGCGGAGAATTCTGGCCAACGTCATCCAGCCCAGGAACCACAGGACAAGAATGACCGAAACCACCCGGATGTACGCCGGCGTCTCCTCCGCCGGGTCCACGAACAGCGCCGCCACGATCGGCATGAAGGCGACAAAGAAGAGTTGGTTCGGGAAGGCCATCAACAGGTCGATCAGCCGGTTCAGCAGATAGTCGGCCTTTCCGCCGAGGTAGCCGGCGCTGACACCGATGACGATCGCGGTCAGCACCGCCAGGACGGTCACGGCCACCGCGATGCCCAGCGAGGTGCGGATGCCGAAGATCAGCTGGGTGAACACGTCCCGGCCCTGGCCGGGTTCGAGGCCGAACCAGAACTCGCCGTCGATGCCGCCGTTCGGCTTCACCGGGTACTCGAACTCGTTGAGCAGCCCTTCGCGCTCGTGCCCGTACCGGGTGTACGGGTCCTTGCCGTACAGCCGGGAAATGACCGGTGCGAAGAGCGCGACGGCGAAGAAGAACAGCACCACACAGGCGGCGACCACTCCGGAGCGGTCGCGCCGGAAGCGCCGCCACATGAGCTGCCCCGGCGAGCGTCCGGCGACTTCCCCGGCGGTGGAACCGGCGGCCGCCGAATCCACCGGAGCTGAGGTGGTCTCGGTCAACGTCCCCCCGTGCGGAAGAGGTGGAGTGAGCAGTGACTTTCCCAACAAGGCGGCGGACGGTCAAGGACATTCACCGGCCTACACCAATGACACATTTTTCGTATGGTCGCTTTTCGGCCGCCCGTACCCGCGTTAACACGTGGGCAATCGGCGTGAATCACGGTTGATATCGCGGTACCGCACGCTGGTGTCGTACGGCCGTGCGGGTGCCGTCGCGGACGGCCGGGGAGCGCGACGCCCCGGCCGTCCCCCCGCGGAGTCTCAGCCCTCCGGGCAGGCCCTAGTCCGCCCTGCCGCGCGCCGGGTCCTCGGGGGCCGGCGGCTCCTGCGGGTGGGTGACCTCCGGCTTGTCCTCGGCGAAGAAGCACGCCGAGTCGTGGTGCGCGGGCCCCTCCACGTAGCGGAACTCCGCCGGCACGGCCAGGTCCGGCACCTCCAGCGCGCAACGCGCCCGGGCCTTCCAGCAGCGGGTGCGGAAGCGGCAGCCGGACGGCGGGTTCGCCGGCGAGGGCACGTCACCGGTGAGGATGATGCGCTCCCGCTGGTCCCGGGTTGCCGGGTCGGGCTGCGGCACGGCGGAGAGCAGCGCCTGCGTGTACGGGTGGGTCGGGTGGTCGTAGATCTCGGCGTCGGTGCCGATCTCCGCCATCTTCCCCAGGTACATCACGCCGACGCGGTCGGAGATGTGCCGGACGATGGACAGGTCGTGGGCGATGAAGACGTAGGACAGGTTGAACTCGTCCTGGAGCCGTTCCATCAGGTTGATGACCTGCGCCTGCACCGAGACGTCCAGCGCCGAGACCGGCTCGTCGCAGATGATGATCTCCGGGTTGAGCGCCAGGCCCCGGGCGATGCCGATGCGCTGCCGCTGGCCGCCGGAGAACTGGTGCGGGTACCGGTTGATGTACTCCGGGTTCAGGCCCACCACGTCGAGCAGTTCCTGGACCTTCCGGCGGCGGTCGCCCTTCGGCGCCACCTCCGGATGGATCTCGAACGGCTCGCCGATGATGTCGCCGACCGTCATCCGCGGGTTGAGGGAGGTGTACGGGTCCTGGAACACCATCTGGATGTTCCGCCGCACCGCCTTCAGCGCCCGCCCCGACAGCCGGCTGATGTCCTCGCCCTTGTAGAGGATCTGACCGGAGGTCGGGGTCTCCAGGTTCATCAGCAGCTTGGCGACGGTCGACTTGCCGCAGCCGGACTCGCCCACGACACCCAGGGTCTCGCCCTGGTAGAGGTCGAAGGAGATGTCGTCGACCGCGCGGACCGCGCCGATCTGCTTCTTGAAGAGGATTCCCTGGGTGAGCGGGAAGTGCTTGACCAGGTTCCGCACCTGGAGGATCGGCTCCCCCCGGTCGACCGTCTTGGCGAACGCCGCCTCGACCTCGGCCGTGGTGGACGACTCCGAGACGTCCCCGCCGCCCTGCTCGGGCGTGCCGCCCTGCTTGTCCAGGTCAGCCATGGATCGTCTCCTTCCAGAAGTGGCAGGCGCTGCCCCGGCCGACCAGGGTGGTGCCGTCCTGCTCGGTCACCGGGTGCAGAGCCGGCACCTCGGTGCGGCAGATGTCCTGGGCGCGGTCGCAGCGCGGGTTGAACGCGCAGCCGGCGGGCACCCGCGCCATGTTCGGCGGCAGGCCCTTGATCGCGTACAGCTCCGAGCCCTTGTGGTCCAGCCTCGGGATGGAGTCCAGCAGGCCCTTCGTGTAGGGGTGTGCCGGGCGCTTGTAGAGCTCGTGCACCGGCGCGGTCTCGACGATCCGGCCCGCGTACATCACGGCGATCTTGTCGGCCACGTCGGCGACCACACCCAGGTCGTGGGTGATCAGGATCAGACCCATGTTGTACTCGCGCTGCAACTCCGCCAGCAGGTCCATGACCTGGGCCTGCACGGTGACGTCCAGCGCGGTCGTCGGCTCGTCCGCGATGATCAGGTCCGGCTCCAGGGCCAGCGCCATCGCGATCATGATGCGCTGCCGCATACCGCCGGAGAACTGGTGCGGGTAGTCGTTCACCCGCTCCTTGGCGGCCGGGATGCGGACCCGGTCCATCAGCTCGATGGCCTTGGCCTTGGCGTCCTTCTTGGACAGCCCCTGGTGGACCCGGAACATCTCGCCGAGCTGGTAGCCGACGCTGAGCACCGGGTTCAGCGAGGACAGCGCGTCCTGGAAGATCATCGCGATCTTGCGACCCCGGATCTTCCGGCGCTCCTCACCGGACATGGTGAGCATGTCCTGGCCCCGGTACAGGATCTCGCCGCTCGGGATGCGACCGGGCGGCATGTCCAGGATGCCCATGATGGCCTGCGCGGTGACGGACTTGCCGGAACCCGACTCGCCCAGCACCGCCAGCGTCTCACCGGAGTCGACGCTGTAGTTGACACCGTTGATCGCCTTGACCACGCCGTCCCGGGTGTGGAACTCCACGTGCAGGTCCTTGACCTGGAGCAGTGGAGTACCGGCCGAGTCGGCGCTCTTCGCCGCGGGAAGGTCCGCGGTCTTCTGTGTGGTGGTCACGTACGCCTCCCTCAGCGCAGCTTGGGGTCGAGGGCGTTGCGCACGGCTTCGCCGAACATGATGAACGCCAGGATCGTGAAGCTCAGCATGAGGCCCGGCCACAGCAGCACGTGCGGCGCGTTGCGCAGCAGGTCCTTGGCGGTGTTGATGTCCACACCCCAGGAGACGGCCGGCGGGGCCAGGCCGATGCCGAGGAAGGACAGCGTCGCCTCGGCCGAGATGTAACCGCCGAGCGCGATGGTGGCGACCACGATGACGGGGGTCACGGCGTTGGGCAGCACGTGCCGGAAGAGGATCCGGGTGGTGCTGGCGCCCAGCGCCTTGGCGGCCATCACGTAGTCGGCCTGCTTGACCGTGATCACCGATCCGCGCATGACCCTGGCGACCAGGGTCCAGCCGAGCACGGCCAGCGCCAGGACGATCACGTACACGGCCCGGGTCTCGAAGGAGACCAGGATGACCATCGCGCCGAGCAGGAACGGCAGGCCGAGGAAGACGTCGGTGATGCGGGAGATGACGGTGTCCACCCAGCCGCCGAAGTAACCGGCGAGCATGCCGAGCAGACCGCCGACGAAGGTGACCAGCACGGTCACCGAGACGCCGATCAGGATCGAGTTGCGGGCGCCGTGGATCAGTCGCGTGTAGACGCTGTAGCCCTGGCCGTCGTAGCCCAGCCACTCGGGCGAGAAGAAGGCGCCGAACTGCGGCTTCTGGAGGTAGAGCGCCATGTCGCTGTCGCGCGGGCTCAGGCTGGTGAACCAGCCTGGGAAGGCGGCGATGACCAGCAGCAGGAGGATCATCGCCGAGGAGATGATGAACATCGGGCTGCGGCGCAGGTCGGACCAGGCGTCCGACCACAGGCTGCGGGGCTTGCCGACCGCCGGGTCCGCCGGGGGGACAGGAGCGCCCTCGGCGACCGGGGCCTTGACCGGCTCGGTCTCTTCGGTCTTGGTCAGGTCAGGCATAGCGAATCCTCGGGTCAAGCACCGCGTACAGCAGGTCGACGAGCAGGCTGATGGCGAGATAGATGATCACGATCAGCGTCACCAGACCGACCACCGTCGAACCTTCACGACGGAAGAGCGCGGTGAACAACTCGCTGCCGATGCCGTTGATGTTGAAGATGCCCTCGGTCACGACCGCGCCGGCCATCAGGGTGCCGATGTCGACACCGAGGAAGGTGACCACCGGGATCATGGAGTTGCGCAGCAGGTGCACGCTCAGCACCCGGCGCTGGGGCAGACCCTTGGCGATGGCGGTCCGCATGTAGTCGGCGCGCCGGTTCTCGGCGACGGAACTACGGGTGAGTCTCGCGACGTAGGCAAGCGACAACGACGCCAGCACAAAGGCCGGCATCAACAACTCGCCGAGATTCTCCGAATCCGTGACCAGTGGTGACGTCCAGTTCAACGTGTTGGAGAACACGTACTGGTAGATGTAACCGAGCACGAAGACCGGCACCGAGATGAAGATCAGGGTGACGAACAGTACGACGGTGTCGGGCCAGCGGCCGGCGTTCAGGCCGGCGACCATGCCGAGACCGATGCCGACGATCACGATGATGATGAACGCGAGCAGCGCGAGTCTCGCCGTGATGGGCAGTGCTCTCGCGATCACCTCGCCCACCGGTAGGCCGGTGGCGATCTGCTCGCCGAAGTCACCCTGTGGGAGACCCATCAGATAGTTCCAGTACTGCTGCCACAAGGGCAGGTCGAGCCCGAGGTCCGCCTTGATCGCTGCGATCTGGGCCGGGTCGATGGTCTGGTCTCCGTAGAGCGCGCGCACGGGATCGCCGGGAAGCGCGTACATCATGAGGAAGACCAGCAGCGTGACCCCGATGAAAACCGGGATCATCTGGAGCAGTCGCCGAGCGACATAACGCCCCATTATTTCCTCCATGTCCACATTCTGGTAAGCCGGGGGTCGCCCCACTTCTTGAGTGGGACCACCCCCGGCTCCTACGCCACTACCGTCAGTGCGGTGTGCGACGTTCGGGAACTACCCGGCGATTACTTCACGACCTTGACCTTGTGCATCAGCAGGAAGTTCGCGAGGTCGAACTCGACGTTGTTGACCTTCTTGCTGTGCGCGGCCTGCGTGGAGTAGTACCAGAGCGGAATGGCCGGCATCTCCTTGACGAGCTCCTTCTCCGCGTCCTGGTAGGCCTTGACGGTGCCGTCCAGGTCCGCGGCCGAGTCGCCCTTCTTGAAGAGCTCGTCGACCTTCTTGCTGGAGAAGAAACCGGTGTTGGAGTCGGCGCCGGTCTCGTACAGCTCGCGCATGAAGTTCACGTTGACCGGGTAGTCCAGCACCCAGCCGCCGCGGTACATGGACTTGACCTTCTTGGCGTCACGGGTGTTGAGGTCGGTCTGGAAGTCGACCTTCGCGTCCGGGATGCACTCGACGCCGGTGTTCTGGCGGATGTTGTTGCAGACCGCCTCGACCCACTCCTTGTGACCGCCGTCGGCGTTGTACTGGATGTGGACCTTGTTGCCGGGAACGCCGCCGGCGTCCTCGATCGTCTTCTTGGCCTTCTCCGGGTTGTACTCGGCGACCTCGCCGAGCACGCCCTCCTGGAAGCCCAGGACGTTCGGGCCGACGAAGCCGGTGGCCGGCACGCGGCTGCCGTTCAGCACCTTGTCGGTGATCGTCTTGCGGTCGATCGCCATGGACAGGCCCTGGCGGAGCTTGGCGTTCTTCTCGTCGCCCAGCTTCCACTGGTCGCCGTAGAAGACCGGGACGATGGACTGGACACCGGCCATGGGGGCGTCGATGGCGCGGTCGCCGAAGTCCTGGCGGTACTTGGGCAGGTCACGCGGCGGAATCTGCGTGATGACGTCGGCCTTCTCGGAGGCGACGGCCTGGTACTGGGCCTCGAGGGTGTTGTAGACGACCAGCTCGACGCCGCCGTTCTCGGCCTTGTCCGGACCCTGGTACTCGTCGTAGCGCTCGAGCGTGATCTTCTTCTTGCGCTCCCAGCTGACGAACTTGTACGGACCGTTGCCGACCGGCTTGTCGCCGTAGGCCTTCGGGTCGTCGTAGAACTTGCTCGGCAGCGGGGACCACGCGCTGTAGGCCAGCTTGTAGTTGAAGTAGGTGACCGGCTCGGTCAGCTCGATGGTGAAGGTGTGGTCGTCCACGACCTTCAGGCCGGACATCTCCTTGGCCTTCGGCTTGCCCTTGCTCGGGTGGACGTCCTCGTAGCCCTTGATGTCGGCGAACCAGTAGCTGTTCTGCTGGTTGTTGTCGATGTTCGCCGCCCAGTTCCAGGCGTCGACGAAGGACTTCGAGGTGACCTCTTCGCCGTCGTGGAACTTCCAGCCCTTCTTGAGCTTGACGGTCCAGGTCCTGTTGTCCTCGGTCTCCACCGACTCGGCGTTGACGTAGACGAGCTCCGCGCTGCCGTCCTTCTTGTAGTCGACGAGCTGGGAGAACAGGCCCTTGATGACCTGGCCGCTGGCCGTGTCACGGGAGTTGGCGGGCTGGAGGTTGCCCTGCGGCTCCGAGTTGGTGAGCCGGAACACACCGTTCGGGTCAACCTCGCCCTTGCCGCCGTCATTGCTGCTGTCGTTGCCACCGCATGCAGTCGCCGCCAGGGCCACGACTATCGCACTCGCGACCCACTTGGCGCTCTTGGCACCGCGCATGGGTTTGCCTCCTCAGGAGTCCACTGTCATTACGGGACGGGAACACGCTGCTTCCTTCGGCATGGTCATGCCGAAACCCGGCATGGTCATGCCGGACAACGCCCCCGCTGTCACGAATCAGCGCCCCCAACAGCACATGACCCGGACCCGAGCTCGATGGACCCCACTATTGGGCACAGCGAGCCCGTAAACCACACGTGAGGGATCTCGGTTTGGTCACATAACGAGCCACCGAAGGTCCGAAATCCGGACAAAACAATCCGTTACAGACGGACGCGAAACGGACTGTTAACGCGTCTTTCGCCATCCGGAGTTCGGATTACGGACGGTGGGTCACCTAAACCCGCTTGACGATCGAAGATCCACTCGCCTCGACGCCAACGCGACCCGCACACGGCCTCCGGGCCGCCCGACCGGGGGCCCGAGTGAGATACAACACGTCGTCACCGGCGCCCGCAAGAGGGCGCCATGAGGGCGGCCGGGACGCGGGACCCCTCGGTCCACGTCCCGGCCGTCGCCACGACCTGGCGGAAGGTCAGCGCTTGGAGCGCGACAGCGCCCGCGCACGCTCCTTCTGGTCCAGCACGACCTTGCGGATGCGAACGGCATCCGGGGTCACCTCGATGCACTCGTCCTCACGGCAGAACTCCAAGGACTGCTCGAGCGAGAGCTTGCGCGGCGGCACCAGGTTCTCCGTGGTGTCGGCCGACGCGGCCCGCATGTTGGTGAGCTTCTTCTCCTTGGTGATGTTCACGTCCATGTCGTCCGAGCGCGAGTTCTCGCCGACGATCATGCCCTCGTACACCTCGGTGGTGGGCTCGACGAAGATCACGCCGCGCTCCTGGAGGTTAAGCATCGCGAACGGCGTCGCCACGCCGGCCCGGTCCGCCACCAGGGAGCCGCTGCGGCGGGTGCGCAGCTCGCCGAACCACGGCTCGTGGCCCTCGGAGATGGAGTGCGCGATACCGGTGCCGCGCGTCTCCGTCAGGAACTCCGTGCGGAAGCCGATCAGGCCGCGCGAGGGCACGATGAACTCCATCCGCACCCAGCCGGAGCCGTGGTTGGTCATCGTCTCCATGCGGCCCTTGCGGCTCGCCATGAGCTGCGTGATCGCGCCCAGGAACTCGTCGGGGGCGTCGATGGTCATCCGCTCGACCGGCTCGTGGAGCTTGCCGTCGATCTCCTTGGTGACCACCTGCGGCTTGCCGACGGTCAGCTCGAAGCCCTCCCGGCGCATCGTCTCCACCAGGATCGCCAGCGCCAGCTCACCGCGGCCCTGGACCTCCCAGGCGTCCGGGCGCTCGGTCGGCAGCACCCGCAGCGAGACGTTGCCGATCAGCTCGCGGTCCAGCCGGTCCTTCACCAGGCGGGCGGTCACCTTGTGACCCTTGCCGCCCTTGCCGACGAGCGGCGAGGTGTTGGTGCCGATGGTCATCGAGATGGCCGGCTCGTCCACCTGGATCAGCGGCAGCGCGATCGGGTTCTCCGCGTCGGCCAGCGTCTCGCCGATCATGATGTCGGCGATGCCGGCGACCGCGCAGATGTCACCGGGCCCGGCCTCCTCGGCCGGCTTGCGGGTGAGCGCGTCCGTCATCAGCAGCTCGGTGATCCTGACGTTCTGGATCGAGCCGTCGCGCTTCATCCACGCGACCGTCTGGCCCTTGCGGAGCGTGCCCTGCTGCACCCGGCACAGGGCGATACGGCCGAGGAAGTTGTCCGCGTCGAGGTTGGTGACGTGCGCCTGGAGCGGGGCGTTCTCCTCGTAGGAGGGCGCCGGCACGGTCTCCAGCAGCGTGGTGAAGAACGGCTCCAGGCTGTCGCTGTCAGCCGGGACGGTGCCGTCCTCCGGCTTGGTCAGCGAGGCGATGCCGTCCCGGGCGCAGGCGTAGACGATCGGGAACTCGATCTGGTCCTCGGTCGCGTCCAGGTCCAGGAACAGGTCGTACGTCTCGTCGACGACCTCGGCGATCCGCGAGTCGCTGCGGTCGGTCTTGTTGATGCACAGGATCACCGGCAGCTTCGCCTGGAGGGCCTTGCGCAGCACAAAACGGGTCTGCGGCAGCGGGCCCTCGGAGGCGTCCACCAGCAGCACCACCGCGTCGACCATCGACAGACCGCGCTCGACCTCGCCGCCGAAGTCGGCGTGGCCCGGGGTGTCGATGATGTTGATCGTCACCGGGCCGCCACCGCCCTTGGGGTGGTACTTCACCGCGGTGTTCTTCGCGAGAATGGTGATGCCCTTCTCGCGTTCCAGGTCGTTGGAGTCCATCACCCGGTCGTCCACCTGCTGGTGGGCGGCGAAGGCGCCGGCCTGCTTGAGCATGGCGTCGACGAGGGTGGTCTTGCCGTGGTCGACGTGGGCGACGATGGCGACGTTACGGATGTCGTTGCGCGTGGGCATGGCTAGCGGCCGCTTCTCCGGGGTGTCGTGGATGCTGCGCAACCTTCCGGGTCACGCGCCCGCCGGACTGATCATCTGCCACGGCCAGGCTCTCCCATGTTACGGCCCGTACGGGCAACGCTCCTCCCCGGCCGTTCACCAGGCGGGCCGGACGGGCGGCACGACGGGGGCGGGACGGGCCGTGCCGTACCGCCCCCGTGGGTGCCGACCGCCTCGTCAGGAGCGGTAGGCGATGTCCTGGTAGCGCGGGGTCTCGAAGCCGAAGGCGCCCGCGTTGACCAGCTTCCTGTTCACCGCGACCAGCTCCGGCCGCTGGTACAGCGGCACCGAACCGGCCACCGCCCAGACCCGGGCGTCGATCCGCCGCAGGAGGTCCTGGCGGGCCCGGTCGTCCAGCTCGTTCGCCGCCTGTTCGAAGAGCAGGTCGATCTGGTCGGTGCCGACCCGGGAGTAGTTCTGCTCGATCATCAGCGTCCCGTTCGGCGCCGGCACCGGCTTGGCGAAGACCGGCCGGGCGTCCGTCACCGGGAACGCGCTCACCGGCCAGGAGAACAGCGCCAGGTCGAAGTCCCCGGAGGCGATGTGGTCGGCGAAGTACGACTCGTCGCGGACCTGCTGAATCTCGGCGCGCACGCCGACGCGCTCCAGCATGTAGGCGATGCGGTGGCCGGTGGAACGCAGCTGCTCGGAGCCCGGGCCGGCCGGCAGCACCATGCGCAGCACCAGCTCCTTGCCCTCCTTCACCCGCACCAGGCTGCCCTCGGCGCGCAGCAGCCCGCCGACGAACCGAGACAGCGCCCGGTAGGCCTCGTCGGCCTCCTTCTGCGACTCGTCGGCCTGGTTCCGCAGGGCTGTGAGGCGTTCGCCGCCCTCGCTCTCGGCGGCGTCCGCCGCCCGCTCGTCCGCGTAGGCGGTCTGCCGCAGCAGGCCGACGTGGGCGGTCGCCGAGCTGTGGGTGAGACCGCCGAAGACGGGCGCGGTGACGGTGTGCGGGGAGCCGCCCCCCTGGTCGGCGGCCTTCGCTCTGGCCCCCTTGTCGCTCTGCTCGGCGTCCGCCCCCGAGGCGGCCCGGGCGTCGGGCAGCGGACCGCCCTTCCAGCCGGCGGCGGCCAGCAGTCCGGCGGCGGCTTCCGTGCCCGGCTTGCCCAGCGCGGCACTGCTGTCGTGGTAGCCCTCCTGGCCGGCCAGCCGCAGATGGCTGCCGAGCGGCTTGCCGGGCAGTTCGATCGGACGCATCGCCTCGGCCGCCAGCTTGTCGCGGTCCAGCGCGCGGGCGATGGCCCGGCGGACGCGCTCGTCGCGGAGGGGCCCGGAGGTGGCGTTCATGGTGAGCTGGGTGTACGCCGGGCCGAGCGCGCGCCGGACGGTCAGCTCGCGGAGGTTCTTCCGCTGCTCGGCGGCCTTCGCCGCGGCCTCCGCGGCCTTGGCAGCCGCCTTCCCGCTCTTGCCGTCGGCGGCCTGCTCGTCCGCGGCGTCGGCGGCGTCGGCGTCGGCTTCCTCCTCAGCGTCCTTGTCCGCGTCCTTGGTGGTGTCCTTGTCCGCGTCCTTGTCCGCGTCCTTGGGCGCCTTCTTCTCCGGCTTTTCCGGCTTTTCCGGCTTCTCCGGCTTGGCGGCCTTCTCGGGCGGGGCACTCGCTCCGGACCCCCGGCCGCCGTCGAGCACCTTGGTGAGTTCCGAGGCCTCGATCTCGGCGAGGTCGAGCTTGCCCTCGGCCAGCGCCTTCGCCCGCTTCCCCCGAGCCACCGGGGTGAGCACGATCGAATCGAGTCGGGCCCTGTCGCCCCACCACTTCGGGTTGCGCTCCAGGGTGACCGTGCGGGCCTTCTTGCCCAGCTCGCCGTCGTCGGCCAGCTGGAAGGGGCCGGCGGCGGCCGGCAGCCGGGTGCGCGACGCCTCGTTGAACGCCTTGGGGTCGCCCATCACCGAGCGCGGGTACAGCGGGGTGAACAGCGACTTCCAGTCGCTGTAGGGGCGGGCGAAGGTGACCTTCACCTGGCGCGGCTTCTCACCCGACTCGATCTTGTGGATGCGGTCGTAGCCGGCGTTGCGGGCACTCCAGTAGGCGCTGTCGCTGCCGCTGAGCGCCTTCCACTGGGCCTCGAAGTCGCCCGCGCCGATGACCTTTCCGTCGTTCCACCGGGCCTTGGCGGTGAGGGTGTAGACGACGGTCTGCTGCGGTTCCCGCGCGGTGACCTCGGCAGACTGCAGGTAGTCCGGGTTGGGCTGCGGTACCCCGCGGGCGTCGAGGGTGAACAGCGCCGGGAGCGTGGCGGCGGCGATCCGGTCCGTGGCCTCGGCGGCGTCGGACTGGAAGGCGTTGAGGGTGCTGGGCATGGCGTCCACCGCCCAGCGCAGTGTTCCTCCGGAGGCTGTGCGGTCGCGGGCGACGGCGGAGACGTCGCGGGTGGCGCCTCCCTTGCCCTCGCTGGGCTCGTCGGCTGAGCCGCAGCCGGCGAGGACCGGCGGCAGCAGCGCGCCGGCGGCGAGCACGGCCACGCAACGCCGGCGGAAGGCGGTGTCGGGGGCTGGCGAGGCTGGCATTTGCGGTGTACCTCCGGGGCGCCACGCATACGAGTCACACGGACACATATGCCGTTCATCACATCTATGGCCCCAGCAATAACCGGCGTCCTCCCGGACACCGCGGCGACACGACGCCGGGGCCGCCAACCCCACCCGGTTGGCGGCCCCGGAAGAACCCTCACGGTGTCCGTCTCAGGAAACGACGTCCTTGCGGCCGAAGCCTCGGAACGCGAGCGCGAACAGCACCAGTGCGTAGGCGAGCGACACGGCCGTGCCCTTGACCATGCCGTCCCAGACCAGCTCCGGCTGGAGCGCGTCCAGCCAGGCGAACTGCCAGTGCGCGGGCAGGAACTCCCGCCAGTCCTCCAGCGCGGTCACCGCGTCCAGCACGTTGCCGAGGATGACCAGTCCGACCGCGCCGCCCACCGCGCCCAGCGGCGCGTCCGTACGGGTGGAGAGCCAGAACGCCAGGCCCGCGGTGACCAGCTGGGACAGCACGATGAACACCACGGCCAGACCGAGCCGCAGCAGCGCCTCGTCCGCCGGGAGCGAACCGCCGGTGGGGATGCGCAGCGGCCCCCAGCCGTAGGCGACGGTGCCCACCACCAGCGCGACCAGCGGCAGCAGCACGATCGCCGCGACGCTGAACGCGAGCGCCACCACCAGCTTGCTCCACAGCAGCCGCCACCTGGGCACCGGCGCCGCGAGCAGGTAGCGCAGCGAGGACCAGCCGGCCTCGGAGGCGACGGTGTCTCCGCAGAACAGCGCCACCGGGATGACCAACAGGAAGCCGGCGGAGACGAACAGCGAGACGGCCGCGAAGTTCAGCCCCGAGGCGGTGGCGGTGTCCATCAGGGTGATCCGCCGGCTGGGCCGGTCGCCGTCGCCGACCGCGAAGGCGATGAGCAGGATGAACGGCAGGGCGGCCAGTAGCCCGCCCATGACAAGCGTGCGGCGGCGGCGCAGCTGCCGTACGGCCTCCACGCGCAGCGGGAGCGTGTGGCCCGCCCGGTAGCCGGGGGCGGCCTCCAGATGCCGGTTCATGCGGACGGTCCTCCGATCATGGTCAGGAAGGCGTCCTCGAGGCGCCGGTTGGGTCCGAAGCGCTCGACGGGCAGGCCGGCGGCGACCAGGGCGCCGAGCACGTCGGCGGCGGACCCGCCGTCCAGCCGCAGCAGCAGTCCGCCCTCCGGCGGCGGGGCCGGCTCGGCGGACGCCACGCCGGGGACGGCGGCGGCCTGCTCGGCGTACTTGGCCAGCCGTTCGGCGTCCGGTTCGCCGGCGAGGCCGACGAGCAGGCTGTCGCCCGCGCCGGTGATCTCGGCGACCGGCCCGGCCTGCACAAGCCGTCCCCGGTCCATCACGACCAGGTGCGTGCAGGACTGCTCGACCTCGGAGAGCAGATGGCTGGAGACGATGACGGTCCGGCCGGTCTCCGCGTAGCGGATCATGACCTCCCGCATCTCCCGGATCTGCGGCGGGTCGAGACCGTTGGTGGGTTCGTCGAGGATGAGCAGGTCGGGCAGGCCGAGCATGGCCTGGGCGATGGCCAGCCGCTGCCGCATGCCCTGGGAGTAGGTGCGGACCGCGCGGTCCAGCGCCTCGCCGAGGTCGGCGATCTCCAGCGCCTCGTCGACGTGCGCGTCCTCGGCGGGGCGGCCGGTGGCCCGCCAGTACAGCTCCAGGTTGGCGCGTCCGCTCAGATGGGGCAGGAAGCCAGCGCCTTCGACGAAGGCGCCCACCCGGGAGAGCACCGGGGCTCCGGGGCGCACCGGGTGGCCGAAGACGCGGATCTCCCCGGCGTCCGGGGTGATGAGGCCCATCAGCATGCGCAGGGTGGTGGTCTTGCCGGCGCCGTTGGGGCCGAGCAGCCCCAGGACCTGGCCCTTCTCCACACGGAAGCCCACGTCGCGGACGGCGTAGCGGTCGGCGGAGCCGGCGTAGCGCTTGCTGAGTCCGGTGATCTCCAGCGGGACGTCGGTCAGTTCCGGGTCGGGCTCCGTCGGGCCGTGGGCGCCGCGGCCGCGGCGGGCGGTGAGCAGCAGGGCGAGGGCGATGAGGGCGCCGGCGAGCGGCAGGCCCCAGACCCACCAGGGGAAGGCCGCCGCGTCGGTGCGGACCGCCGGGGCGGTGGGAACGCTGAGCGCCGGGTCGGCGAGCGACACGGTGTAGTCGGCGGCCCGGAGCGGGGAGGCGTAGGCGAGGTCGGTGGAGGCGACGACGAGTTCCAGCCGGTGGCCGGCCTTGACCTCGTGGTCCACGGCGGGCAGCCGCAGCCGGACGGTCCGGCCCTCGTCGGCGCCGGTGACCCGTACGGGGCTGACGAGTTGGGCGGGCAGGGTCCGCCGCCCGTCGGGGGCGACGTCGTAGACCTTGCCGAACAGCACGGCTTCCGTCCCGCCCTTGTCCCGGGCCGCGGCCGCGGCGTCGGAGGCGCGGACGTGGACGGTGGCGGTCGGGGTGCCGGTGATCCGCAGCGAGCGGTCGAGCGGCTCGGAGCGGAAGGCGGCGAACTGGCCCGGCATGTCCTGGCTGATGCTGACGTTGAACGACCGCAGCTGGTCCAGGCCGCCGCCGAGGCCCGGGATCGTCGACAAGGACGGCGGGCCGGCGCCGGGCGGGTTGCGGAAGGTCTGCTGCGGGCCCGCGAGCGGCACGTCGACGGCGCCGGCGCGCAGTCCGGGGTAGGCGGACGCGCTGGCGCCGCGCAGCGTCGCGGAGCCGTTGGTGGAGTTGATGCCGCCGGTGCGGGAGACCCGGAAGGCGGGTCCGGTGTCGGCGGACTCGTCTCCCCGCAGGTGCCGGTCGAACCAGGCGGTGACGCGCTGCCGGACCCGGTCGATCTCGGTGTCGCCGCCGTCGTGGCCGCCGGCGATCCAGTCGACGGCCACCGGCGCGCCGTTGCCGCTGACCGCGCGGGCGATGCGGTCGCCGTGGTCGAGCGGGAAGAGGGAGTCGGACTGGCCGTGCACGACCAGCGTCGGGACCCGGACGCGTTCGGCGAACGCCGCGGGGCTGCGTTCGGCGAGCAGCTTCCGCGCCTCGGCGTCGGGGCGGCCCGCCTCGGCGACCCGCTCGTACATCCGGCAGAGCTCCGGTTGGAACCTGCCGCAGCCGTCGGCGGGCCGCGTCTGCGGACGCTCGGCTGAGTTGCCGCCGCCGCGTCGGGGCGGTTCGCCGGGGCCGTCCTCACCGCCGGAACCGCCGGTGCCGCCGGGCACGCCGCGCGGGTCGCCGCCGGGGGCGAGGGAGCCGGTGGTGAAGAAGACGCCGGCCCACAGCTTCTTGTAGACGCCTTCCGGGAAGAGCGCGTCGGCGAGGTCCCAGTAGGTGATCATCGGGGCGATGGCGTCGACGCGTTTGTCCTGACCGGCGGCGAGCAGTGCGGCGGCGCCCGCGTAGGACGCGCCGGTCACCCCGACCCTCGGGTCGCCCTCGGCGTCGAGCTGCACCTCGGGGCGCTTCGCGAGCCAGTCCACGAGGCGGCGCACGTCGGCGCCCTCGCCTTCGGGGTCGTTGAGCCCGATCCGCCCGGTCGACTTGCCGAAGCCGCGCGCGGACCAGGTCAGCACGGCGTAGCCGTCCCTCGCCAACTGCTCGGCCTGTTCGGCTAGTTCGTTCTTGCTGCCGCCGAAGCCGTGGCCGAGCAGCACCGCGGGGCGGCGCCGGTCGGACGGTCCGGTGGTGAAGAACGAGGTGTCGATCCTCGCGTCCGGCATGGTGAGGCGCTGGTCACTGCGGTGCACGGGCTCCGGGGAGCCGGCGACCACCGCGGTGGCGGCCCCCGCCCCGCCGAGCAGCAAAAGCGCCACGGCTCCGGCGACGAGGCGCCGCCGGGTCGCGGCCAGTCGAAGTCCCATGACCAGAACCCTAAGTCGTCCGCCGGGCGACCGGCGAACGGCCCCGCGCCCTGGAATCCGCCTGGAGCCGGGGCCCTACAGCGCCGGATACGCGTCCAGCAGGGCCTGTACCGGGTCGACCTCCCGGGAGCTGGCCGTCTTGGGCTGCTTCAGCTCGAACCAGACGGCCTTGCCCGCCGGGGTCCGCCGACTGCCCCAGCGCGCGGACAGCAGCTCGACGAGCTGGAGCCCGCGCCCGCCCTCGTCGGTGTCCTGGGCGCGGCGCCGGCGCGGCTGCACCTGACCGCTGTCCCACACCTCGCACACCAGGCAGTGGTCGAGCAGCAGCCGCAGCCGGATCGTGCCGGCGCCGTGCCGCAGCGCGTTGGTGACCAGCTCGCTGACGAGGAGTTCGGTGGTGTCGGTGAGGGCGCCCAGGTCCCATTCGGCGAGCTGGGCGCGGGCGAGCTCGCGGGCGCGTGCCACCGAGCGCGGCTCGGCGGGCAGCCGCCAGTCGCCGACGGCGGAGCCTGGCAGGCCGTGCACCCGGGCGAGGAGCAGCGCCATGTCGTCCTCGCCGTCGGCGTCGATGCCGGCGAAGACCCGGTCGCAGACCTCCTCGAGGGGGCGGTTGCTGTCGCCGAGGGTGCTGCGGAAGGTCTCCAGGCCGACGTCCAGCGACTGGTGGCGGGACTCGACCAGGCCGTCGGTGTAGAGCGCGAGCAGCGCGCCGTCCGGGAGCTGGATCTCGATCTGCTCGAAGGGTTCGCCGCCGACGCCCAGCGGGACGCCCTTGGGCACGTCGGCGAGCAGGACGGGCGCCGGGACGTCGCCGAGGGCCCGGCCGGGCTCCACGAGGACGGGCGGCAGATGCCCCGCGTTGGCGATGGTGCAGCGCCGGGAGACCGGGTCGTAGACGGCGTAGACGCAGGTGGCCAGGTACACCTCGGCCAGGTCGCCGTCCTCGCGGCGGCTGTAGCGGGTGTCGCCGAGGCCGCGCGCGATCTCGTCCAACGCCTCGAGTACCTCGGCGGGTTCGAGGTCGAGGAGGGCGAGTGTCCGTACGGCGGTGCGGAGTTCGCCCATGGCGACGGCGGCGCGCAGGCCCCGGCCCATGACGTCGCCGACGACCAGCGCGGTGCGGTGGCCGGGCAGCCCTATGACGTCGAACCAGTCGCCGCCGACCTCGGTGGCCGCGGCGCCGGGCCGGTAGCGGCAGGCGATGTCCAGGCCGGCCGCCTCGGGGTTGCCCGGCGGCAGCAGGCTGCGCTGGAGTATCAGGGCGCGCTCGTGCTCGCGGCGGTAGAGCCGGGCGTTGTCGATGCACACGGCCGCGCGGGCGGCCAGTTCGGCGGCGAGCGCGGCGTCCCGGTCGCCGAAGCGCTCGCTGCCCTTGGCGCGGGAGAACTGCACGAGGCCCAGCACCCGTTCACCGGCGATCATCGGCACGGCCAGCGTGGAGTGCACCACGATGCCGAACGCGGAGACGCTCTCGCCGTCGCGGTTCTCCACCGGATGCACGGATTTGACCCGGGCGGTGCGCAGGGCGGCGGCGCAGGGCGACTCGAAGGCGTAGCGGTGGGTGGAGCCGAGCGGGACGGTGTCGGGGTCCGAGCCGTCACCGACGGCGCTGGCGAACGCGACGCGGCGCAGCGGCGCCGAGCCCTCGCCGCTGCCCTGGTGCGGGTCGTCGCCGGCCAGCACCTCCTCGTAGAGGTCCACCGAGGCGAGGTCGCAGAACTGCGGGACCGCGATGTCCAGCAGTTCGCGCGCGGTCCGCTCCAGGTCGAGGGAGTTGCCCATGCGTGCTCCGGCGGCGTTCAACAGCGCCAACGCGCGGCGAACGTCGTCCGGCTTGCCCGCGTCGGCTGGAATGTCGCTCAACGCAGCCCCTTCCCCGTCGTCCCGGCTCACGAGCCCGGGTGCAGTCTTGCAGGAGTCGGCGCTTCGGCACACCGTCTTGGCCATCGTCCACAAGTCCGCTTCTCGCTTCTGCTACTGACAGCGTCCGGAATCTCATCCCGCGTCACATGCGTCCCGCCGTTAGCGTCGCTGTCTTCCCTTCTCATAACCACGCGCACGCGGCTCGAACCCCCGTCGCCCGCCCGGTGGGGGCGCCCCCGGCGCACGGCGCGCGGCGTGCGACGCCGTATGCCCCCGGCGCCACCCGGCGGGAACCACTGAGCCCATAACCTCTCGGGAACCGCCGCGCCAGTCCTGTTCAGGGCAGGTTGAGTTCGAACCAGACGGTCTTGCCGACCGGTCCCTGGCGGGTGCCCCAGCGGCGGGCCGCCTGGGCGACGAGCTGGATGCCGCGCCCGCCCTCGTCGTCCGGGTCGGGGACGCGCTGGCGCGGCGGGTCGGGCAGCGAGTCGGAGACCTCGACCAGCAGCGAGCTGCCGCGCACCATGCGGACGCCGATCGGGCCGTGGGCGTAGCGCAGCGAGTTGGTGACGAGTTCGCTGACCAGCAGCACGGCCTCGTCGGCCAGTTCGTCCAGCCCCCAGCGGTGGAGCACCGCGCGCACCTCACGGCGGGCCCGGCGCACGGCCCGGGTCTCGGTGGGGAACGTCCAGCTCACCGAGCTGTCGTCGGGCAGTCCGCCGAGTTGGGCGACCAGCAGCGCCACGTCGTCGCCCTGGCTGGGGGCCCTGCTGCCGCCGGGGGTCAGCAGTCCCAGCAGGTCGTCGCAGGTGTCCTCGATGTCGAAGGGCTTGCCGCTGCCGGAGAGTCGGCGCACCAGGCGGTCGAGGCCTTCGGTGATGTCCTCGCCCCTGGTCTCGATCAGGCCGTCGGTGTAGAGGACGAGTACCGCGCCCTCCTCCACGGTGAAGTCGACCGATTCGAAGCGCACGTCCTCGCCGACGCCCAGCGGCGCACCGGCGGGCAGGTCGAGCGGCACGGCGCGGCGCTGGCCGCCGGTGGGCGGGGTGTGGACGAGCAGCGGGGGGACGTGGCCGGCGAGGGCGATCGAGCACTGCCGGGTGGAGGTGTCGTAGACCGCGTAGACGCAGGTGGCCATGAGCGGTTCCTCGGGGCCCTGGGCGAGGTCGTCGGCGAGGTCGTTGATGCGGCGCAGCAGTTCGTGCGGCGGCAGGTCCAGCGGGGCGAGGGTGCGGACGGCGGTGCGCAGCCGGCCCATGGTGGCGGCGGCCCGCAGGCCGTGTCCCATCACGTCGCCGACCACCAGGGCGACCCGGCCGCCGGCCAGCGGGATGACGTCGAACCAGTCGCCGCCGACCTCGGTGCCGCTGCTGCCCGGCACGTACCGGAAGCCCACCCGGACGCCGGGCACGCTGGGCACGCGCTGCGGCAGCAGGCTGCGCTGCAGCATCAGCGCGCCCTCGCGCTCCCGCGCGTACAGCCGGGCGTTGTCCAGGGAGACGCCGGCCCGGCCGGCGAGTTCCATGGTGAGGGTGACGTCGTCCTGGTCGAAGCCCTCCCGCTCGCCGGCCCGGCTGATCACCAGCAGGCCCAGCACGATGCCGCGGGCACTGAGCGGCACGCACATCAGCGAGTGGATGTCGAGGTCGAGCGCGGCCTGCACCTTGGGGTCGCCGGGGTAGGTCGCGTCGAGGAGTTCGCGCTGGGAGGTGGCCAGGTGGGGGCGCCCGGTGCGCAGCACCGTGGCGAAGAAGGAGTCGGGGGCGAGCGCGACGTCCTGTCCGGCGCGCAGCATGCGTTCCACCCGGGACCCGGTGGTCTTGGCGGCGACGCCCAGTTGGAGCAGCGGGACCCCCAGGCGCGGGGCGGTCTCGGGGAGTTCGGCGCCCTGGACGACCTCGGTGCGCAGCATGACGCCCGCGTAGTCGGAGAAGCGCGGGACGAGGGCGCGGGCCAGGGCGCGGGAGAGGCGGCGCACGTCGAGCAGGTCGCCGAGCGCCACGCTGACGTCGTCGAGGAGCTTCAGCCGCTGCCTTGCCCGGTCGATCTTCCGCAGCGCCTCGCGGCGTTCGGTGATGTCCATGATCGTGCAGCTGACGCCGAGCACGTTGCCGGAGCGGTCGGTGAGGCGGCTGTAGGAGACCGAGCGGGCGCCGATGCCGTCGGGCGCGGGCATGATCATGTCGACGATCGTGCGGCCGCTCTCCAACACGGCGGACTGGACCTTGGAGATCTCGTCGGCCATGAAGGCGGGCAGCACGTCCTCGACGGTGCGGCCGAGCAGTTCCTCCACCGGTGTCCGGTTGAGCTCGGCCAGCGCCTTGTTGACCCGGACGAACCGCTTCTGCTCGTCGAAGAGCGCGATGCCGAGCGGGGAGGAGTCGAAGAGCGCGTCGAGGGCGGCCAGGTCGTGTTCGATCGCGCGCAGCCGGCTGATCTCCACGACGTTGGCCAGAATGAACGGCTCGCCGTCGGCGTCCTCCAGCAGTGCGGCCTGCGCCTGGAGGTCGACGCCGTACCCGTCGCGGTGCCGCCCGCTGACAAAGCCCCGCCAGACCCGGCCGCGGCGCAGCTGGCCGTAGACCCGCAGTGTGAAGTCGTTGGAGCCGTCCGAGGGCGAAAGGAACTCGGCGAAGCGACGCCCGGCGGCCTCCTCGGCGCGCCAGCCCAGCAGGTCCTCGGTGGTCGGGCTCCACAGCAGCACACGCCCGCCGATGTCGAGGATGACCACGCCGATGGGCAGCGCGTCGAACAGCGAGTCCGCTGAGTCCTCCGGCTGGCTCACAGCGCCACGTCCCTGCTCGGGTGGTCGTCCCCGAGCGCGGTCGGGTGGGTATCACGCACTGCGCCCGGCGGCCGGCGGGCCGGCGGCCCACACCCCGATTGTGCACGTGGTCAGGCCTCGGTACCGCCCGGATACTCCAAACGCTCCACCAGGTAACGCCGCGGCGCCGGGACGGGCGAGCGTCCGTCGGCGCCGCGCCCCTCGGGCGTGTCC
>NZ_VJYK02000500.1 GCF_007097205.2 Streptomyces alkaliterrae
GAGATGCGCAAGGGCCACGCCAAGCAGCGCGCCGCCCAGGCCCGCGCCCGCAAGGCCACCGGCCGCCCCGCCCCGCGCCGCGGCGGCCCGAAGGGCACGGCCGAGCTGGTCGTCGGCCGCAACCCGGTCTACGAGGCACTGCGCGAGGGCGTGCCCGCCACCACGCTGTACGTCCAGCAGTTCATCGACAACGACGACCGTGTGCGCGACGCCCTCAAGCTCGCCGCCGACCGCGGCGGCGTCAACCTGCTCGAGGCCCCCCGGGCCGAGCTGGACCGCATGACCAACAACCTCAACCACCAGGGCCTCGTCCTGCAGGTCCCGCCGTACGACTACGCGCACCCGGACGACCTCGTCGCGAACGCGCTGGACGACGGCGAGGACCCGCTGATCGTCGCCCTCGACGGGGTCACCGACCCGCGCAACCTGGGCGCCGTCGTCCGCTCCGTCTCCGCCTTCGGCGGCCACGGCGTCGTGGTGCCCGAGCGCCGCGCCGCGCACATGACCGCCGGTGCCTGGAAGACCTCGGCGGGCGCCGCGGCCCGCACCCCGGTCGCCCGCGCGACGAACCTGACGCGGGCGCTGGAGGCGTACCAGAAGGCCGGGCTCATGGTCGTCGGTCTCGCCGCGGACGGGGACACCGAGCTGCACGAGCTGGACGCGCTCGAAGGCCCGGTCGTGGTGGTCGTCGGCAGCGAGGGCAAGGGGCTCTCCCGGTTGGTCGGGGAGACCTGCGATCTGCGGGTGCGCATCCCGATGCCGGGTGGAACCGAGTCGCTGAACGCCGGTGTGGCGGCGGGCGTCGTGCTCTACGAGGCCTCGCGCCGCCGCGCGTGAGTCGCGCGCCTGGCGTGCCCCCTGCGCCTGGCGTGAGGTCCTCGCGCCGGTCGTGATGCCCCGCGCCGGGCGCGAGGTCACCCTCGGGCGCGGGGCGCGCACACCCGCGCACCCCCGGACGTGGTCGAACACCGGTCCGGTGCCCCGTCGCACGCTCGGGTCGTACGACGCGCCCGGGCCCCCCGGACGGCTCCGAGCCGCCCGAGTGAACGCGGACCGCGAAGGCTTGACCAAGCTTTGACGGGTCGCGGACAGATCGGCGCGGTCAAGGCAGTGTCTTAAAGGTCCGTCACTCGGTTAGATGAGTGTGGACACCAGAACACCCCGCACGCCCACCGGGGGACGCCCGGCCGGCTTCGCCGACGAGCAACCGGTGCTGAGTTCGGTCAAGGTGCCGAGCGACCCGGCTCAGGTGATCGTCAAGAACGTGAGCTTCCGGGTCAAGCTCGGTACGCCGCCGACCGGTGGTTCCTATGCCGGCGCCTCGGCGGGCGCGTTCGCCCCCCGGCAGGTCCGGCAGTCCCCGGCGGTGACGTCACCGCTGGCCGACACCACGCACGTCCCGTCCGTCCGTCCCAGCTCGCGGCGCACCCCGGTCGTGTGGAGCGGGCACGCCACACCGGGGGACGCGGCGGCCGGCCAGCTCCTCCAGGCGGTCCGGCACTCCACGACCCTGCCGGCCGGCGGCGCGGCGGCCGCCACCCAGGTGCTGCCCCGCGTCGCGCCGCAGCCGGAGAACGCGCCGACCGTCGTCACGCCCCGTGTACCGCAGCCCTCCGCGCCCCTGCTGGACGGCGTCCGGCCCGCCCGGGGCGCGTACGACGAACCCCGGCAGACCGGCCACGGCTCGGACGGCCACGGCGGCCACGACGGCTACGAGGACGACGGGTACGACCCGTACGACGAGCGTGACGACCGCGCCGTCGACGGCCGCGACGACCGGCCGGCCCGCGACGCCGTGCGGCACGCCTACTACCCGCACCGCCGCATGAACCTCGGCATCGTCCTGCTGCCGCTGCGGATCTTCCTCGGGTTCATCTCCCTCTACGCCGGGATGGGCAAGCTCACCGACCCCGTCTACTTCGACGGCGGCGAACGCGGCTCCATGGTCACCTGGCTCCAGGGCCTGGAACCGTGGGCCATCGCCTCCCCACTGCACTCCTTCGCGGTCGCCCACCCGGTGGGCGCGGGCCTGACCGTGGCGTTCCTCCAGGTCATCGTCGGCGTGCTGACCATCCTCGGGCTGTGGCAGCGGGTCGCCGCCGGCCTCGGCGCGCTGCTGTCCGCCGCCCTGCTCGTCACCGTCAGCTGGCGCATGGTCGCCGCCTACGACGCACCGGACATCATCTACCTGGCCGCCTGGTCCCCTCTGATCATCGCCGGCGCCCCCGTCTACTCACTCGACGCCCGACTCGCCGGCGAGGCCTGGCGCCGACTCGGCCCCCGCGTCTCCCTGTGGGACCTGCGGCGCCGGGTACTGCGCCGCGGCACCCTCCTCGTCACCCTGTTCGTCGGACTCGCCCTGCTGATCGGCTCCATGCTGGGCAGCGCCGTGCGGTCGGCGCAGGTCGCCACCGTGCCGGACTCCGTCGACAGCCCCCGCAACCACCTCCCCGGCACCCCGCTGCCGCAGGAGCAGACGGGAACCCCCGGCGAGGTCGCCACCC
>NZ_VJYK02000501.1 GCF_007097205.2 Streptomyces alkaliterrae
ATCCCGACCCCTTCCCCCTCTCCGACGACCTCCTCGATCCTCCCATCCCACCGCCCGAGCGCCGCCGTACCTGAAGACGAGGCCATGCCACCAGCGGTAGCATGGCACCCATGAGCGGTAGCAGGAAGTACTCGGTCAGCCTCCCGGAAGATCTCGCGGAAGCGGTGCGGGCCCACGTCGGGCCGGGCGGCTTCTCGGCCTACGTCGCCGAAGCCCTCGAGCACCGCGTCGCCATGGACAAGCTGGGCGAGATCGTCGCCGACTTCGAGACCGACAACGACGCGCTCACCCGCCACGAAGTGGAAGAGGCCCGCTCGGCACTACGACGTGACCACAGGCGGGGCGACGGAGTCGCCGCCTGATGCCCGGAACCCTGCTTCTCGACTCCGAGGGGCTCTCGAAGCTGTACCGCAAGGATCGCGGCGTCATGGCCTTCGTCCAGGCGGCGGCAGAGGAGGGCATCCGCGCAGCGACAAGCGCGATGACCACCCTGGAAGCGGACTACGAGCGCGTCCACCCCGCCCGGATTCGTTGGGTGCTCTCCCGCATCGATATGCACGACGTGACCAGGGAGATCACCGCTCAAGCCGCCGAGCTCCTCCGCTCCCACCGCCTCCACGGCCACAACTACGCGATCGACGCCGTCTTCGCAGCCATCGCCCGCAGCGCGCCCCAGCCGGTCACGATCCTCACCTCCGACCCCGAGGACCTGACCCTCCTCTGCGGCCCCACTATCGAAGTCATCAAGGTGTAGGACGCTCCACGGGTAACGGTGGGGCGGCCACACCCCAGCCAGCCGCGTCGCCAGCTTGTCCCGCCAACACACCTGGAGGGCATCTGACGGGTCTGCCGCACGATCGGGTGACATCTGAACTGGCTTGCCCTGTGGGGCGGGTGGGAAGGATGTCGCTGTGCCCTAGCCTTATCCGGAAGAGTTCCGTCAGGACGTCGTGCGGGTCGCGAGGAACCGCGGGCCGGGTGTGACGGTCGAGCAGGTGGCCACCGACTTCGGGGTCCATCCGACCTCACCCACGGTCATACGGCGAGTTGAACGCCTCCGCCGCAGCGACCATCGACGAGACGGCCTTTTCTTTCAGCACGCGAGCTTCTTGCCTGAGTCTCACCCGCAACCTCACCTGCTCTGAGCTTGCCCTGCCTGCCACTGATCAGCGTAGAGGCACCGTGCCTGGCACTGAACGGGTGAGTGAAGTTCGGAGCAACCAGGACTCGGTCCGCCGCAAACACGCTGCGGACTCTGCGCGGACCGCAAAGGCCGCCCAACCCGCTCCGTCGCAGGTCAGACGGCCTTTCGCCGGACGTATCAGACGTTGAAGCGGAATTCGACCACGTCGCCGTCCTGCATGACGTAGTCCTTGCCTTCCATGCGGGCCTTGCCCTTGGCGCGGACCTCGGCGACGGAGCCGGCTTCGACGAGGTCGTCGAAGGAGATCACCTCGGCCTTGATGAAGCCGCGCTGGAAGTCGGTGTGGATGACGCCGGCGGCCTCCGGGGCGGTGGCGCCCTTGGGGATCGTCCAGGCGCGGGACTCCTTGGGGCCGGCGGTGAGGTAGGTCTGGAGGCCGAGGGTGTTGAAGCCGACGCGGGCGAGGGTGGCGAGGCCGGGCTCGTCCTGGCCGACGGACTGGAGGAGTTCCAGCGCCTCGTCCTCGTCCAGCTCGGCCAGGTCGGCCTCGAGCTTGGCGTTGAGGAAGATGGCCTCGGCGGGGGCGACCAGGGCGCGCTGCTCGTCCTTGAACGCCTCGTCGGTCAGCTCGTCCTCGTCGACGTTGAAGACGTAGAGGAACGGCTTGGTGGTGAGCAGGTGCAGCTCGTGCAGGGGCTCGGCGCGCTCGGTGCCCTGGGCGATGCCGGCGGAGAACAGGGTGCGGCCGTCCTCCAGGATGGCCTGCGCCTCCTGCACGGCCTTGACCTGGGCCTGCTTGTCCTTCTTGATCCGGGCTTCCTTCTCCAGGCGCGGAAGGACCTTCTCGATGGTCTGGAGGTCGGCGAGGATCAGCTCGGTGTTGATCGTCTCGATGTCGTCCTTCGGGGAGACGCGGCCGTCGACGTGTACGACGTTCTCGTCCTCGAAGGCGCGGATGACCTGGCAGATCGCGTCGGACTCGCGGATGTTCGCCAGGAACTTGTTGCCCAGGCCCTCGCCTTCGCTGGCGCCGCGCACGATGCCCGCGATGTCGACGAAGTCGACGGTGGCGGGCAGCAGCCGCTCGGAGCCGAAGATCTCGGCGAGCTTGCCGAGGCGGGGGTCGGGGACGCCGACCACGCCGACGTTCGGCTCGATGGTGGCGAACGGGTAGTTGGCCGCCAGGACGTCGTTCTTGGTCAGGGCGTTGAACAGGGTCGACTTGCCGACGTTGGGCAGGCCGA
The DNA here is from genome assembly GCF_007097205.2 of Streptomyces alkaliterrae. Taxonomy (GTDB): domain Bacteria; phylum Actinomycetota; class Actinomycetes; order Streptomycetales; family Streptomycetaceae; genus Streptomyces; species Streptomyces alkaliterrae. The sequence continues at coordinate 2,389 of NZ_VJYK02000501.1, forward strand.
CGATTCCGATCGTGAGCGACACGTGGCGACTTCCCGTAAGCGATGAGGACTGGGCGGGGGCGGCCGGCGGGTGCGGGCCAGTCCACCAGTCTACGGGCGCGGCCCGGGGC
>NZ_VJYK02000502.1 GCF_007097205.2 Streptomyces alkaliterrae
ACTCCCACCCCTCCGTCCCCATCCTCGAAACACCGGGAGCCCGAAGTGGAGCTATTCGACGGCATGCCCGCGCCCGTCCGCAAGGCGTGGCAGCGGAGCCTGACCACCGGCCGCGCCGCCATGACCCGGCGGCGGCTGCTGCGCGCCGGCGGGCTCGCCGTCGGCGGCGCCGCGCTCACCGCCTGCGGCATCCCGCCCGCGCAGACCGGCACGGGCGGCGAGGACCCCCGCGTCAAGGACCTCTCGGCGAAGGAGCGGACGCTCACCTTCTCCAACTGGCCGCTCTACGTCGACGTCGTCGAGAGCGGCAAGAACAAGGGCAAGCGCCCCACCCTCATGGCGTTCGAGAAGCGAACCGGTATCAAGGTCCGCTACAGCGAGGACGTCAACGACAACAACGAGTTCTACAGCAAGATCAAACCGCAGCTCGCGGCCGGCCACGACACCGGGCGCGACCTGGTCTGCCTCTCCGACTGGATGGCCGGGCGACTCATCCGGCACGGCTGGGCCCAGCGCCTGGACCCGGCCAACATGACCAACGCGGTCACCAACCTGGAGAACCGCTTCCGGGCCGCCCCGCACGACCCGGGCCGGCAGTACAGCTACCCGTGGGCCGGCACCGCCGCCGTCGTCGCCTACAACATCAAGGCGACCGGCGGCCGGAAGGTCACCAGCACCGAACAGCTCCTCACCGACCCCAAGCTCAAGGGCCGCGTCTCCCTCCTCACCGAGATGCACGACACCATGGGCCTGATCATGCTCGGCATGGGCGTCGACTCCGCGTCCTTCACCGACGACGACTTCGACGCCGCCGTCGACGCAGTGCAGCGCGCCGTGGACCGCAAGCAGATCCGCAGCTTCACCGGCAACGACTACATGGACGGACTCAACCGGGGCGACATCGCCGCCTGCGTCGCCTGGGCCGGCGACATCGTGCAGCTCGGCTTCGACAACCCGAACATCCGCTTCCACCTGCCCGACACCGGCTACCTCTTCGGCACCGACGACATGCTCGTCCCCGCCCGCGCCAAGCACCGGGCCAATGCCGAGGCCTTCATCGACCACTACTACCAGCCGAAGGTCGCCGCCGAACTCGCCGCGTGGGTCAACTACATCTGCCCGGTCACCGGAGCGCGCGAGGCGATGGCCGACATCGACGAGGAACTCGCCGACAACCCGCTCATCTTCCCCGACGAGGACATGATCAAGAAGGGCCGTGTCTTCCGTCCCCTCAGCGAGAAGGAAGAGGAACGGTACGAGGGCCAGTTCGCCCGTCTCATCGGCGCGTAGGACCTTCCCCGCGCTGCCTGTCGGTGCCCTTACGAACCGGAAGCGATGCACACATGACGATCCGACTCACCGGGATCAGCAAGACCTTCGGCGACTTCACCGCCGTCCACCCGCTCGACCTCACCATCCCCGAGGGCTCCTTCTTCGCCCTCCTCGGCGCCTCCGGCTGCGGCAAGACCACCACGCTGCGCATGATCGCAGGTCTGGAGGAACCCAGCACCGGCAGCATCCTGCTCGGCGACGACGACATCACCCACCTGCCCCCGCACCGCCGCCCCGTCAACACCGTCTTCCAGAGCTACGCCCTCTTCCCCCACCTCGACATCCACGACAACGTCGCCTTCGGACTGCGCCGCCGGGGCGTCAAGTCGGTCACCAAGCAGGTCCAGGAGATGCTCGAACTCGTCGAGCTCGGCCACCTCGCCCGGCGCAAGCCCCGCCAGCTCTCCGGCGGCCAGCAGCAGCGCGTCGCGCTCGCCCGCGCCCTCATCAACCGCCCCCGCGTCCTGCTGCTCGACGAACCGCTCGGTGCCCTCGACCTCAAACTGCGCCGCCAGATGCAGCTCGAACTCAAACGCATCCAGACCGAGGTCGGCATCACGTTCGTGCACGTCACGCACGACCAGGAGGAGGCCATGGCGATGGCCGACACCGTCGCCGTGATGCGCGGCGGCCGCGTCGAACAACTCGACGACCCCGCCGAGCTGTACGAGAACCCGCGCACCGCGTTCGTCGCGAACTTCCTCGGCACCTCCAACCTCATCGAGGCCGAGATCGTCTCGGCGGGCGGCGGTGCCACCCACTGCAAGGCCGCCGGCGAACGACTCACCCTCCCCACGGCCCGCGGCGCCGAGAACACCGCCGAGGGCGCGGCCCTCCTCGTCGGCGTCCGCCCGGAGAAGATCAGCCTCACCCCCACCGAGGACCTGGCCGGCGACCCCGCCGCCGTCCCCGCCGACCGCAACCGGCTCACCGGCCGCATCACCGAGGCCAGCTACCTCGGCGTCTGCGTGCAGTACGTCGTGGAAACCCCGGCCTGCGCCGCGCTCTCCGTCTACCAGCAGAACATCGAACGCGACACCCGCCTCACCCCCGGCACCGAGGTCGTCGCGCACTGGAACCCCGCCCACACCTTCGGCGTCGACCCCGGCGGGGACACCGCCCGGGCGCTCACCGCCGGGGTCGACGCCGAAGGTGTGGGCCTGTC
>NZ_VJYK02000503.1 GCF_007097205.2 Streptomyces alkaliterrae
CCCGGGCGCTGCTCGACGCGCTGCAGTTCACCTCGGACGCGCAGACGTGGGGCGAGGAGGTCTACTTCCGCACCCCGGTCAGCCCCGCGCTCGAACCCGACGCCCGCCAGGTCGTCGAGCCCGGCACGGTCGCCTTCTGGACCGACGGCGACGCGCTCGCCCTGCCCTACGGGCCCACCCCCATCAGCCGGGGCGACGAGTGCCGCCTGGCCAGCCCCTGCAACGTGCTGGGGCTGATCGACGGCGATCCGCGCCTCCTCGCCACCGTCCGCCCCGGCGACCCGATCACGGTCTCCCGCGCGTAGGCCTGTCCGAGCCGGATACGTCAGACCTGCTCGAAGTGGAAGGACCGGATGAAGCAGTCCCTGGGCTGGTTCACCGCGAACAGCACGCACTCCGCGACCGACTGGGACGTCAGCATCGCGTCGGCGGTGCGGTCGGCGCTCTCCCACCGCTCGGAGAGCGGGTCGTGGTTGACGAAGTCCGGCGGGTAGAGGGAGATCACCCGCACGCCCTCCGGCCGCAGCCGCTTGGACAGCACCTCCGAGAAGCCGGCCTGGGCGCTCTTGGCCGCGTAGTACGCGTCGTGCCCCTCGGAACGGTGGTTCTGCGGGACCCCGCACACCGAGACCATGTTCACGATGTCGGGGCGCGGCGAGTTCCGCAGCAGCGGCAGCAGGTTCTTCACCATCAGCACCGTGCCGGTGGCCCCGGAGTTGATCGTGTCGACGACGTCCTCGTCACCGACGGACAGCAGGTCCTCGCCCGCGAGATAACGCGCGGCGTTGTTCACCAGGACGTCGACGCGGTCGGTGTGCGCGCGCAGTTCACCGGCGAACGCGCGCACCGAGGCCGGGTCGCCGGTGTCGCAGCGGTACGCGCGCACCCGGTCGTGACCGAGTGCGCGTATCTCCTCGGCGACGGCCTCCGCCGCCTCCAACGTGCGCGCGGACAGCAGGACTTCGGCCCCCTGGCGGGCGAACTGGATCGCCAGGGTCCGGCCGAAGTCCCGCGCGGCGCCGGTAATGACGACCCGGCTGCCGGCAAGTGCGGGCTTGACGCTCATGTGAACTCGCAGACTTCTCACGGGCCGACCACGGACGGTCGGCCCTTCTCCGGCTCGGAGGCTAGGAGTTGAAGTCTTGTTGAGGTCAAGGCCGGGCCGGTCGGCGGCCGGTGCCCGGCGTCGGCCGGCCCGGCGTCGGTCAGCCGGCGTTCTGGCGGAACTCGGCGGTGGCCTTCAGGAACAGGTCGTTGCCCTCGGTCTCGCCGATCGTGACCCGCACGCCCTCGCCCGGGAACGGCCGCACGACCACACCTGCCCGCTCGGCCGCCGCCGCGAAGTCCAGCGTGCGCTCACCGAGCCGCAGCCAGACGAAGTTGGCCTGCGTCTCGGGCACGGTCCATCCCTGGTCGAGCAGTTCGGCCCGCACCCGGTTCCGCTCCTCGACCAGCGACGCCACCCGCTCGGCCAGCGCGTCCTCGCTGCGCAGCGAGGCCACCGCCGCGTCCTGCGCGATCTGGCTCACACCGAACGGCACGGCGGTCTTCCGCAGCGCCGCCGCCACCGGCTCGTGCGCGACCGCGAAGCCGACCCGCAGGCCGGCGAGCCCGTACGCCTTGGAGAACGTCCGCAGCACGCACACGTTCGGCCGGTCCCGGTACAGCTCGATGCCGTCCGGCACCTGCTCGTCCCGGACGAACTCGCGGTACGCCTCGTCGAGCACCACCAGCACCTCGTCCGGCACCCGGTCCAGAAAGCGCTCGAGCTCCGCCCGGCGGATCGCCGTACCGGTCGGGTTGTTCGGGTTGCAGACGAAGATCAGCCGGGTGCGGTCGGTGATCGCCGCGGCCATCGCGTCGAGATCGTGGTCCTCGCCCTCCGTGAGCGGCACCTGCACGGCGGTCGCGCCGGCGATCTGGGTGATGATCGGGTACGCCTCGAAGGAGCGCCAGGCGTAGATCACCTCGTCACCCGGGCCGGCGGTGGACTGCAGCAGCTGCTGGGCGATGCCGACCGAACCCGTGCCGGTCGCCAGATGCGTCAGCGGCACCTCGAAGCGCTCGGCCAGCGCCTCGAAGAGCCCGGCGCAGGCCATGTCCGGGTAGCGGTTGAAGGAACCGGCGGCGGCGGTCGCCGCCTCCAGCACACCCGGCAGCGGCGGGTAGGGGTTCTCGTTGGAGGACAGCTTGTAGGCGAGCCTGCCACCGGGACCGGCGGCGGCCGGCCGCCCCGGCCGGTAGGTCGGGACCCCGTCGAGTGCCGCTCGCAACCTCGGTACCGTCCGCGCGGTCGTCTCGGCGTTCTCCGTCATCCCGTCCTCCTCGACAAGGCTTCACCGGGCGGACCGGACGACCGACCCGCCATTACTACTCACCTTATGAGGAATCCGCCCCCAGTCGTAGTGCCTACGCGGGGCCAGCCCCGCGACCCCCGACCGACACCCGGGACCACCCCCGATT
>NZ_VJYK02000504.1 GCF_007097205.2 Streptomyces alkaliterrae
CGGGGACGTGTACCGCGTGCGCCCGGAGACGCCCGAGGACTTCGACCAGCTCGTCCGCGAACTCCAGGAGACCCACGGGTCGGGCGGAACGTGGAACGTCCTCTACCTGTGGGCGGTCGACACCGAGCCCGACGTCGACCGGGCGTGTGTCTTCGCCCTCGACGCTCCGGTGCACTTTGCCCGTGCCCTTGGACTGCACCGCCCCGCCGCGCCGACTAGGCTGGCCGTGGTCACGCAAGGACTCGCCCGGGTGGAGGGCGGCGAGACCGCCCCGCCCACGCGCGCCCTGGTCCTCGGGCCAGTCAAGACACTGCCTCTTGAGTACCCGGCACTGGTCGCGTCCGCGATCGACATCGAGGGCGTCGAGGCGGAGCTGGACCCGCTCATCTCCGAGATACGCGCCTCCCTGCCTTGGCCGTTCGTCGCCTTCCGTGGCACTACCCGCTTCGCCGAGGACGTCGAGGCCATGACGACGGCCGACGCGAACAGCGGCTCCTTGAGCCTTCGACCGCAGGGCGTCTACGTGATCACGGGCGGCCTCGGCGGCATCGGCAGGGCGATCGCGGCATGGATGGCGCGAAAGTACCAAGCGCGTCTGGTGCTCCTCGGCCGGACACCCCTGCCGCCGCGTGAGCGATGGACAGTGCTCGAAAGCGAGCCCGGGACCGACGAGGAGACGCGACGCCGCATCGCTGCCGTCCGCGAGCTGGAGTCGCACGGTGCGCAGGTGCACGTCGACGCGTGCGACGTGACCGACCGTGTCGCTCTCGCCGAGGCCGTCGACCGGGCGGAGCGCCGGTTCGGCCCCGTCGATGGGGTCGTCCACGCAGCAGGTATGGCCGGGGGCGGGCTCGCGCAGTTCCGGTCGGTCGAGGCGATGCGCGAGGTGCTTGCCCCCAAGGTCGACGGCACGCTCGCCCTTGCTTCGGTGCTCGGCGGCCGACAGCTCGACTTCTTCGCCGTCTTCTCGTCGACCGGCGCACTTCTGGGCAGCCTCGGCCAGGTCGACTACTGTGCCGCGAACGCCTTCCTCGACGCTTGGGCCGAGTCCTCCGACGCGCCCGCACATGTCGTCGCCATCGCCTGGGATGCCTGGCACAGTGTCGGCATGGCGGCGAAGCGTCTCCCCGCCGCTGCGGAGGCATACCCCGAATACGAGCCGTCGGGCGTCTCCGTGTCGGATGCGCTGTCCGTCCTCGAGCGTGCGCTCTTCGGAGGGCAGCCGCGAGTCATCGTCTCCACCCAGAACCTGCCCGATCGACTCAAGCGCGGAACGGGGCGTCATCAGGACCGGCGGGAAGCCCCCTTGGGACCCGCGGCACGGTCGCGCGCGGAGACCGAGAGCACGCTGACCGCCATCTGGAAGGATCTCTTCGGGCGCTCGCACATCGAACGGGATGCCAACTTCTTCGAGTTGGGCGGGGACTCGCTCCTAATCATCGAAGCGGGAAGGCAGATCAAGCAGCGCCTGGAAGTCTCACTGGCCGTGGCCGACCTGTTCAGATTCCCGACCGTCTCCCGCCTCGCGGAGCACCTCGCTCCGACTCCGTCGTCGCAGGCCGGTGAGGCACCGTCGACGACGGTCCGCCATGCGGCGGAGGGCTCCGACATCGCCGTCATCGGTATGGCTGCTCGCTTCCCCGGCGCCAGCAACATCGACGAATTCTGGGAGAACCTCGTGGCTGGCGTGGAGTCGCTGGTACCCACCGACGAACCGGCCAGGGAGGGTCCGGGCGGCCAGGGGCAGTACGTCCCGGTGGCCGGAACCGCCGACGGCGTCGACCAGTTCGACCCCACGTTGTTCGGTTACACGCCGCGGGAAGCGGAGATCATGGATCCGCAGCAGCGGCTGCTGCTCATGTGCGCGTACGAGGCGCTGGAGGATGCTGGACACGCTCCGCGCGCCCAATCCAGCAGGGTCGCGGTCTACGCCGGAGTGGCGATGAGCAGCTATCTCATCAACAACCTCATTCCGCAACGTGATTCATCGAATATCGACCCGATGGCTGTGAGTCTCGGAAATGACAAGGATTTCGCAGCCACCCAGATCTCCTATCGTCTCAACCTGAACGGCCCGAGTGTGAGCGTCGGTACGGCGTGTTCCACCTCGCTCGTGGCGGTCGCGCACGCCTGCCGCAGTCTCATTTCCGGCGAGAGTGACATGGCGCTCGCCGGAGGAGCGAAGGTCCGCGTTCCGGAGCGCAGCGGCTACTGGTTCCACGACGGAGGAATTCTCTCTCCTGATGGCCATTGCAGGGCTTTCGACGCCGATGGCCAGGGAACCGTCTTCTCCAGCGGGGCGGGTGTCGTGGTGTTGAAGCGGTTGTCGGATGCGGTGCGTGATGGGGATGCGATTCGTGCGGTGATTCGTGGGTCTGCTGTTAATAATGATGGTGCGGATAAGGTGGGCTTTACTGCTCCGAGTGTGGCGGGTC
>NZ_VJYK02000505.1 GCF_007097205.2 Streptomyces alkaliterrae
GCCTTCCCCCAACCCGACCCAACACAGCCCGCGTACTGACGCCTATGCGCGGCCCAAGCCGCCAGCAGCGGCGGCGGCCCGCTCGAAACCACAACAACCCCAGGCCTTCGACCCGACGTCCGAAGGCGTAGTGGCGGAAGGGCGCTCCGCTTGCGCCGATCGGCAGGTCGGGTCCCGGGCGCCCTGGCCGCGGCCGCCATCGTTCACCGGGCGTCGGCCGTGCCGTCACTGGCCGGTCACGGCGTCCTGGGAGGTTCCTCAGCGAACCGCCGCCCGTTGCCGAAGGACGCACACATGCCCGCTGCCAGACGTCTGACCCGTGGCCGTGCCCTGCTGCTCGCCGCCCTGTTCGCGCTTTCCGGCGCTGCTCTGATCACACCGTCCGCGACCGCCTCGGCCGCGGCCGCGGCCGCCGAGTCCGCCTCGGGGCAGAACGGGGCCGAGGAGCTGCGCTGGGTGCGGCTGGACAAGCTGCACCCGACGCAGGGGGCCGTCGGCCATGACCAGGTCCACTACAAGCTGGGCCGCTACGCGAGCACCAAGGACGAGGACCGCGGCAAGTTCAACAAGAAGTACGACGACTGGTGCGAGGCCAACGGCCAGGGCGAGGCCGCCTCGGTGCGGGCGCACGCCCGGCTGGACAAGCCCGGGCGCTTCAGCTGCACGATCCCCGAGGGCCAGGAGACCGCCGACAGCGTCGCCGCGATGAAGACCGTGGTCGTAGGCCCCCGCGACCGCCTCTACCTCACCGACGGCCACCACACCTTCACCAGCTTCTGGGAGACCCCGGACGGCGGCCCGAAGACGAAGATCCGCGTCCGCGTCGCGGCCGACCTCAGCCATCTGGACAAGAAGGAGTTCTGGGCGGAGATGGAACAGCGCGGCTGGGTGTGGCTGCGCGACGGTGGCGGCCGGAAGATCACCGCCGACCAGCTCCCCGGCCGTCTCGGCCTGGACCGGCTGGACGACGACCCCTACCGCGCCCTCGTCTACTTCACCCGTGACATCGGCTACCAGAAGCCGGCCAAGCCCGTGGAGTTCCTGGAGTTCTACTGGGGCGCCTGGCTGCGCGACGACCTCCGCCTCAGCCTGGACGACTACGATCTGGACGACCACGCCGACTACCTGCGCCTGGTGGAGGACGCCTCCCGGGCCATGGTCGCCCTACCCGGTACCACCGAGCTGGCCGACGGCCGCACCGCCGACGGGCTCGGCCGCCTCGCCACGTGGAACGCCAAGGAGTTCGCCAAGCTGTCCACGCCCATGGCGGACGCCAAGCCCGGCAAGCTCGCCTACGCCCTGAACCACCGGCTGCGCTGATCCAGCCCGCCGCCTCGGCCCACTGCCCGGCGTGTGGCCGCCGTGTCCCGGCGCGATCGAAGTGGCGGCCACACGCACCGGGGAATTCGCGCCGGCGCCGAGTAGGCCATGCCGGGTACTTGCGTGAGATTGCGCGCGCTCCCGCGGAACTAGTCCAGGTAGCCGCGGAGTTGGCCGGCGTAGGCGTGGTGGCGGAGCTTGTTGAGGGTTTTGGACTCGATCTGGCGGATGCGTTCGCGGGTGACGCCGAAGAGGCGGCCGATCTCCTCCAGGGTGCGCGGCTGGCCGTCGACGAGGCCGTAGCGGAGCTGCACGACCCGGCGTTCGCGTTCGCCGAGTGTGGACAGCACCGCCTCCAGGTGCTGGCGGAGCAGCAGGAACGCCGCGGACTCGGCGGGGGAGGGGGCGTCGCCGTCCTCGATCAGGTCGGCGAGGTGCACGTCGTCCTCCTCGCCGACGGGGGAGTGCAGCGAGATCGGCTCCTGGGCGAGCCGCAGCACCTCGCGGACGCGGTCGGCGGTGATGCCGAGGTAGCCGGCGACCTGTTCGGCGCTCGGCTCGTGGCCGCGTTCCTGGAGGTACGCGCGTTGCACCCGGACGACCCGGTTGATCAGCTCGACGACGTGCACGGGGACGCGGATCGTGCGGGCCTGGTCCGCGAGCGCGCGGGACATCGCCTGGCGGATCCACCACGTCGCGTACGTGGAGAACTTGAAGCCGCGCGTGTAGTCGAACTTCTCCACCGCGCGGATCAGCCCGACGTTGCCCTCCTGGACGAGGTCGAGCATGGTCAGGCCGCGTCCCACGTAGCGCTTGGCGACGGAGACCACCAGCCGCAGGTTCGCCTCGATGAGGCGGCGCTTGGCGAGCCGGCCGAGGACGACCAGTCGGTCGAGGTCGAGGGCGAGGCGGGTGTCGAGCCGGCCGTCGGCGGCGTTCAGCTTCTCCTCGGCGAAGAGGCCGGCCTCGACCCGGCGGGCCAGCTCCACCTCCTCGGCGGCCGTCAGCAGCGGGATGCGGCCGATCTCGCGCAGGTACTGGCGGAACAGGTCGGCGGACGCGCCGCCGCTGCCCTCCGTACGCAGGGAGGGGGAGAGGGCGACCACGGGGG
>NZ_VJYK02000506.1 GCF_007097205.2 Streptomyces alkaliterrae
CGTGAGCAGCAACCCCGAACACCCCGCCGGCCCCATCTGCCAGTGGTGCCACGGCTCCGGCGTCATCACCCGCGTCCTGGCCTACGTGCCCGGCCCCGACCCCTTCCGAGGACCCGCCGAGTCCCTGGCCCGCGCCGGACAGTGCAAACACTGCCAGGGCACCGGCGTCTACGACTCGCCCCTGGACCCCACCCTGGAACACTGGCGCCGCGACCCCCAGTGACACGGCGCGGGCGGGGCCGCAGCCGAGCGCCGATTCCAGCCTCCTCACGTGAGTAGGCTGCGGCTGGTGATGGGACGACACGAGAGCGAGTAGTACACCTGGGCCGCGTCGCGGACCCCGACGACCCGATCGCGCGCCCCGGCGTTGGCGCTGATGTGCCGACCTTCCTCCAGCGCCCTGCGCTGCCTCTCCTGGTACGGCCGATCGTCAAGCCACTCCCGCAGTACGTGCCCGACATGCGCCCCGACCTCGTCGCTCGCGCGGAGGACGGCGGACGGGAAAGGACCGCCGCCGCCCGGCACCGGATCAAGGGCCCGTGCGATGCGCTCGGCCTGTGCCCGCAGCCATCTCATCGCCTCCGCCGGAGAACGCGCGAGATGCGTACCGAGCAGCCATTCCCCCTCGGCCTCAGGGCTGCGAACGACCGCCTCACACCAGTACCCGTCGACGTAGAGCATCACTGCCACGCCCCCGGAACCAGCCGGTACGGCCGAGTCTCGACAAGCCGGTAGGTCAGGTGCTCCCGCTGCGCGAACCGGTGCTGCCGCACCCACGCGGCGGCGTCCCGAGCCGCCCGCCCTTTCGCTTCCCCCGGAAGCTCCGCCTCCTTGCTCACCTCCACAACCGGCCCGCACGCGCCGCACACCGCGCACTGCATGGTGTACGTGACGGCCTCGGCATCCGGCTCGATGTCCGCAGCGACCGCAAAGCGCCGGAACGCATACACCTCACTCACGCCCGCCCCACCCGCTTCAGATGCTCGGTGATCGCGGCCCCGAGCTCGGCCGACCGCTGACGCGCCTCAGCCAGGGACAACAGACCCTCCCCAGACCGCGCTTCCAACCACCCGTCATCCGACGAGTGTTCGTCCTCCTGACTGCAAGGTTCACCCGCCGCCGTCACAGCGCACCCTCCCCCGCCGCCCGGCACTCGCCGGCGTGCCGCCGCAACAACACCCGGCAGTCCGTGGCACCGGACGGATCTCCACGGCCCTCCGCGCGCCTCTCCTCCTCCCGCAGCTCCACACACCGCTCACAGCCCGCCCCCACGCGGCCGGCCCGGCCTGGCCCCTCAGGCCCGACCACTTCCGACCGCCGACCGTTCCTGCGCAGACCCTCACCGGCCACGACGACTCCTCTCCGTAGCGATTCCACTACCAAGGGGACTCAGCGTGGCCTACAGTCAGAAGCCCATCAACGTTTCAGGGAAGGACGAAAGGTCGGTGTTAAGCCTTTGAACATCAAGGAGTTGGACCCGGACAGCTCGCCTCAGGCAGCTTTCGGCGCACGTCTCCGCAAGTCACGTACGGAGCGCGGCTGGACGCAGGACCACCTGGGCGACCAGATGGGATACTCCAGCACCCACATCTCGTCCGTCGAAACCGGCCACAAATTCCCTACTTTGCGTTTCGCGCGGCGCTCTGACGCCGCGTTGGGCACAGGCGACCTGTTCGAACGCCAGTGGCACGAAATGCGCCACGGCGCACTGCTGGAGGGCTTCCCCCAGTTCATCGACCACGAAGGGCGAGCAGCCGAGATCCGGCTGTACGAGGTGGGCGTCATACCTGGACTGCTCCAGACACCCGAGTACGCAGCGGTCCTGGCCGGCAGTGCGGTGAAGCGGGGCGCGATCACACGCGAGCAGGCGGACGAGCGGGTAGCGCTCATCGCCGAGCGGCAAGCCGCCCTCGTCCGCACGCCACCGCCGCTGGTGTTCGCCGTACTCGACGAGAGCTGCATCCGCCGCCCCATCGGCGAGCCGGAGGTGATGGACGAACAGCTCGCCCGGCTGGTCGAGTTCGCCGACCAGCCGAACACCGTCCTCCAGGTCGCCACCTTCGACATGGGCGCCAGGCGACCGTTCGACCTGCCCATAACGGTCCTGACGTCCCCGGACCGCTCCCTGACGGCGTACTCCGAGTCCGCACAGCGCGGCCATCTTGAGCGGGATCTCGCCTTCGTTCTCCCCATGTTGACGGCCTACCATCAACTACAGGCCGAAGCGCCCTCCCAGGCGGCCTCCGTGGCGATGGTCAACCAGTTGCGAAAGGGCACACCGTGACGACCGAATCCCCCCGCTGGTTCAAGTCCTCCTACAGCAACAACGGCGGCCAGTGCGTCGAGGTCGCGGCGAACCTCGCCGCCTCCCGCGGCGTGGTCCCCGTCCGCGACTCCAAGCACCCGACCGGCCCGGCCCTCACCCTCCC
>NZ_VJYK02000507.1 GCF_007097205.2 Streptomyces alkaliterrae
CGACGGACCCGGGTCACCGCGCCCCCCACCCCGGGCGGCCCCAGTGCCGCGTCCACAGCGCCCTCCTCGCCGCCCGGCCGTTCGGTAGGCCCGACGGCCGACACGACCGACCCACCGGGGCAGGACGCGCCTCCCGTGCAGCCCGGCATGTGGATGGCGGCGTTCCAGAGCGGTATCTCCGGCGAGAGCACGGCAGCTCCCTCTGCCGGACAGACCCACGAAGAGCCTTCGGAAAAGAGTGAGCAGCCATGATTCAGCACCGGCCCAACCTGGACTGGATGCTCAAGGACCTCGCCGAGAGCGTTCCGCAGACCCGCCACGTCGTCGTGTTGTCCGCCGACGGCCTGCGGATGGGCGCGCACGGCACCGACACCGACACCGCCGACCGGCTCGCCGCCGCCTGCGCCGGTCTGCAGAGCCTCGCCGGCGCGGTCGCCGCGGAACTCCCGCACAGCGACGGGCAGATGCGCATGGTCGTCATCGAACTGGACGGCGGCTTCTTCTACCTGATGGCCGCCGGCGCCGGCGCCTACCTCGCGGTACTCACCGACGAGGGCGTGGACGCGGGTCTGATAGGAGCACGGATGCGGGACCTCGTCGCCCGCATCGGCCAACACCTGACCAGCCCTCCACGCCATGACGGACCGGCCGCATGAGGGGTGGCGACGAGGAATGGGACGAGGGTACGCCGGAACGGCTTTACGTGATCACCGGGGGACGTAGCGCCCCCACCGAGAACAACTCACTGGACCTGGTCACGCTCATCGTGGCCGCGTCCGGCCCCACACCGGGCATGCAGCCCGAACACGCCGCCATCTTGCGGATGTGCCACTCCCCGCTCTCCGTGGCCGAGATCTCCGCCTATCTCCACCTGCCGGTGAGCGTGGTCACGGTCCTGATCGACGACCTGCTCTCCACCGGCCGCGTGCTCGCCCGAGCCCCGGTCGCTGCGGCACAACTCCCCGACCCCGCACTGATTGAGGCAGTCATCCATGGACTTCAAAGGCTCTGAGCCGGTCGTCGGCCCACGGAGCGAGGACGCGCTGCCGGAGACGGCCACCGCCGCCGTCAAGGTCGTGGTCGTCGGCGGCTTCGGCGTCGGCAAGACGACACTCGTCGGCTCGGTCAGCGAGATCCGCCCGCTGACCACCGAGGAGACGATGACCCAGGCAGGCGTCGGCGTGGACGACACCGTCGGCGTCGAGCGCAAGTCGGCCACCACGGTGGCCATGGACTTCGGCCGCATCAGCCTCAACGACGAACTCGTCCTCTACCTCTTCGGCACACCAGGCCAGCAGCGCTTCTGGTTCCTGTGGAACGGACTCTTCGACGGCGCGCTCGGCGCGGTCGTGCTCGTCGACACCCGCCGCCTCGAGGTGAGCTTCGACGTCATCGGCCGCCTGGAGGAACGCGGCGTGCCGTTCCTCGTCGCGATCAACTCCTTCCCCGACGCGCCGCGGCACCCGATCGAGGAGCTGCGCACCGCCCTCGACCTGCCGGCGAGCGTGCCGATCGTCCAGTGCGACGCGCGCGACCGCGCCTCCAGCCGGGACGCGCTGATCGCGTTGATGCGCTACCTGCACTCCCTCGCGGCGAGCCGCGAGGTCTCCTGAGCCAGGCGACGGTGGCCGCCTCGGCCGCGGGGCAGCTCAGTCGCGGCGGACTCCCAGCTCACCGCAGCCGAGCCGCCGCGACTGCGCCTCCGCATACGGCGCCAGATACCGCCACGGCAACCATCCCTCCTCCCAACGCTCCTCCTGCGTGAGCACAAAGGCGACCATGCCTCGTCGTGAACCGCAGCGACGGCCGGTCCCAGCGCTCCCCCTTCGTCGTGCGGAAGCGGAGAGCTGAGCTTGAAGGGGCGCTCCGGCGCGCATCCGATCCCACGCATCACGGTGTTCGCCACATCCACGGCCATATGAGCGAGCCCCCCGGGCGTCCGGGCACGGACTCTTCGGCTCCGCTCCCGGGTTCTTCTCCCTGACGGCCGTCACGCCGAGCGTGACGAACATCGGTGCTCCCCGGCGTCACACCGACGTGGCAGGGCGAGCACGGCGCCTTCCTGTCCCAGCAGGCCGGGCAGACCGTCGGGCAATCTTGTCAGCGAGGGGTCGTTCAGATGGCGGGCGATCCACTCTCTGCGGGCGCCCGCACGGGATGACGGCGGTCCGTAGTCGGCACGCACGCGCTCACGAACCTTTCGGACGATCGGCTGCCGGTTCGGGGCCGTTCGACCGAACGCTTGACGAACGTGTCATGACCGAGGATCTCCGGCGCGGAGTCCTCCCTCCAGGCGCCCCAGCAGTACGTCGCGGGCGCCGGTGACGCCCGTGGCGTACAGCAGGCCACCGGTTGCCGTCAGGGGCGCCGGCAAGCAGCAGCAACCCCCACTTCCTGCGGCCGATGGCCACTTCCGCTCCCCCCTGAGC
>NZ_VJYK02000508.1 GCF_007097205.2 Streptomyces alkaliterrae
CCCCCGCGCCACCCGGATGCGGCGCATGCCACACCGCCCGCCGGGGAACCCGTGCCCCTCGGCTCGCGTTGGGAGAGACGGGGAGGTCCGCTGGAGCGTGGAGAAACCGCCCAGCGGTCGGGGGAGGTTCTCCCGCCGCACCATCTGGAGGGCGTACCGTGCACGGCCGAAGCAACCGGGTGAGGACAGCCCTGCTCCTGGGCGCCATGTCCGCGCTCATCGTGGGCTTCGGCAGCCTCTTCGGCCGGACCGGCCTGCTGCTGTCGCTCCTCGCGGCCGTCGCCTTCAACGGCTACGCCTACTGGAACAGCGACAAGCTCGCGCTACGCGCGATGCGCGCCCGGCCGGTCAGCGAGTTCGAGGCACCCGAGCTGTACCGCATCGTCCGCGAACTCTCCACGGCCGCCCGCCGGCCCATGCCCCGGCTCTACATCTCCCCGACCGACGCCCCCAACGCGTTCGCCACCGGACGCGACCCGCGCAACGCCGCCGTCTGCTGCACCCAGGGCATCCTGCGCCTGCTCGACGCCCGCGAGCTGCGCGGCGTCCTCGCCCACGAGCTGAGCCACGTCCACAACCGCGACATCCTGATCTCCTCCGTCGCCGGCGCGCTCGCCACCACCCTGATGCTGCTCGTCAACTTCGCCTGGCTGATCCCCCTCGGACGCTCCGAGGACGAGGAGGGCCCCGGCCTGGTCGGCATGCTGCTCGTCCTGCTCCTCGGCCCGCTCGCCGCCTCCCTCATCCAGCTCGCCGTGAGCCGCTCCCGGGAGTACGAGGCCGACGCCGCCGGCGCCCGCCTCACCGGCGACCCACTCGCCCTGGCCTCCGCGCTGCGGAAGCTGGACGCGGGAACCAGCCGGCTGCCTCTGCCGCCCGAGCCCCGGCTCAAGACCGCGAGCCACATGATGATCGCCAACCCGTTCGGCAGCTCGGGCGCCGCCTCGCGCCTCTTCTCCACCCACCCGCCCATCGCGGAACGCGTCGCCCGGCTGGAACGCATGGCAGGCTGGCAGCCGTGAAGACGATCCTGAACATCATCTGGCTGGTCCTCAGCGGCTTCTGGCTGTTCCTCGCCTACCTGCTCGCAGGTGTGCTGCTGTGCGTCACGATCATCGGCATCCCGTTCGGCATAGCCGCCTTCCGCATCGGTACCTACGCGCTCTGGCCCTTCGGCTACGACGCCGTCGAGCGCCGCGACGCGGGCGCGCCCTCATGCCTGGGCAACGTGCTCTGGCTGCTGCTCGCCGGCTGGTGGCTGGCCCTCGGCCACATCCTGACCGGCATCGCGCTGTGCCTGACGATCATCGGCATCCCGCTGGGCATCGCCAACTTCAAGATGATCCCCGTCTCGCTGATGCCCCTCGGCCGCGAGATCGTCCGCACGAGCTGACCCACGGCGCGGGACGAGCCGGGGGACAGGGGTGACCCTGTCCCCCACGCCTGCGCGTACCCGGCGGCGGCAGTGCAGTGGTGAAAGCACAGCCAGGCGTTTGTGCAGGTCGGAGCGTCGACTCAGCGGTAGTTCACGAACTGGAGGGCGAAGTCGAAGTCCTGGGCCTTCAGGAGGGCGATGACCTCCTGAAGCGCGTCGCGGCTCTTGGAGCTGACGCGCAGCTCGTCGCCCTGAACCTGCGCCTTGACGCCCTTCGGGCCCTCGTCGCGGATGATCTTGGCGACCTTCTTGGCGTTCTCCTGCGAGATGCCCTCCTGGATGGAGGAGAACAGCTTGTACTCCTTGCCGGAGGCCTGCGGCTCCCCGGAGTCCAGGGCCTTCAGCGAGATCCCGCGCTTGACCAGCTTGGACTGGAAGATGTCGAGGACGGCCTTGGCCCGCTCCTCGGAGTTCGCGCGGATCTCGATCTTCTCGCCCGACCAGGCGATGGACGCGCCCACGCCCTTGAAGTCGTAACGCTGGGAGATCTCCTTGCTCGCCTGGTTGAGAGCGTTGTCGACCTCCTGCCGCTCGACCTTCGAGACGATGTCGAAACTGGAGTCGGCCATCGTGAGTTGGCTCCTCGTCGGTAGGTTGCTCGGGGGACAGCGGGCCGCACACCGGCCGCGCGGGCCAGCCTAGCTCCGCGCCGCGGTGCCCCGCCGCTGATCAACCGGGTGGCGGAGCACCCGTGGGTATCGGGTATGGTTTACCTCGTTGCCGCGGAGCAGGGCTCCCAGGCGACACCATCCCAGGCGGTGTGCCCGAGCGGCCAAAGGGAGCAGACTGTAAATCTGCCGGCTCAGCCTTCCCAGGTTCGAATCCTGGCGCCGCCACAGGAGTGGAAAACCCCCTCTGAACTGCTGCAAAGCGGTTCGGAGGGGGTTTCTTCGTGTGTGCGGTCCTCACGGGTGCAGGCGGCTCCGGAGGTGCTGCTGGTCGTGGGTGAGGGCGGCCAGGAGGGTGGTCCGCCAGGGGGAGGGC
>NZ_VJYK02000509.1 GCF_007097205.2 Streptomyces alkaliterrae
ACCCTCCTTCCCCACCGCCACCGAAACCGGCCTGTAGGTGTTTCCCCAACCTCACGCCGGAGGTGCGGCCGTGGTGCCGCGTACCTCCAAAGTGGGCCTGGTGAGCTGGAGTTCGGCGGGGCGGGTCGACGTTTCGAAGCGGTCGAGGAGGCAGCGGGCGGCGCGTCTGCCGACGTCGTGACCGGCGTTGTCCACAGTCGTCAGCCAGACGTGGCGGAGCTGGGAGATGCTGGTGTTGTCGTAGCCCACGACGGACAGTTCACTCGGGACCCGCAGCCCCGATTCCTCGGCGGCGGAGACGACGCCTACGGAAGTCATGTCGTTGACGGCGAACACGGCGGTGGGGCGGTGGGGGCGGCCGAACAGCCGCACGGCGGCGCGGTAGCCGCCCTCCTCGGTGAGGTCGCCCGGTTCGACGTGTGCGTCGTCGGCCAGGCCGTGCGCCGCCATCGTGGCCTCGAAGCTGCGCCGCCGCAGCTCGCCGACCGCGCCGTGGCCGCTGACGTGCGCGATGCGGCGATGACCGAGGGAGAGGAGGTGTTCGGTGGCCAGGCGCGCGCCGAGTGTGTCGTCGCCGGCGACGACGTCGACGCCGGGCAGCGCGGGTTCCCGGCTGCCGGCGACGACCACCGGTATCCGCTCGGCGACCCGGGCGAGCGAGGCCGGGTCGGGCAGCGTGCCGACGGCGACGAGCCCGTCCACCTGGAGGTCGAGGAACGGGCTGGCGAGGTCCTGACCGAGGCGGCGGTTGAGTCGGGCGTCCCCGAGCAGCATCCGCAGGCCGTTGTCGTGGAGCAGGGAGTTCAGCCCGTCCAGCAGGTCGACGAACCAGGGGTTGCGGAGATCGTTCAGCAGCACGCCGACCGTGCGGGTGCGCTGCTCGCTGAGGCTGCGCGCCGCCGCGTTGGGCCGGTAGCCGAGTTCCCGTACGGCGGCCAGTACGGCCTCGCGCTTCTCCGGCCGGACCTGGTCCGAGCCGCGCAGCACAAGCGAGACGAGCGACTTGGAGACCCCGGCGCGCTCGGCGACGGTACGGATGGTCGGCTTGCCGCCGGACGCGCCCGTGGCCATGGTCACCGCCACCCTCTCCGGTCCGCTCGTTTGGACCGATCCACTCGCTCTCCTCGCACTCTTGCACCCGGCAACGCGACTGTCAAAGGTGTTGACAGGGGTACCGGGCGAAGGGAGGCTGACGGACGACACGTTTGGACCGATCCAAACAGCGTCCAAGAAGCACTACCCCTCGGCCCGCACCGGAGAGGAAACGGCGATGGAGAAGACGCGTGAGACCGCCGCCCAGCCCGACGACGCGGACGCTCCCCGCCCGCTGGGCGTGGCCGTGATCGGCTTCGGCTGGATGGGCCGGGTGCACACCCAGGCGTACGTCCGCGTGCCGCACCACTTCCCCGAACTCCCCCTGCGCCCGCGCCTGGTGACCGTCGCCGACGAGGTACCCGGCCGGGCCGAGGAGGCCGCGGCACGGTTCGGCTTCGCCGACACCGCCGCGCACTGGCGGGACGTCCTCACCGACCCGAGGGTCGACGCCGTCAGCGTCACCGCGCCCAACTTCCTGCACCGGGAGATCGGCGTGGCGGTAGCCGAGGCCGGTAAGCACCTATGGATCGAGAAACCGGTCGGCCTCACGGCGGCTGACGCCCGCGCCGTGGCGGACGCCGTCACCGCCGCCGGCGTCCGCGCCGCCGTCGGCTTCAACTACCGCAACGCGCCCGCCGTGCAGACCGCCCGCCAGATGATCCGCGACGGCGCACTCGGCACCGTCACCCATCTGCGGGTACGACTGCTCAGCGACTACGCCGCCCACCCCGACGGCGCTCTCACCTGGCGCTACGAGCGGGAACGCGGCGGCAGCGGCGTCCTCGGCGACCTCGCCTCCCACGGCGTCGACCTCGCCCGCCACCTGCTCGGCGAGATCAGCGCGCTCACCGCCGACACCGCCGTCTTCCTGCCCGAACGTGCCCGCCCCACCGGCGCCACCGCCGGCCACGCGCTCGCCACGGGCGGCGAACTCGGCCCGGTCGAGAACGAGGACTACGTGAGCTGCCTGCTCCGGTTCGCCTCCGGCGCGCGCGGCGTCCTGGAGGCCAGCCGGGTCGCGGTGGGCGAGCAGAACAACTACGGCATCGAGGTGCACGGCACCAAGGGCGCGGTGTTCTGGGACTTCCGTCGGATGAACGAGCTGGGCGTCAGCCGCGGCGGCTCCTACCAGGACCAGCCCGTCACCACCGTCTACGTCGGCCCGGGCCACGGCGACTTCGCCGCCTTCCAACCCGGTGCGGCCAACGCGATGGGCTACGACGACCTCAAGGTCATCGAGGCCCACCGCTTCCTGCGCTCCATCGCCGACGGCCCCGACGCACCCGCCCACTGCGCCACCCCCGAC
>NZ_VJYK02000051.1 GCF_007097205.2 Streptomyces alkaliterrae
GACGGACGCCGGGGGGATAGGGTCACCGGGAGTGGCCCCACCGGCACGAAGGGACATGAGCCATGGCAACGGAGCAGGAGAAGGACGAGCTCTACGCTCTCGACATCTCGGGAGTGGAGTGGCTGAGCGCGCCCGGCAGCCCGGAGGAGGAGCGGGTGGAGATCGCCCATCTGCCGGGCGGTGGCGTCGCGATGCGCAATTCCGCGGACCCGGACACGGTGCTGCGGTACACCGCCGCCGAGTGGGAGGCCTTTGTACTGGGGGCAAGGGACGGGGAGTTCGACCTGGAGCAGTGACGCTCCGCGGTGGCGCGCGGCGGGCCGGACACCCCTCGGTGCCCACCGCCGCGCGCACCGGTGGGTTCCCGCTACCCACCACTCCCGCCCAACGCGTCCGATACGGAACTGCCGCTTCCGTAGGGGAGAGTGCACACTGTTGGGTGCGGCACCGAATCACAGGGGAGACAAGGGGGCACGCATGGTCGCCGACCCGGGCACGGGGCTGCGTTTTGCTGTGCTGGGTCCGGTGCGGGCCTGGCGCGGCGAGGAGCCGCTGAGCACCGGTTCTCCGCAGCAGAAGGCGCTGTTGGTCGCACTGCTTCTGCGCGGCGGACACACCGCCACCGCCCAGGAGTTGGTGGACGCGCTGTGGGGGGAGGAGCCGCCGCAGCAGGCGCTGGCCGCGCTGCGCACGTACGCCTCGCGGCTGCGCAAGGTGCTGGGCAGTCAGACCCTGGTCACCGAGTCCGGCGGCTACATGATCGACACCGCCGCGCCGAACACCTCGCTCGACCTCGACGAGGCGACCCGACTCGCGGGCGAGGCCGAGAAGTTCGCGGCCTCCGGCGACCACGGCCGGGCGCGCGAGCGGTACAACGACGCGCTCGCCCTGTGGGACGGCGAACCGCTGGCGCGGGTGCCGGGACCGTACGCCGAGGCGCAGCGCGCCCGGCTGGAGGAGTGGCTGCTCTCGCTGCTCGAGCACCGTCTCGACCTGGACCTCCAGGTGGGTTGCCACGCCGAGGCGGTCGCCGAACTGACCGCGCTCAGCGCCGCCTACCCGCTGCGCGAACGGCTGCGCGAGCTGCTGATGCTGGCGCTGTACCGCAGCGGCCGGCAGGCCGAGGCACTGGCCGTGTACGCCGACACCAGGCAGCTGCTCGCCGAGGAGCTGGGCGTCGACCCCCGGCCGGAACTGGCCGAACTCCAGCAGCGCATCCTGCGGGCGGACGAGAGCCTGAACCTCACGCTCGACCGGCTCCCGGCGCCCGCCACCTTTGTCATGCCCCGGCAACTTCCGGCCACCGTCCCGGACTTCACCGGCCGCACCACACAGGTAGCCGAGCTGAGCGAACAACTCGCCACCTCGGAACGCAGCGTGATGGCCGTGTCCGCGGTCGCCGGCATCGGCGGCGTCGGCAAGACGACCCTTGCCATCCACGTCGCGCACGCAGCCAAGGACCGCTTCCCCGACGGTCAGCTCTACGCCGACCTGCGCGGCACCAGCACCTCCCCCACCGAGCCCGGCGCGGTGCTCGCCGCGTTCCTGCGCGCTCTCGGCATCGCCGACGACGCCGTGCCCGACGGCGTCGAGGAGCGGGCCGCGCTCTACCGCAGCATGCTGTCGGGGCGGCGGGTGCTGACCCTGCTGGACAACGCCCGCGACGCCGCCCAGGTGCGCCCGCTGCTGCCCGGCACCGAGGGCTGCGCCGCGCTCATCACCGCCCGCACCCGCATGGTCGACCTCGCCGGCGCCCACCTCGTCGACCTCGACGTCATGAGCCCCGAGGAGGCCATGACACTCTTCACCAAGATCGTCGGCGCCGAGCGGGTCGGCGCCGAACGCGAAGCCGCCATGGACGTCGTCGCCGCCTGCGGCTTCCTGCCGCTGGCGATCCGCATCGCCGCCGCCAGACTCGCCTCCCGGCGCACCTGGACGGTCTCGGTACTCGCCCGCAAACTCGGCGACGAGCGCCGCCGGCTGGACGAACTCCAGGCCGGAGACCAGGCCGTCCGCGCCACCTTCGAACTCGGCTACGGCCAGCTCGACGCCGAACAGGCCCGCGCCTTCAGGTTGTTGGGGCTCGCCGAGGGCCCCGACATCTCCCTGCACGCCGCCGCGGCCCTCCTCGGACTCGACGCCGACGACACCGAGGACCTGCTGGAATCCCTCGTCGACACCAGCCTGCTGGAATCCGCCGCACCGGGCCGCTACCGCTTCCACGACCTCGTCCGGCTCTACGCGCGCGACTGCGCCCTGCGCGACGAACACCCGCCGTCCGAACGGGAGTCGGCTCTCTCCCGACTACTCGACTTCTACCTCGCCACGGCCCGCGAGGTCTACCGGCTCGGCCGCCCCGGCGACCGCATCCCCGCCCACCTCGCGCAGACCCGGCACCCCGGCCTCCAGCCCACCGACCGCGAGGAAGGCCTGGACTGGCTGTTCGCCGAAGCCGACTGCCTGCTGGCGACCGCCCGCGCGCTCACCGGCCCGGCGACCCTGCCGCGCGCCGTCGACCTGCTGCTGGTGATCCGCGACCTCGCCGAGTCGGGCTCCTACTCCCGACAGTGCGCGCAGGTCGCCGAAACCCTGCTGAGCGCCGCCCAGGCGGCCGGCGACGCCCGCAGCGAGGGCCGCACCCGCACCGTCCTCACCTTCTCCAACATCGCCGCCGGCACCTTCCAACAGGCCGACGAACACGCCAAGCGGGCCATGCTGCTCGGACTGTCCGTGGACGACCCGATCGTCTGCGGCCAGGTACCCAACGAACGCGGCATCATCGGCATCTGCCAGGGCCACAACGAGGAGGCCGGCGCCTACCTGGAACAGGCCCTCGCCGCCTTCCGCGCCGACGGCAACCGGCCCGGCGAGGCCAGCGCGCTCAGCAACCTCTCCCGCGTCCACGGCAGCACCGGACGCACGGACAGCGCCGTCGCCCTCGCCGAACAGGCCCTGGACATCTACCGGGAACTCGGCGTCACCCTCCGACTGGCAAACGGACGCTACGCACTCGGCCTCGCCCTCACGAAGGTCGGCCGCACGGCGGAGGCGCTGGACCACCTCAGGCAGGCGCTGGAACTCTTCCAGCGCAACCGCATGTGCCTGTGGATCGGCATGACGTACTTCCGCATGGCCGAAGCCGAACTCGCCGCCGGGAACGCGGCGCGGGCCGCCGAGTTGGCCGAACAGGCGCTCACGGAACTGCGCGGTATCGGGGGCGACTGGCGGCGCGGGCAGGTGCTGGCGGTGTTGGGGCGGGCGCTGGACGCGCTGGGGCAGCAGGGGCGTGCGCACGCGTGCTGGCGCAACGCGCTGACCATCTTCGAGACGGTGGGCTCCGCGGAGGCGGACTCCGTCCGCGGCCTCCTCGCGGCCACGACGGTAGCCGCGTAACGGGGGCTCCGCCCCGGACCCCGTGTTGCGGCCTGGCGGCCGCTTGTCCTCAAACTCCCCCGGCCTTCGGCCGGGAGGTACCCCCAGGACGGGCTGAATTTTCAGCCCGTCCGGCGTTTGGGGACCGGGGGCCTGGGGGCTGGCCCCCAGGAAGCGGGACGGCCCCCCGCAGGGGCGTTCATCGATCGTTTATCCGCGTGCGTCATCCTCATATCATCGATCCGCCGCTCTCGGGGGGAGGCGGACCGGAACGGGGGAGTGCGGGCCGCGTGCCGCTACAGGCACAAGGCCGTGTCGCCCGTCCGGCGACCGCCGGGGGAGCCGCCGGGCGGGCGACAAGCACCACGCAACAGAGGAGCACGGTCATGAGCGACAACAAGAAGGTCGTCACCACACTCCGCGACGGGCACGCGACGAGCGAGCCCGTGCTGCGGGACGGACACGCGACCGGCGAGCCGATCTCGGCGAAGAAGAAGAAGCTTCGTGACGGTCACGCCACCGACGAGCCCACCACGACTCGTGACGGCCACGCCACGAGTGAGCCCGTCGGCTGAGTCTCCTCTACGGGGGAGTTGTGGGCCGGTGGCGGTGACCCGGAGGGGGAGTCACCGCCACCGGCCGCTCAGTTGTCCAATCGACAGACAGCCGACAGGAGAGACCAACCGTCATGAGCAGGACCAAGAGGATTCTTGCCGTCTGCGCGGTCGTCGCCGCCACCACGCTCGCCGGCGCGGCGCCCGCGCTCGCCGCGGCCCTCACGGACGGCCACGCCATGTCGCAGCCGCGCGACGGCGGCCCGAGCCCGCGTGACGGCCACGTCACCTGAGCCCGAGCACGACAGAAGAAGAGCCCGGCGCCGCACGAGCAAGACTCGCGCGGCGCCGGGCTCTTCCGAACTCAGATGGAGCCCAGGTCGGAGGAGTTCCACCGCTGGGGGCGCATCCGGACGGTCACCAGGGCGCCGAGTTGGGGGCCGCGGGTCCTCAGATACTCGGCGGCGGCCTCCTCGCCCAGGTAGCGCTCGGCCATCGCGGTGTCCTCGGCCTCCGTGGCCGGCCGGATCTCGCTCACCGGGCCCTCCACTGAGACGTAGCGGACGCTCGGCGCCAGCCGCTCCGCCATCAGCGAGAAGCGGCCGGCGTCGGCGAGGAGCTTGGCCTTGCGGGAGTCGGCCTCGGTGACGATCCACAGTTCGCCGCCCGGTCGGTAGTCGTACCAGACCGGGACCACCAGGGGGCCCCGGTCCGGTCCGGCTTCCACCGCGAGGGCTCCGATGTGCGGTTCGGTGAGAAACTGCTCGCGCTCTTCACGGGACAGCGGCGGCATGACTACGCTCCTGAACTCGGCTTACCTGTCGGTTCGCTACAGCGTAGGAGCGGCCACCGACATTCCCCGTTCGGTCAGTTGACCGGCTCCAGGCCACAGTTGGCCACCTCGTCGAGCCGTGCCGGGTCGGCCATCCGGACGGTGATGTTGCGCGACTGCCCGGCCTCCAGGGAGACCCGCTCGCTGCCGGTGGAAACGACAACCCCGGTGTCGCTCGTGAAGCGGACCGTGATGGTCCAGCTGCCGGACCGGGAGCTGGGCGCGCTGACCTGGACGTCGGCCGTGGGGTCGGCGACTCCGGCGCAACGCGTGATGTTCACGGTCGGGTTGGGCTTGTTGCCGCTGCCGCCCGTGGTGCCGCCGGAGGACGAGCCGCCGCTGGTGCCGCTGCTGGAGTCCCGGCCGCAGCCTCCGCCGTCTCCGCCGTCGGCGCCGCCCCGCTTGGCCGGGGTGAAACCGCTCAGCGCCAGGATGACAACGCCTACCACGGCGGCCAGCTTGAGCTGACTCCTCATTGTTCTTTCCTCCACGGTTTGACACGTGCACAGCAACTGCTTGCCGTGTCGGAGACGTCGTCAACCGGCGGCCGGTTCCCACCGGGCTGGCCGATTCTCGCTGTTCACCGCGGTGTTGCCTCAGGCGTGCTGGCCGGTTCCCTTCGCGGCGTCCAACGCGTAGACGCAGCGGTCCTTGCTGGAGGCGTAGAGCACCCCGCCGGCGACCAGCGGCGTACCGGTGATCTCGCCGCCGGTCTCCAACTTCCAGCGCAGGGTGCCGGCGACGGCGTCCAGGGTGTAGATGCAGTTGTCCGCCGAGCCGAAGTGCACCCGGCCGTCCACCGAGACCGGGCGGCCGACGATCTCCGCGCCGGCGCCGAAGCGGTAGCGGGCCGAACCGGGGACGGCGTCGATCGTGTAGAGCGCGTTGCCGCTGGTCACATGGACCATGCCGTCGGCGACGACCACCGGCTCGATGGTGCTGCGCGCCTCGGTCGGCACCCGCCAGCGGTCGTAGCCGTTGGTGGCGTCGAGCGCGTAGACCGTGCCGAGGTAGTCGGCGACGTACACACCGCCGCCGGCGATGGCCGGCCCCGGCGCGAAGGCGGGCGGGCTGAGGAAGGCCGCCGGGGAGTCGAAGCGCCAACGCTCGGCGCCGGAGTTGCCGTCCAGGCTGAGCACCCGGGAGCCGGCGCAGACGTAGACGGCGCCGTCCTCGGCCGGGCGCACCCGGACCGGGGTGCCGCCGACGGCCGCGCTGTCGCCGACCGGGTGCCGCCAGCGCTCGACACCGGTGCGGGCGTCCAGCGCGTACAGCTGGCCGTCGGCCCACACGTAGGCCGTGCCGTCGTGCAGCAGCGGGCCCGCGTCCGGCGTCTCGAAGTCGGTCTGCGCGCCGGCGATCGTCCACAGCAGGTCACCGGTGGCCGACTCCCACGCCTGGACGCCGCCGCCGCGGGTGCCGGTGAGCACCGTGCCGCGCTCGGCCTGGAGCGAGTAGACCCAGCCGTCGACGGCGAGCTTCCACCGCTCGGCGCCGTCCTTGGCGCCGAGCGCGAAGAGGCTCGGCCCGTCCGAGGCGTGCACCCGGCCGCTGGCGACGGCCATCGACCACGCGACCTCGCTGGTCTTGAAGCGGCGCTTGCCGCTGGCCACGTCCAGCGCGTGCACCTCGAAGGAGGTGACGTAGAGCAGGTCGTCCACGACGACCGGGGTGCCCCACAGGTCGTTGGTCATCCGGAAGCGCCATGGGCGCCAGCGCTCGGGGCGGCCGGGGACGTGCGGCGGCGGTTCGCTGACGGCCGGGCCGCCGGGCGTGCGCGGGCCGGACGGCACCGGGGCCGACACGCTCCCCGCGGCTCCGCCGCTCAACCCGCCGCTGAACCCGCCGTTCACGCCGCCGCCCGACGGGCCGCCGGGAGGCGCTGTCGGCGCCGGGGGTACGGCGGGCAGCAGGGACTGGCCGGCGGACGGTTCGGGCGCCCGCAGCCAGCCCGCCGGGCGGACGGCGACCTGGCGCCCTTCGGCCCGCCTCGGTCCGGGGCCGATGGGGAGCCGGGCGCCGGCGAGGTGGACCCGGTCGTCACTCGGCGGCGCGCCGAGCGGCGCCGGCTCGCCGGGTACGGCCGGGCCGCCGGAGGGGAAGGGGACGGGCTCGGGCGGCGGCGAGGCCATCGCCCCGACGGGTCCGGGGGCCGACGGCACCGGCTCGGGCGCCGGAGGCGGCGGCGCCTGCGGCGCGGGCCGCCGCACCGGGCGGGACCGGCCGCCGCGCTTGCGTTCGATCAGCTCGACGGCGCCGGCCGGCAGCCAGGCGGAGGCGGTGCCGCTGTCGTCCCCACCGGAGGAGAACAGATGCGGTGCGAGCTGCGCCTGGAGGTCGGCGGGGGTGGGCCGCAGTTCGGCCTCGGGGTTCATACAGGACTCGATGAGCGGCCGCAGGTCCTCCGGCAGCCCCTCCAGGTCGGGTCCCTCGCGCAGCAGCATGAAGACCGTCTCGACCGGGTTGGCGCCGTGGAAGGGCGCGTGTCCGGTGGCCGCGAAGACCAGCGTGGAGCCCAGCGAGAACACGTCGCTGGCCCCGGTGACGCTGCGGGAGTCCCTGGCCTGCTCGGGCGACATGTAGGCCGGGGTGCCGACCGCCACGTTGGTCATGGTCAGCCGGGTGTTGGAGACGCCGGAGGCGATACCGAAGTCGATCACCCGGGGCCCGTCCTCCACGACGAGCACGTTGGACGGCTTGAGGTCGCGGTGCACCAGCCCGGCGCCGTGGATGGACTGCAGCGCCTCGGCGATGCCGGCGGCCAGCCACCGCACGGCCTGCGCGGGCATCGGCCCGCACTCGTTGATGATCTCCTCCAGGGAGGGCGCGGGCACGTAGGCGGTGGCCAGCCAGGGCACGGCGGCCCGTGGATCGGCGTCGACGACGGCGGCGGTGTAGAAGCCGCTGACCGCGCGGGCCGCCTCGACCTCCCTGGTGAAGCGGACCCGGAAGAGCTGGTCCTCGGCCAGTTCCGTGCGGACCGTCTTGATCGCGACCCGCCGCCCGGAGGCGGAGCGGGCCAGGTAGACCAGGCCCATGCCGCCGGCGCCCAGCCGGCCCAGCACCTCGAACGGGCCGATCCGTCTGGGGTCGTGCTGCGTCAGCTGTTCCACCACGTGCCTTCCACCTCCCCGTAGGGACCGGTCGTCGTCGCCGGCGCCGGGCACGGCGCCGGAAGCTCGTCTCGCCGGACCGCCACGGCCCTCGGGCGCGCCGGTCCGGTAGGTGATTCTTCCCCCTGCCGCCGACAGCCGCGAACCGGGGGGCGGAATCCGCCGGTCCGTGCCCCGTCCCGGCCGGCCCGCCCGGCGTCCGCACGCCTCGGGTGGGACGGTCCGTGGACCGCCCCACCGCTTCGCTCCCTCACTCGCAACGCTCCGCTCCCCCGTCGACTGTTCCATCCGGGTCTCCCCGGGCCGGACGGGATCCTCACCCCGCCGGCGCTCACCGCTTCAGCCCCCATGCTCCGACATGCCGGGCCCCGTCGTCAGCCGTCCTGGCCGGTGACCGACGAATCCAGTACGGCAAAGGTCGCGCCCTGGTTGTCGAAAAGCACCGCAAATCGCCCGTACTGGCTGGTCTCGGCCGGGAAGGCGACGCGTCCGCCCAGTTCCTCGGCACGGCTCACCGCCTCGTCGCAGTCCGACACGGCGAAGTAGGTGAGGAAGTGCGGCGGCATCTCCGCGGGGAACACCTCGGCGACCAACGCCCTTCCCCCGACCGCGTGTTCGGCGTCGGCGGGCTTCCCGGCCGGCGCCCACAGCAGGAAGTCCGCGTCCTCCTCGCTGATGTCGGCCGTCGTGTAGTCGAAGACCGCCGGGTAGAAGGCGTCCGCCACCTCCTTGTCCCGCGCGTACAACTCGCCCCACAGATAGGAGCCCGGCTTGTCGCGCACCTCGAACCCGGCGAACGCCGACGGCTGCCAGAGGCCGAACACCGCGCCGTCGGGGTCGGCGACCACCGCCGTCACCCCGGCCGGGCCGTCGCCGACCCGCAGCGGCCCGCCGATCACGGTGCCGCCGGCGTCGCGTACCCGCTCGACGGTGGCGGTCATGTCCGGGGTGTGCAGGTAGAGCGTCCAGGCCGTGGGCATGCGCCCGTCGGACTTGCGGCCGAGCGCGGCGACCTGCCGGCCTTCGAGCAGGGCGGGCGTGTACGCGTCCGCTCCTTCGGCCGACTCGTCGAAGGTCCACCCGAACAGCCCACCGTAGAAACGCTTGCCGGCGGCCAGGTCGGGCAACATCACGTCCGCCCAGCAGGGCGCCCCCAGTGCGGCGTCGGGCATCGAAGGCCCCTCTCCTCGGTTCCTCGGGTTCTCTCGGCTGGTGACCAGTCTGTCCCTTTCGCGCCGTTCCGCCACCCCGCGGCCCAGACGCGCGGCGGGAGTGCGGCGGGAGTCGGGGCTGCGAACGGATCAGGCCATCCGCCATGAAAGGGGAGGTCATGAGCTGCGGGAACCCATTTGCAGGCGGTCAGATCGCGCCAACTCCGGCCGTCGGTAAGCTGACGGCATGACAGGACAAGTACGAACAGTTGACGGCCGCGTGGCCGGACGGCGCGGACAGGCGACCCGCCAGAAGCTCCTCGACTGCCTCGGCGAGATGCTCGGCTCCTCCCCCTACCGCGACGTCAAGGTCATCGACGTGGCGCGGCGGGCGGGCACCTCGCCGGCCACCTTCTACCAGTACTTCCCCGACGTCGAGGGCGCGGTACTGGAGATCGCCGAGGAGACCGCCCAGGAGGGCGCGGCACTCGACGAGTTGGTCGCCGGGCGGTCGTGGACCGGCCGGGCCGCCAAGGAGACCGCCGACGAACTCGTGGACGGTTTCCTGTCGTTCTGGCGCCGCCACGAGGCGATCCTGCGCGTGATCGACCTGGGCGCCGCCGAGGGCGACAAGCGGTTCACCAAGATCCGCACGAGGATCCTCACCTCGGTCGGCAACTCGCTGCGCGACGCGGTCGCCGAACTCCAGGCCAAGGGCAGGGTCGACGACTCGGTGAACCCGGCGGCCGTCGCCGCGTCACTGGTGACGATGCTCGCCTCGGTCGCCGGCCACCAACGGGGCTTCCAGGGCTGGGGCGTCAAGCAGGCCGACCTGAAGCCGACGCTCTCCCTTCTCGTGCACCTCGGCGTGACCGGGCGGAAGCCGACCAAGTGACCTGACCCGCCCGGCGACGACCCCGGGCCGCGCCACGCGCCGGGCCGGACCTGTCACCGGCCTCGGCGTGCGCTCCCCGGTAGTGACCCCGGGGGCGACCGGCGGCCGCCCGATCCCCTCCGTCGGACGGCCGCGCCGGCCGCTCCCGCCCCCCGCGCGCTCGACGCCCCGTCTCCGCGCCCTGATCAGACCGCGCTCCTCCACCCGAAGGAGAGCCGGCCTGGCTCGGGACGGGTCACCGTCGAGCAGGCTGCACAAGCCTTGTGAGATCCCCGCTGGGAGCCGCTAGAACCCGCTGTACACCAGCCTGTTGGGCGAGCCGGCCCCCGGGCCGGTCACCTTGCCCCGGCTCGCGGCGCCCAGGAGCGCGTCGGTCACCTTGGCGGGGGTCGCACCCGGGTCGCCCGCGAGGTGGAGCGCGGCGACGGCGGTGACGTGCGGCGTCGCCATCGACGTGCCGCTCATCGTGGCGGTGGCCGTGTTGGAGCCGTGCCCGGTGGAGACGATCGACGTGCCGGGCGCGAAGACGTCCACGCACGAGCCGTGGTTGGAGAAGGTCGAACGCCGGTCGTCCCGCGCCGTGGCGGCCACGGTGATCACGCTGGGCTCGCGGGCCGGCGACTGGGTGCACGCGTCGGTGTCCTTGTTGCCCGCCGAGACGGCGACCGTGATGCCGGCCTGGACCATCGCGCGGACCCCCGCGTCCTTGGCCGCGGCCGGCGAACCGCCGATGCTGACGTTGGCGACGGCGGGCCGCTTGGCGTTGCGCACCACCCAGTCGTACCCGGCGAGCACGTTGGCGGTGGTGCCGGAGTTCTGGCAGTTGAGGACCTTCACCGCGACGATCCGGACCTTCTTGGCGACGCCGTGCGCGCGACCGCCGATGGTGCCCGCCACGTGGGTGCCGTGGCCGTGGCAGTCGCTCGCGGTGGTGTTGTCGTCGACGAAGTTGTAGCCGTAGCTCGCCCGGCCCTCGAAGTCCTGGTGGCCGATACGGACCCCGGAGTCCACCACGTAGGCGGTGACGTTGCCGGCGGTCCTGGTGTACTCGTACCGCTTGTCGAGCGGCAGGTCGCGCTGGTCGACGCGGTCCAGGCCCCAGACGGGGTCGGTCTGCACGTCGTCGCCGTACTCGACGCGGTCGGGTTCGACGTAGGCGACCGCCGGGTCGGCGGCCAGGCGGCGGGCCTTCGCCTCGGTCATCCGCACCGAGAAGCCCTGGAGGGCGGCGCTGTAGGTGCGCCGCAGCGAGCCGTCGTAGCGGCCGGCGAGGCCGCGCGCCCGGGAGCGCACGTCCTCGGCCGTCGAGATGCCGGAACCGGCCTCGGGCCGCTTCTTCTTCAGGACGACGATGTACTCGCCGCGGATCACCGGTCCGACGTCGGCGCCGCGGATCTCGCCGAGCGGCCGTGACTCGGACGACACGGCGCCTGCGGTGCCGAGTGTCGTGCCGAGCACGGCCAGGGCCACTGCTCCCGCGCCCAGAACGAGGCGTATCGGTCCCGAACGTCGCATGGGGGCCTTCCCGTTGGGGGCGAGGAGTGGGGGGTGGCTGGTAACAGGTTCTAGCCGACCCACACGCCGCGGGGAGGCACAGCTGTGCCAACGACACCAAGGTGCCCGCCGGTAACCAGGAAGGTATGCGAAGTAAGTCCGAAATGCCCGCCGTTCGCAGTGGGCGGGAGGTACCGCTCAGAGCCAGCCGCGCCGCTGCGCCTGCAGTGCCAGCTGGAACCGGGAGGCGGCGCCCGCCTGTGCCATCAGCAGCTCCATGCGCCGGAAGAACGTCCGGCGGCTGACACCCAGTTCCCGGATGATCTGCGAGTCCGGCACGCCGGCCACCAGCATCGCCAGGATGCGCCGCTCGGTCGGGCCCGGCCGGACGGACAGCGCGGCGGAGGCGGGCGACGAGCCCGTCACCGACTGGATCGGCAGCGCGCGCTCCCAGCACGCCTCGAACAGCGCCCGCAGCGCCGTCAGCAGCCCGCTCGGCCGGACGACCAGCAGACTGCCACTGATGTCGACGTCGGCGATCGACAGGCTGACGAAGCCCACCCGGTCGTCGATGATCGTCAGCTTCACCGGCAGCTCCGGCAGCACCCGGGCCTGCTCTCCGGCGTCCACACACGGCTGGATGTTCGTCGTCAGATGGCCCGGGTGGGCCAGCGAGGCGCGGGCGTAGACGGCGCGGACCTGGACCCCGCGCTGGAGCATCGCGATCTCGCTGTCCGCGCCGCGCGCGGAGGACCAGAAGTACGGCGGGGTGTCGAAGCGCAGCACCTCCTTGCGGGCGCTACCGAGCGCTTCGCCGAGCCGCCGCTCGATGTCGTCCCCGGTGACCTCCTCGGCGACGACACCGCCGCTGGCGGCCGGGTCCCGACGGCGGTAGCGCTCATAGGCGCCCGCGATGGCCGCGGTGGCCTCCTCAAGACGCAGCGTGGCACGCCGGCTCAGCAGGTCCAGCGCGGCGCCCGGCGGGACCGGCAGCGGCGGGCGGGCGGGACCCTCGGGGTTCTCCACCACCAGGCCCAGTTCGACGAGTCGACCGACCGCCTCGGCGCGCCTGACGGAGTACACGGCGGGTTCGCGCTCGGCACCGGTACCGGCCGGCTCGATGCCGGAGAGCAGGTCGAGGTAGAGCCCGACCGCCTCCCGGTCCACACCGAGCGCGGCGAGGTGACCTGCCAGCTCCGCGGAGTGCGGATCATCTGCCCCGTCATGCGCCACCTGCCCCATGACATGGCACTTTAGTGCCGCTGTCCAGGAGGTGTCACCAGGGGCGCCCGGTACGGGGTACAACGTGCGATTGCTGCCGCCCACCCACCGGGATCCCCAACATCCCCAACCCCGGTCGGTGGGCGGCAGACCCATTTTCCCGCCCCACGACACCGGTTTTCCGTCCCCGCCACGCCGTCTCCCGGTGCGGCGGGCTCTCGGCATGACCGGGCGGAGTGCACCCCGAACGGTCTAGGCTCCCGACATGCTCACGTCCAGCACGGACCGCCCCGTCCACGTCGTCGGCGCCGGCCCCGGCGGTCTTGCCGCGGCCGCCGCCCTCCAGAGCCAGGGGATGCGCGCCCTGGTGATCGAGCGGGCGCAGAACGCGGGCGCCTCCTGGCGCGCCCGCCACGACTCGTTGCGACTGCACACCACCCGGCGCCGGTCGGCCCTGCCGGGACTTCGCATACCCCGGTCCGCGGGCCGCTGGCCGAGCGCGCCGGACCTGGTGGGCTACTTCGAGCGCTACGTCGATCACCACCGTCTGGAGATCGCCACCGGCGTGGCGGTGAGCCGCGTCGACCGGGCCGACCCCGCGGACCCGGACGCCGGCTGGCTGCTGCGGGCGAACGGCGGACGACTGCTGCACGCCCCCACCGTCGTACTGGCCACCGGGCGCCACGACACACCGTTCGTCCCGGACTGGCCGGGCCTCGACGGCTTCCCCGGGCAGGTGCTGCACTCCGCGCACTACCGCGCCCCCGGGCCCTACGCGGGCCTGGACGTGCTGGTGGTGGGCGCCGGCAACTCGGGCGCCGAGATCGCCCTCGACCTCCAGCGCGGCGGTGCGGCGGCCGTGCATCTGGCGGTGCGGACCCCGCCGCACGTGATGCGGCGTGCCACGCTCGGCTGGCCCGCCCAGTACTCCGGCATCGCGCTGCGCCGGGTGCCGGCCTTCCTCGGTGACGGGCTCACCCGGGCCACCAGCCGCCTCACCGGCCCCGACCTCACCGACCACGGCCTGCCGAGACCGGGCGGGGGACGCTTCACCCGGGCCCGGCAGGGCGCGTTCCCGGTGCAGGTGCCTGGCTTCGTGCGGGCCGTGCGGCGCGGCCGGATCCGCCCGGTGGCCGCCGTCGAGTCCTTCGACGGCCCACGGGTGCGGCTGGCCGACGGCAGCCACCTCGCCCCGGACGTGATCGTCGCCGCCACCGGCTACCGGTCGGGGCTTGCCGAACTGGTCGGCCATCTTGGCGTGTTGGACGAGAACGGACGTCCGCTCGCACACGGCCCGCGGACCGCGCCCGGCGCCCCCCACCTCCACTTCACCGGCCAGACCAACCCGCTCAGCGGCACGCTGCGCGAACTCAACCTGGACGCCGAGCGCATCGCCCGTGCCGTCAGCCGGGCGCACCGGCGCCGCGCGGGCACCCGACCACAGGCCGCGGAGTCCGTGCCGGAACCGACCACGGCCACGCGGGGGTGAACCGCCCTCCGCACACCGCCTCCCCCGACCGGGGGAAGATCATCGCGCTTCCCGGCCACGCGTCAGGGCCCGCCCGGCACCTGTGGACCGGGCCGCGAGCGGCGGCCGCGACAATGAGCGGATGCCACCGCTGTTCGACGACCGCACATCGATGACACCCCCCGCGCCGCTCCTCGTTCCCCTCCCCGCGCCGACCTCCGGGCCCCGCCGGTGACCGGGCGTCCGCGGTCCACCGGAACGGAGCGGTGGGCGGCCGGCTGCTGGGGTCTGCTCGGGCTGGCCCTGGGTGTGGTGGCGGCCGCGCTGCTGCTCGTCCACGTCCCCGAACGGCTGGAGCGGGAAAGGGACTTCGACGCCGTCGGCCGCTGCGCGGCGGATCGGCCGCCCGCCGAGTGCCGTCGACTCGCGGCCACCGTGCGGGAGGCGGTCAGCGAGCACCGGAACCGCAAGACCTACCACCGACTCACCCTGACCGACGCCGGAGGCACCACGCACCGGGTGGAGATGCTCGGCCGGCACCCGGTGTTCGACGCCGTCTCCCCCGGCGACCCGGTCACCATGACGGTGTGGCGCGAGCAGGTCCGGCGGGTGGACTTCGGCGAACTGCGCCAGGAGACCACCGCGACCCCCACCGGGGCCTACCGCCTGACCGCGGCGGCCGGCCTGTCGACGCTCGCGGTCTCGCTGGGCTTCCTGTGGGCCGCCTGGTGGTGGGCGCGCCGGCACACCGAGTCCCCCGAACGCGAGCCGCGCCAGGTGACGGTGGTGGTGCTCGCCGCGCTCGGCGGCGCGGCCATCGCCTTCGTGGCGCCGCTGGCCACCGACGACCTGCGCACCGCGCTACTGGTCGCCGCGGTCGGCGAGGTGCCCGTGGCGGTGGTCGCCGCGCTGCTCGTCCGCCACCACCGCCGCCGCGCGGGAAGGTCCTTCGACGTGACGCCGCGCCGACCGGAGAAGGAGCGCTGCTTCCCCGGCACCGTGCTCGGCGAGGTGCCGTACGCGGTCCCGGGCTACGACCATCTGGTGGCGGCGCCGGGCCTGTTGGCCGCCACTCCGGACCCGACCGGGCGGGTCGCCCGGCGGCCGCTGCCCGGCACGCTCGTGGTGGAGCGGGTACGGCTTCCGCACCGCGGCGATCCGGGCGGGACGCCGGGACCGGGCAGTCACGTCGTGCAGTGCCGGGACGGCGGGACGCCGGTGTTCATCGTCACCGACCGCGCGGACGTGCCGTGGGTGCTCGGCGCGTTGGGTCCCCGGCGGGAAGCTCTGCCCCGGGGCGGTGGTGAGGGGAACTGAGTCGCGCGACGCGGGGGCTCCCGGTCGCCGACGGTGTGCGGGCCGCTCAGGCGGTGTGCAGGGCGGCGACGGGTGCCGTCGTCGAGCGTGCGGGGCCCCGGGCGTCCAGCTCGCACCAGATGCGCTTGCCCTGGGCGTCGCAGTCCCAGCCCCAGCGGTCGGCGAGGCCGTCGACGAGCTCCAGGCCGCGGCCGCCGGTGTCGTCTCCGCCCGCGTGCCGCCGGCAGGGGGCGCGGTTGCTGCCGTCGGCGACCTCGACCCGCACCGCGCAGCCCTCGACCTGCCGGGCGGGCAGCAGCATGCGCAGCACGGACGGGCAGCCGGCGTGCACCACGGCGTTGGTGACGAGCTCGGAGATCAGCAGGATCAGCGTCTCGCCCAGTGGACCGTCAGCGCTGATGCCGCAGCCGGCCAGTCGGGAACGGGCCCATCGACGGGCGCGGCCGACCTCCATGGGATCGGTACCGATCTCCAGCTGTACCTGAAGCACGTGCACTGCTCACACCACCAAAACCGACAAAGTCACTGATCGTGACCCCGGAGCACCACAGCGTGCTGGATGGATCGCTTGCGTGACAAGGGATTCAGGCATATTCCGGCGCAAAGGAGTACACACACGCCGTCGTGTGCGAGGGCCGGCCTGCGGAGTCGAACGAAGACCCGCACGGACACGCGCCTGAAACACTCGCA
This sequence comes from Streptomyces alkaliterrae, assembly GCF_007097205.2. Classification (GTDB taxonomy): domain Bacteria; phylum Actinomycetota; class Actinomycetes; order Streptomycetales; family Streptomycetaceae; genus Streptomyces; species Streptomyces alkaliterrae. Next base: position 16,108 of record NZ_VJYK02000051.1, read on the forward strand.
TTCGTGTGAGCCTACCGGAGCACGCCCGGCGTCACGGAAGTCGATCAGTCACGACCTGGTTTCATCTACCGGCGGCGCTTCAGGCCGACAGCGGGCGGGCCGCCGCGTCGGTGGCCGCCTCCAGGTCCGGGTAGCAGGCGAAGAGCCGGCGCACCCCGAGCGCGGCGAGCACCCGGTTGACGTGTGAGCCGTCCACCGCGCCGCGCGCCGGCAGGATCAACCGCAGACGCCCCGCGCACGAGTGCATCAGACGGCGGGCGGCGATCAGCACGCCGACGCCGCTGGAGTCGCAGAACAGCACCTCGGTCAGATCCAGCACCAGGTCACGGCGACCCTCGGCGACCGCGTCGTGCACGTGTTGCCTGACGAGGGGCGAGGTCACCAGGTCCAGCTCGCCGGACACCCGCAGGACGGCCCACTCCCCCCGTGACTCCTGCAACACCTTCAGCATGACGCGCCCTTAGCTCTTGGTCCGCGAGCCGGCACCGCCGGCTCCTCACCGCCTCGGCTGCCCTGCGGGCCGGCGCCGAAACGAACTCCCCCACGCGAGCCTACGCGCAAGATGTCTCCCTTCCCTCACAGTTCCGGTCATCACCGGTCGAATACGGCGACAAACAACCAGTATCAGCTGAGAATCGACAGACAGGGGCGCTCAGTAGCCCTCAGCGCCCCCGGAATCGAGCACAATGTGACGGGACCACCACCATCAGCGATGGGCCTGGGGGCGCACATTGCCGCAAAGGGGCGTGCGTTGTCACCCCCTCGCACTACATTCGGGTAAGAGCGAAGGGCTGGGGGCGGATCAGCATGGCGCACGACACACCACCCCGCTGGGACCGCAAGATGCAGCAGCGGCTGTCCCGCGGGGAGGCCGCGGCACTCGGCGAGCTGTACGACCAGTTCGCGGTGCTGGTGCACGGGCTGGCCCACCGGGTCCTGGAGGACGAGGACGAGGCGGACGCCGTCACCCGGGAGATCTTCGCCCGGATCTGGGAGCATCCCGAGCGCTTCGACCCCCGCAAGGGGTCGATGCGCTCCTGGATCGCCGGCCTCACACAGGAGTTGTCCGTACAGCGCCTCCGCCGCCACCGCTCGGCCGACCGCCCGTCGGAGTTGGTGGAGCAGCAGGTCGCGGCGGCCTCGGCGGCGGCCCGCGCCGACTACATCAGGAACAGCATGCCCGCCTCGCTGCGCGCGGCACTGGAGTTGGCGTACATTCACCGCAGGGACTACCGGCAGACGGCCCGCCAACTCGGCGTCACCGAGGACGAGGCCAGGCGCCGGTTGCGGCTGGGTCTCCAGTTGCTGTCCACCGCCGCAGGCGGCGCCCTCCCGGCGCTCGGCCGATCAGGACTCGGGAGTGAGCGGTGAACGATCCGCAGGAGCCGGGGCGCGCTCCGGGCGACGAGGGGCCCGCCCGCGGGCCGCTCATCCCGCCGCCGCGCTCGGCCGCCGACGACCGTCCGCCACGAGCCAGACCGCCGCGCCCGCGAGGGGTCCCCTCACCCAGAGCGGGGTCACCACTGCCCGCGGCCCCGCCCAGCGCCGCGGGCGACCGCGCCCGTCCGGCGCCCGGTGACGTCACGCCGTCCCGGCGCGGCAAACCTCCCGAACGCGGTCCGGGCGCCCGCCGCCGCCCGGAGCGCGCCGACCGCGCCGATCATTCCGACCGGTCCGACCGATCCGGCCGCTCCGACGCCGTCCAGCCCCTGCGCCCCGTACCGCCGGCGGAGTCGGCCCCGCACGTCGAGCCCGCGCCGCCGTCGGCGCCCGCCCCAGCCGTGGAGACCGCCCCGCCGGCGGAGACCGTCCAACCGGTGCAGTCCGCGCCGGCCGCGGAACTCTGGACGGACGCGGTGCCGCCCGAACCCACCGACGCGGCCCGGAACCCGACGGGCGGGTCCACACCGCGAGGCGGCCCCGAGTCGTCCGGCGGTCCCGGGCCCACCGGCGGCCCGGCACCGCACCACGCCGCCGGCCTCGACCACGGCGTGCTGAAATCGCTGCTCGGCGCCTGGGCGTTGGCCGCGTGCTCCGCCCAGGAGACGGCCGCCGTGGAGGCGCATCTCACCGACTGCGCGCCGTGCGCCGGGGAGGCGCTGCGGCTGCGCGACGCGGTGGCGCTGCTGCACCCCGAGGACAATCTCGACCTCGATCCGCGCCTGCGCAGCCGGGTGTTGGAAGGCGCGCTGGGCCGACGCCCGGCGCGCATACCGATACCCGAATGGGCCGAGCCGTTCGACGCGGAGACGGCCCGGCTGGACGCCCTGCTGCGGGACATGGCCGACGCCGAGTGGCGGGCCCCGGTCCGGCTGCGCTGGTTCGAGGGCGAGCGGGAGCACACCCGCACGGCCACGGTCGCCGAGGTCATCTCCCACCTCATGGCGGTGGACGGCCTGCTCGCCGGTCAACTGGGGCTGTCCGACCCGCTCGCCGCGCTGGCCGACGAACCCGGGGCTCCACAGCTCGCCGCACTCGCCAACCCGGCGAGCCGCACCGAGGCCTACTGGAGCTCCGGAATCGCGCCCGAGGGACGCCTGGTGCACGGGCCGTGGCGGGAGCAGACCCACGCGCTGATGCGCGGTGCCTCGTTCGCGGACGCGACGGCGGCCGAGCGCGAGGTGCGCGGCGTCCGGCTGCCGCTGCGGGACGCCTTCCTCGACCGCGCCTTCGAGCGCTGGACCCACGCGGTGGACATCGCCGACGCCGTGGACTATCCGCATCCGGCGCCGGAGGGCGCCCATCTGCGCCAGTTGATCGGCCTGGCGGCGCGCACACTTCCGCATGTGCTCGCCGACCGACGCCGGGCCGGGCTCGCCGCACAGCCCAGGCGGCTGTCGGTGGCCGGGGCGCCCGGCCGCACGCTGCACCTGGAGGTCGAGGGCAGCGGCGGCGGCGACTGGTACATCGCGCTGGACAGCCCCACGGCCGAAGCAGGGCCGGAGGGCGCGGTCGCCCACGTCGCGATGGACGGCGTGGAGTTCTGCCAGCTTGTCGCCGGGCACGTCTCGCCGCTCGACGCGGCCGCCGGCGCGGAGGGCGATCCGCAGGCCATCCGGGACGTGCTGTTCGCCACCGCGTCGATGTCGAGGCTGTGACGGCGCCCGGCGGCCCGGGTTCAGGGCACGGTCACCCTCAGGGTCAACCCCAGGGTCGGGCTCGGCGTCGTGATCGGGCTCGGCGTCGGGCTCAGGCGAAGACCACCGTGCGGTGGCCGTTGAGCAGCACCCGGCGCTCGCTGTGCCATTTCACCGCGCGCGCGAGCGCCTGACACTCCACGTCCCGTCCGACCGCCACGAGCTGTTCGGGGGTGGCCTCGTGGCCGACGCGCTCGACCTCCTGCTCGATGATCGGGCCCTCGTCGAGGTCGGCGGTCACGTAGTGCGCCGTCGCGCCGATCAGCTTCACGCCCCTGGCGTGCGCCTGGTGGTACGGCTTGGCGCCCTTGAAGCTCGGCAGGAAGGAGTGGTGGATGTTGATGATCCGCCCCTCCAGCGCCTTGCACAGGTCGTCCGAGAGGACCTGCATGTAGCGGGCCAGTACGACCAGTTCGACGCCCTCCTCACGAACGAGGTCGAGCAGCCGGGCCTCCGCCTCGGCCTTCGTCTCCCTGGTCACCGGGATGTGGTGGAACGGCACCCCGTAGGAGGCGGCCAGCTCGGCGAAGTCGGTGTGGTTGGAGACCACCGCCGCGATCTCGACCGGCAGCGCGCCGATCTTCGCGCGGAAGAGCAGGTCGTTGAGGCAGTGGCCGAAGCGGCTGACCATGATGATCACCCGCATCCGCCGGTCGGCGCGGTGCAGCTGCCAGTCCATGTGGAAGGAGTCGCCGATCGCCGCGAAGCTCGCCCGCAGCTTCTCCAGTGTCGCCGGGGCCTCGGCGCTGAAGTGCACCCGCATGAAGAACAGGCCCGTGTCGTGGTCGCCGAACTGCTGGCTGTCCTCGATGTTGCAGCCGGTCATGAACAGGTAGCTGGAGACCGCGTGCACGATGCCCTGTTTGTCCGGGCAGGACAGCGTCAGGACGTACTGCTCGGGCGCGGACCGACCGGAGTCGGCGGCGGCCGGCTGGTTCGACTGACTCGGGCTCGACGGGCTCGATGGACGCGACGCACTCATGGCAACAGCGTCCCACATCGCAGGCCCGCCGCCGGACGCCCGACCGCCAGGCGGACGGCTCGTGGGGGCGTCGGGAGCGTGCCGGCGCGTCGGAGCGTGCGGGCGCTTCGGAGCGTGCCTGCGCCTCACACCGCGCGCAGCGTGATCGCCAGTACGTCGAGCGACTTCGGCGGCTCCTCCGGGTCCTCACCGTCGTTGGCGGTCAGCAGGACGTGCGCCTCGCGCGCCGCCAGCGTCGCCTCCGGCCAGCCCGGGTGTTCCAGATAGGAGGCGGCGGGGGCGTCCGCGCCGACCTGGTGCACGATGCGCAGCACCCGCAGGACGGCGGCGTCCACCGCGGTCGCCTCGCGCACGTCGCGGAAGATCGTGCCGACGTACTTCTCGGCGGACCAGCTGTCCAGCCAGGTGTCCTCCACCAGCCGGTAGACCGCGTCCGTGACGTCCCCGTAGCCGGGCCGGCCGGCCAGCCAGCACTCCCGCTGGAAGACGGGATCGGACAGCATGTGCAGCGCTGACCGCACGTTGCAGCGCCAACGCCACCAGGGCACGTCTTTCACCGGCATGTCGCCCATGGTGGGGGAACGACTGCCGCGACGGGAAGACCTCTCCTCGGTTCGCACAGTCCTCGATCGTACGTTCCGAGCACAAACGGCACGGCCGGCCCCCTCCAATTCACCCGGTGGTCACCATGAGTTCCCCGGTCATCACTCGGTCGTTACGAGCGGCGCGGCAGGGTGCATGGACATGACCGCTCGGCGCCGTACCCCCGCCAGTCCGAACGCCTCGCGCGCCTCGAACGACCCGCGCGCCTCGACCACCCCCTCCCCCCGCCGCCTGCCACGCGTCGCCGCGCTCGGCACCGCTCTGGCCATGGCCGGCACGGCCCTGCTCACCGGCTGCGGCGGCCTGCCCGGCCTCGGCGGCGGCGCCTCCGGAGAACCCATCACGGTGATGACCTGGGCCCCGGTGAAGACGCAGGCCACCAACATGCCCGGAATGCCCGCCCTTGCCAAGACCTACGCCCGCTGGGTCAACGCCAACGGCGGCATCGGCGGCCGCAAGCTGCGCGTGATCACCTGCAACGAGGGGAACGACAGCGTGCGCGCCGCCGCGTGCGCCAAGCGGGCCCGCGACGAGGGCGCGCTCGCCGTCGTCGGCTCCTACAGCCAGCACGGCCACTCCTTCATGCCGCACCTGGAAAGCGTCGGCATCCCCTACCTCGGCGGCTACGGCAACTCCGCCGAGGAGTTCACCAGCCCGCTCTCCTATCCGGTCAACGGCGGCCAGGCCGCACTCGTCGCCGGCAACGGGCGGCAACTCGCCGAACGCTGCGAGAAGGTCTCCCTCGTCCGGCCCGACACCATCGCCGGCGACGAACTGCCCGGCCTGTTCAACGCCGGCCTGGCCGCCGGGAAGCGCGACCGGGCCACCGACGTGCGCGCCCCGGAGGACTCCGCCCACTACGCCGCCGAGGCCGAGCGCGCGCTGACCGCGGCCGGCGCGAAAAAGGTCGACACCCAGCCCGGCGGCGAAAGCGGCATCGTGGGCGCCGCCGGTCCCGCCGAGGCGCCCGGTTCCTGCGTGAGCGCCGCGCTCGGCGGGCGGACGTCCACCTTCTTCGACTCCTTCTTCCGCCAGCAGCGCGAACACGGCCGGGTGGAGATCGGCTCGGTGCTCGGCAGCGTCGAGCAGTCCCTGGTGAACCGCACCGGCGGCGGAAAGGGCCCGCTCGAGGGCGCCAACGTCACCAGCTGGTACCCGGCCGGTGGCGACCCCGTCTGGGACCAGATGAAGGACGTCGTCCGGGAGTACGCCTTCGGCGACAACCGCATCGACACCTACGACCCCGGCGTGCAGACCACCTGGGTCGCCTACACCGTGCTGCACCGGGTACTGGAGGCGCTGGACGGCGGGAAGATCAGCCGCCAGGCCATCCAGCGCCAGCTCGACGTGGGCGAACCCGTCAGCACGGGCGGGATCACCCCGCCCCTCGGCTGGCGCTACGAGGACCAGTTGGGCACCCGCTCCTACCCGCGCCTGGTGAACCCGATGGTCAACTTCCAGCGGGTGGAGAAGGGCCGGCTGGTCGCCGCCCAGCCCGACCCCGTCAACATCGCCGCGACGTTGGAGAGCGCCGGCGGCCGCTGAGCGGCGACGCCGCCAGCGAACTCCGGCGACTCGACTCAGAGTTGAGTGGCCTGGCGTTCGGTGAGGCCGTACTGGCGGGCCGTCGGGTTCCACAGCCGGGCCGCGGCCTGCTTCGCCTGGGTCGCCTCGCCGCTGGCCCGGTTGGCGCGGGCCAGCTCGTTCGTCGACCGGGCCTGACCGCCTCGGCAGCCGCGCGGCCGGGCCACCCGGTCCGCCCACGCCGCGTAGTGGTCGTCGGCGGCGGCCGACGCCTTCCACGCCTTGGTGAGCTGCTCGGTCAACCGGGCATGGTTGGGCAGCTCGTTCACCGACAGCCCCTCCAGCCTGGTCACCAGGCTGTTGCGCTGCCGGGCGGCGTCCCGCAGATCGCTCGCCGCCTTGTCCAGGTTCTGGCACTTCTTGATGTTCTCGACCGATCTGATCACCGCGTCACGGCTGTTGTTGCTGTCGGCGAGCAACTTGTCCAGTTCCTTGGCCTGTTCCTCCGCCGGGTCCTTCGACTCCTCCGGCTCGGGCGTCGGCTCCGGCTCCGTCGGCTCCTCGACGGGCGGCGCGCTGGACGCGGCACCCTGCGGCTGAGCGCTCTCGCCGCCGCCGTTCCCGCCGCCGAGAGCCGCACCGGCGACCAGACCACCGGTGATCAGCACGGCGGCTCCGGCCGCGCCCAGCAGTATCGGCTTCCGCCGGCTGCCGGCCGCGTCAGCCGCACGGCGCTCGGCGCGGGTGCCGCCGCCCGTCGGCGGCCGACCGGCCGTCTGCTTGGCGCTCGCCTGCTCGAAGAGCGAGATGCTGCCCTCGGGCGCCCGGGAACGCGGGCGAGCCGCACCGGTCGGCCGGAAAAGGCCTTCGAACTCCTCCGGCGTCCGCCGCTCGGCCGTCGCGGGCCCGGCCGTCGCGGACGACGCGCCCGGCGCCGCGGACCCGCCGGGCACGTACGGCTCGTCACCGATCGGCGGCAGGTACTGGGTCGCCTCCAGACCCTCCGGCCCGGCGGCGCCCATCGGGGGGATGAGCTGGGTCGCGTCCGCGTCCGCCGACGGCTGCGGAGGCAGGTACTGCGTCGCGTCGGCGTCCAACCCGCCAGGCGACGGCGCGGTTCCGAAGTCCGCCTGAGGCGGGATGAGTTGCGTCCGCTCCGCGTCCGCCTCGGAGGAGGCCTGCGGTGACGGCTGCGGCTGCGGGGCCGTCACGTCCCCGAAGGCCCCCACGGGCCCGGCGGGCGCCCCGGCCGCACGTTCACCGAACTGCGGCTGCGGCTGCGGTTGCGGCTGCGGGTGCGGGTGGCCGTACCCGCTCGTGGGTGTGCCGCCGCCGGGCTCCTGGCCGGCACCGTAGGGCTGCGGGTGTGCGTACGCGGTCCGTGGGACACCGCCGTCACCCTGCCCGTACGGCTGAGGCCGCGCGTACGCCGTCTGCGGTGCCCCACCGGCCCCCGCCCCGAACGACTGCTGCCGAGGCTCCCCGTACCCGCTCTGTGGCTGCCCGTACCCGCTCTGTGGCTGCGGCTGCGCGTAGCCGGTCTGCGGTTGCGGTTGCGCGTAGCCGGTCTGCGGGGCGGCGGCGCCGCCGAAGGTGGGGTGCGGCTGGGGCGGAGGCCCTTGTGGTGGCGTGGCCGCAGTGACGGGCTGCCGGCCGCCGTGGGTGTGGAAAGCCCCGGGGGCCGCCGTCTGCCCGGTACCGCCCGGCGTGTCACCGACGGGCGGCGGGGGTATGT
>NZ_VJYK02000510.1 GCF_007097205.2 Streptomyces alkaliterrae
CCGTCCCCCACACCTCCGGGCGCCCGCCCACCGGTGGACTCGGCGGCACCCGACGGTGTCGGCAATCGTTAGCATCAGCAGTGCGCAAGACCACCGAACCGCACAGCGCACGGAAGACAGGACGGACCAGCGCGTGGCCGAAGCGGCGAGACAGCACAGGACCCGTACCGCGGCCGCGCCCCGACGGTTGCTGCGCGGTACGGCGGCCGTGCTTGCCCTGGCGCCCCTCGTCGTGGGAGCAGTGGGAACAGCGGCCCCCGCAGGCGCGGCCCCCCAGGCCCCCGGCACGTAGTCTGTTCTGTCGTGTCCAACGCCAACGCAGACAACCAGGTCCAGCCGTCGAGCACCGAGCTGAGCGCCGTGCAGCGCCGCGCGGTGAGCGAGCTGCTGAGAGTCGCGCCCGTCGCCGATGATCTAGCCCGCCGCTTCCAGCAGGCCGGGTTCTCGCTCGCGCTGGTCGGCGGCAGCGTACGGGACGCGCTCCTCGGCCGCCTCGGCAACGACCTGGACTTCACCACCGACGCCCGCCCCCAGGACGTGCTGCGGATCGTGCGGCCGTGGGCGGACGCCGTCTGGGAGGTCGGTATCGCGTTCGGCACGGTGGGCTGCCAGAAGGCGGCCGGCCCGGACGGGCCGTCCTACCAGATCGAGATCACCACCTACCGTTCCGAGGCGTACGACCGTACGTCGCGCAAGCCCGAGGTCTCCTACGGCGATTCGATCGAGGAGGACCTCGTCCGACGTGACTTCACCGTCAACGCGATGGCCGTCGCGCTGCCGGAGAAGACCTTCGTCGACCCGCACGGCGGGCTGGAGGACCTGGCGAGGCGGATGCTGCGGACGCCGGGCACTCCGCAGCAGTCCTTCTCCGACGACCCGCTGCGGATGATGCGCGCGGCGCGCTTCGCGGCGCAGCTCGACTTCACGGTGGACGACACGGTCATCGAGGCGATGACGGCGATGGCCGAGCGGATCGACATCGTCTCCGCCGAGCGGATCCGGGACGAGTTCAACAAGCTGGTGGTCTCCGCGCACCCGCGCAAGGGGCTGCGGATCCTGGTGGACACCGGGCTCGCCGAGCGGGTGGTGCCGGAGATCCCGGCCCTGCGGCTGGAACGGGACGAGCACCACCGGCACAAGGACGTCTACGAGCATTCCCTGACCGTGCTCGAGCAGGCCATCGACCTGGAGGACGACGGTCCGGACCTGGTGCTGCGGCTCGCGGCGCTGCTGCACGACATCGGCAAGCCGCGCACCCGGCGCTTCGAGAAGGACGGTCGGGTCTCCTTCCACCACCACGAGGTGGTCGGCGCGAAGATGACCCGCAAGCGCATGACCGCGCTGAAGTACCCCAACGAGCTGGTGAAGGACGTCTCCCGGCTGGTGGAACTGCACCTGCGCTTCCACGGCTACGGCGCCGGGGAGTGGACGGACTCGGCGGTCCGCCGCTACGTGCGGGACGCCGGCCCGCTGCTCGACCGGCTGCACAAGCTGACCCGCTCGGACTGCACCACCCGCAACAAGCGCAAGGCCAACGCGCTGGCCCGGGCGTACGACGGGCTGGAGGAGCGGATCGCGAAGCTACAGGAGCAGGAGGAGCTGGACGCCATCCGGCCTGATCTGGACGGCAACCAGATCATGGAGATCCTGGACATCGGCCCCGGTCCTCAGGTGGGCCAGGCCTACCGCCACATGCTGGAGATGCGTCTTGAGCACGGCCCGATGGCCCGGGAGGAAGCCGTCGCCGCCCTCAAGCACTGGTGGGCGGAGCAGCAGGGCTGAGGCTTCCCGCCCCTGCGCGGTGACTGTCTTGCGATGACAGCGGCGGGTGTGGGTGTTTCACGTGAAACACCCACACCCGCCGCTGTTTCTTCCGTATCCCGTGGGGGGTCGCAGAGGGCCGGTCCGACTGTGTTGGCTGGGTTGGTTGTGTTTCACGTGAAACGTCGTGGAACACAACCAGTCGGCGCTCCCGCGCTGCTTGAGCGAGTCTGCTCAGCCCGGTCAGTCGCCCGCGGGACCGAGGCAGAGCGTGAAGCGGGTGCTGCCTTCCTGAAGGGTGAAGACGGCCTCGGTGCCCGGCACGCTTGTGCAGGCGAAGTTGCCGGTGATGCCGTTGACCTTCTTCAGGACCTTGTGGCTTGCCTCGCTGTTGTCGCAGTCGAGCCGCTCCAGGTCGGGGCTGTTGTCCGAGCCCTTGTTCCGGAGGCAGTCGCCGACCTCGAGCTCCTTGCTGTCGTCGCCGCCGAACACGGCGATGCCGACGCCGACCAGCGCCAGCGGGACGAGGATCGCGGCGATGATGATGCCGGCCTTGTTCTTCTTCTTGGGCGGCTGGGGGACCGGGGCGCCGGGGTAGCCGCCGGGTATGCCCTGCCCGGGCATGCCCTGGGTG
>NZ_VJYK02000511.1 GCF_007097205.2 Streptomyces alkaliterrae
GGGCGGGCAGGACGCGGAGGCCGGCGCGGCGGACGGCGGTCTCCGTCGCCGGGCGCGTGAAGGGGCCGACCACGGCCGTGACGCCGTCGGCGAGCAGTCGCTGGACGCCCCGTCGGGTGCTTTCACTCCATCGAGTGGGGGTGGGGTTCAGGGCGGCGAGCGCGGCGCCGGTGAGCGGCTCGGTGCCGAGATCGTCGGCCTCGCGCGGGTCCGGGTGGTAGGCCTGCTCCAGGAAGCGGGCGGCGTCCGCCGCGCAGCGGCCCGGGCCGAGCCGGCCGGGCCAGCGGCGCACCCGGGCCTCCGGGTGCGCGGCGGCCAGTTCCTCGGCGGCGCCGACGGCGGCGATCCGGTCCCCGTCGACGAGGACCGCGCCGCCGTCCGTCTCCCCGATGTGCAGGGTGCGCAACGTGCTGCCGTCCGGCGTCAGTTGGCGTCGACGAGGCGCAGCTCGGGGTGGGCGGTGCCGCCCTCGATCGCGGTGGACGACAGGTGGGAGACGACGCGGTCGTCGACCGGGTCGTTCGCCGGGTCGTCGTGCACCACCAGGTGCTCGTAGGTGGTGGCGCGCTGCGCCGGGACGCGGCCCGCGGCGCGGATGAGGTGGATGAGCTCCATGCGGTTCGAGCGGTGCTTCGCGCCCGCCGAGGAGACGACGTTCTCCTCCAGCATGACCGAGCCGAGGTCGTCGGCGCCGTAGTGCAGCGAGAGCTGGCCGACCTCCTTGCCGGTGGTGAGCCAGGAGCCCTGGATGTGCGCGACGTTGTCCAGGAAGAGGCGGGCGACGGCGAGGATGCGCAGGTACTCGAAGATCGTGGCCTGCGTACGCCCCTTCAGCGTGTTGTTCTCCGGCTGGTAGGTGTACGGGATGAAGGCGCGGAAGCCGCCGGTGCGGTCCTGCACGTCGCGGATCATCCGCAGGTGCTCGATGCGCTCGGCGTTGGTCTCGCCGGTGCCCATCAGCATGGTGGAGGTGGACTCCACGCCGAGGCCGTGCGCGACCTCCATGATCTCCAGCCAGCGCTCGCCGGACTCCTTCAGCGGCGCGATCGCCTTGCGCGGCCTGGCCGGCAGCAGCTCGGCGCCGGCACCGGCGAAGGAGTCGAGGCCCGCGGCGTGGATGCGGCGGATGGCGTCCTCGACGGAGACGCCGGAGATCCGCGCCATGTGGTCCACCTCGGACGCGCCGAGGGAGTGGATGACCAGCTGCGGGAACGCCTTCTTGATCGCCGAGAAGTGCTCCTCGTAGTACTCCACGCCGTAGTCCGGGTGGTGGCCGCCCTGGAACATGATCTGGGTGCCGCCCAGCTCGACGGTCTCGGCGCAGCGGCGCAGGATGTCGTCGAGGTCGCGGGTCCACACCTTGTCGCTCTTGGGCGGCGCGTAGAAGGCGCAGAACTTGCACGCCGTCACGCAGGCGTTGGTGTAGTTGATGTTGCGCTCGATGATGTACGTCGCGATGTGCTCGGTGCCCGCGTAGCGGCGGCGGCGCGCGGTGTCGGCGGCCTGCCCGAGGGCGTGCAGCGGCGCGTTCCGGTAGAGGTCGAGCGCCTCGTCGGGCGTGATGCGCCCGCCGTCGGCGGCACGGTCGAGTACGGACTGGAGGTCGGCGTTCTCCGGCACCGGCGCGGCCCCTTCCGAAGGCTGAGACGAACCACCCCAGCGTACGCCAGCGGGTGCGTCGGCCCGCCGCCCGGTCCGGCGGGGAAGGACGTGGCTCAGTCGCGGCGGCTGAGCATGACGGTCGTCGTTCCCACGAGCAGGTCCTGGAACTGGTAGCGCAGCCTTCCCCCGTCGCGGGCCAGGATCATCTCGCCCGGAGTCGCGATGCAGCCGACGGGGTTGAGGTGTTCGGCGTCAAGCTGCTCGGTGACCCGGAGCGCCCGGTCGGTGACACCGACCACCGTGCCCACGGACTTGCACGACTGGCCGTCGAACATCATCGTGAAGCGGACCGCCCGGTCGCCCGTTCCGCCGCGGTTGACGTGGGCGACGATCGTGATCGGCTGTTGGGTGAGCGTCTCCGGGAAGGAGCCCTCCCAGGTGCCGAGGAACGCGTCGGGGATGGTGTCGGATTCACCGGAGCCGGGGGCGCGGGACCCTGACCGGTCGGCGTCGGAGCCGCCCGCCGACGACTGGCCGTGGCCGGAGCCTCCGTCGGTGTTGTCGCGCGGCCCCTCCGCGCCGGCGGAGGATTCGGTGCCGCCGCCGTTGCCTTCGATCTGACCGACGGCGTAGGTGCCGAGCCCGAGCACGATCACGGCGACGACCGCGAGGACGACCACCAGCGTCGTGTTGCCGCCGGAGTGCACGGCGGCCGGGCCGGACGGGAGCGGCCGTGCTCACGGTGGCCGCGCTGCTGGTG
>NZ_VJYK02000512.1 GCF_007097205.2 Streptomyces alkaliterrae
GCCGGGTACGTGCGGCGAGGGGCTGCGGGCAGGGCGAGGCGGGCCCGGTGTACGGGCCGCCGCACCTCGTGGCAGTGAGGTTAGGCTAACCTACGTTCTCTGTGATGTCCGGGGGTGCGCCCCCGTCCCGCCCGCTCACCGGAAGTCAGCCGTGCTCCTTGCCAAAGCCCCGCCCGAGGAGGGGACTTCGCCGCGCGTCCGCCGTCGAGGCGCGTCGGCCGGCGAGCCGTCAGCCGGACGCCGGCACGCCCTGCGGGCGGCCGGTCTGCTCGCCGCGCTTGTCCTGCTCGCCCTCACCCTGGCCCTGAGCCTTGCCGTCGGGGCCCGCCCGTTGACACTCGCAGAGGTCTGGGCGGGGCTCGTCGACAGCGGCTCCCCGGCCCACACGGTGGTCAGCGAGATGCGGCTGCCGCGCACGTGGCTCGGGCTGCTCGCCGGGGCGGCACTCGGCCTCGCGGGTGGCCTGATGCAGGCCGTCACCCGCAACCCACTGGCGGACCCCGGGCTGCTCGGCGTCAACGCGGGGGCCTCCGCCGCCGTCGTCTCCGCGATGTCCTTCCTCGGCGTGGCCGGCTTCACCGGGTACGTGTGGTTCGCCTTCGCGGGCGCCGCCGCCGTCTCGGTGCTGGTGTACGCGGTCGGCGGGGGACGCGGCGCGACCCCGGCGCGCCTCGCGCTGGCCGGTACCGCGATCAACGCGGCGCTCGTCAGCTACGTCAACGCCGTGATGCTGCTGGACACCGCCGCGTTGGACCGCATGCGCTTCTGGGCCGTCGGGTCGCTCGCCGGAGCCGAGGCCGCGACCGTCGGCCAGTTGGCGCCGTTCGTGCTGGTCGGAGTGGTGCTCGCGCTCGGCCTCGGCAGGGCGCTGAACGCGATGCAGCTCGGCGAGGACTCGGCGCGGGCACTCGGCGCCCGCCCGGCCGCGGTGCGGGCCGCCGCGGTCGTCGCGGTCACCCTGCTGTGCGGGGCGGCCACGGCGGCCTGCGGACCGCTTGTCTTCGTCGGGTTGATCGTGCCGCATCTCGTGCGCTCCCTGACCGGGCCCGACCTGCGGTGGCAGCTGCCCTACTGCGCGGTGCTGGCGCCCGTGCTGCTGCTCGGCGCCGACGTCCTGGGACGGGTGCTGGCGCGGCCCGGCGAACTGCAGGTCGGGATCGTGACGGCGGTGCTCGGCGGACCGCTCTTCCTCTACTTCGTGCGACGGCGAAGGATGGTGCGCGCATGACGGCCGTCTCCGCGGAGCGGGCCCGGAAAGCTCCCGCCGGTATGGCGGTGCTGCGCCGGCGGGGGCTGTCGCTGCGCTTCCACCGCCGGTCGCTGCTGGTGAGCACCGGTCTGGCGCTGCTCACCGGCGCGCTGCTGGTCCTGCTCGTCGGCAGCGGCGAGTACCCGCTCTCCCCGGCCGAGGTGATCGAGGTGCTCGGCGGCGGCGGGCACGCCGCTGACGCCTTCGTCGTCAACGAGGTGCGCCTGCCGCGCGCGGTGACCGGACTGCTGGTGGGCGCCGCGCTGGGGCTGTCCGGTGCGGTCTTCCAGGCACTGGTCCGCAACCCGCTCGGCAGTCCCGACGTGCTCGGCTTCACCCAGGGCGCGGCGAGCGGTGCACTGGCCGCCATCGTGCTGGTCGGCGGCGGCAGTCTGGCGCTGGCGACCGGCGCGGTGCTCGGCGGCGTCCTCACCGGCGCGGTCATCTACCTGCTGGCCTGGCGTGGCGGCGCGCACGGCCAGCGGCTGGTCCTGGTGGGCATCGGCGTCGCCGCCGTCCTCACCGGCGTCAACGGCTATCTGCTCACCCGGGCCGACATGGCCGACGCCGGACGTGCCGTGCTGTGGCTGACGGGCAGTCTGGACGGCCGGGGCTGGGACAGCGCCCTGCCGCTGCTGGCCGTGCTGTGCGCGCTGCTGCCGCTTGTCGTTCTCGGCTGCGGAAGAGGCCTGCGGATGATGGAGCTGGGGGACGACGCGGCGTACGCGCTCGGCGTCCCGGTGGAGCGGGTACGGCTGGTGCTGCTGGCCGCGGCGGTGCTGCTGGCCGCGTTCGCGGCGGCCGCCGCGGGCCCGGTCGCCTTCGTCGCGCTCACCGCGCCGCAACTCGCCAGGCGTCTGACAAGGGCGAGCGGCCCGCAGTTGCTGCCGTCGCTGTGGACCGGCGCGGCGCTGCTGCTCGCCGCCGATTGGGTCGCCCAACGGGCATTCCCCGGCCATCTGCTGCCCGCGGGGGTGGTCACCGGACTGCTCGGCGGCGGTTACCTCGTCTGGCTGCTCGCCGGCGAACGCCGCGCCGGAAGGCTGTGACCCGTACCGAACCCCGAACCCCGAGCCGCGAGCCCCGAGCCGCGAGCCACCTCGAGCC
>NZ_VJYK02000513.1 GCF_007097205.2 Streptomyces alkaliterrae
ACCCCCGACCACACCAACCACGTCCACCCCGACACCCGGCGGAAGGCACCATGAAAGCGACCGAAGTCCCGGCCATCGCCGGAGCGTTCCTGTTCGAGCCGAGCCCGCACACCGACCCGCGCGGCTTCTTCTCCCGCACGTTCGACGCCGACGTCCTCCGCTCGGTCGGCGTGGACCCGAACGCCTTTGTCCAGGACAGCGTCTCCCGTTCGGCCCGCGGCGTCCTGCGCGGCCTGCACCTGCGCTCCGGCGACGGCGAGGCCAAACTCGTGCGGTGCTCGTACGGGAGGATCTTCGACGTCGTCGTGGACCTGCGCCCGGACTCGCCGACCTACCGCCACCACGCCACCTTCGAACTCTCCGACACCACGCAGGTGACGCTGTACGTCCCGGCCGGCTGCGCGCACGGCTTCCAGGCGCTGACTGACCCCGCCGACGTCTCGTACCGCATCGACCGCCCGCACGACCCGGCCGAGGACGTGACGATCGCCCACGACGACCCGGAACTCGCCATCCCCTGGCCCCTCCCCGCCACGTCGATGTCGCCACGCGACCGGGAGGCACCCGGCCTCGCGGTGGCCCTGAAGCAGATGGGGCGGTGAACTCGCGGTGGTCGCAGCTGAGTTCTCCCTCCCCCGCTCGCGCGCCGCGAACGAGCGGCTGCACGACCTCGTCCCCGGCGGCGCCCACACCTACGCCAAGGGCGACGACCAGTACCCCGCCGGTCTCGCCCCGGTCATCAGCCACGGGCACGGCGCCCACGTGTGGGACGTCGACGGCAACCGCTACATCGAGTACGGCTCCGGCCTGCGCTCTGTCAGCCTCGGCCACGCCCACCCCCGGGTGACCGAGGCGGTGCGGCGGGAACTCGACCGAGGCGCCAACTTCGTCCGGCCCTCCATCCTCGAAGTCGAGGCCGCCGAACGCTTCCTGGCCACCGTGCCGACCGCCGAGATGGTGAAGTTCGCGAAGAACGGCTCCGACGCCACCACCGCCGCCGTCCGCCTCGCCCGCGCCGCCACCGGCCGCCCGCTTGTGGCCGTCTGCGCCGACCACCCCTTCTTCTCCGTCGACGACTGGTTCATCGGCACCACCCCGATGTCCGCCGGCATCCCGGCCGCCACCAGCGACCTCACCGTGACGTTCCCCTACGGCGACCTGGCCGCCGCGGAAGACCTTCTCAACCGCCACCGGGACAAGATCGCCTGCCTCCTCCTCGAACCCGCCACCCACACCGAACCCCCGCCCGGCTACCTCTCCGGCCTGCGCGAACTCGCCGACCGCCACGGCTGCGTACTCGTCTTCGACGAGATGATCACCGGTCTGCGCTGGTCCGAGGCGGGCGCCCAGGGCCTGTACGGCGTCGTCCCCGACCTCTCCACCTTCGGCAAGGCACTCGGCAACGGCTTTGCCGTCTCCGCCCTCGCCGGCCGCCGCGCCCTGATGGAACAGGGCGGGCTACGCCACTCCCGTGACCGCGTCTTCCTCCTCTCCACCACCCACGGCGCCGAGACGCACTCCCTGGCCGCCGCGATGGCCGTCCTCACCACCTACGTCGAAGAGAGCATCACGGCCCGTCTGCACCACCTCGGCGAGCGGCTTGCCGCCGGTGTCCGCGACGCGGCGGCCGTCATGGGCGTCGCGGACCACGTCCTCGTCCGGGGCCGGGCCAGCAACCTCGTCTTCGCCACCCTCGACGAGAACCACCAACCGTCCCAGCACTACCGCACCCTCTTCCTTCGCCAGCTCCTCACCGGCGGCGTACTCGCCCCCTCCTTTGTCGTGAGCAGCGCGCTCGACGACGCCGACATCGCCCACACCGTCGACGCGGTGGCTCAAGCCTGTGCCGTCTACCGCAAGGCCCTCGACGCCGGCGACCCGGCCCCGTGGCTGGCCGGCCGTCCGGTCAAACCCGTCTTCCGCCGCCGCGTTTGACGCCCCCGGGGTCCCGGCGGCGAGCCTCCGCCACTCGATCGACCAGCCACGCGGTCGCCGGGACCACCGCGAACGCGGTACACATGCCGCCGAGGGTGTCCGTCGGGTAGTGCGCCCCCAAGGCGACCTGCGCCCACCCCATCGCCGTGCCGGCGAGCAACCCGGCGGCGAGCACCACCGACGTCCCGGCCGTCTTCCCGAACCCAACCCGCCCAGCCACAAGCAGCGCCACCACCACGGCAAACGCCGTGAGGAACGCCGTGTGCCCACTCGGATAGGCCAGGTTCGCCTCGTAGATGGTCCGCCCCACCAGCGGCTTGAGCACCTTGGTCACCCCGACCGCCACACCGGTGCCCGCGACGAGGAGCACCGCCGCACGCCACCACCGGACCGCCAGACACCCCGCGACACCCACCG
>NZ_VJYK02000514.1 GCF_007097205.2 Streptomyces alkaliterrae
CGGCTGCCCTCCCAGGCGGAGCTCGCACGCCAGGCGCTCAGCGCGCCGCTGGTCAGCCGGGCCGCCGCGCTGGCGCGCTGGGCGAGCGAGGGACTGCGGGTCGGCGCCGGCGGCGAACTCCTCGGCGAGCAGCTGAGGTCGGCCGCCGAACACCTGGGCCTGAAGGGCGAGGACGGGCCCGCGCTGGCCGCCGAGGCGTGGAACTGCGCCGTGGACGTCGGCCTCGTCGAGGTGACCGAGGACAACACGGCGGCGGAGGCCGACGACGAGTCACTGCCGCGTCCGGACGCCGACGAGACCGTCGGCACCGCCACCCCCGGCCCCGAACTCGCCACCCTCACCGGCGGCACCCCCGCCGAAGTGCTCGAACTCTGGCAGGACGTGCTGGAGACCCAGCTGGCCGACGCCGCCATGCCGAGCTTCGACGAACTCTTCGACCGCCTCGGACAGGAGACCGGCGCGGAGGGCCCCGGCGGCACCCCGCCCACTCCCGAGGACCTGGAGTGGGACCCGGAGGCCGAGGAGGAGTTCCTGGACGCCGCCCTCGCCAACCTCTACCTGCTCGGCGCCGGCGGCGGCGCCGACACCGCCGAGGGAACCGAAGACGCCGAGGTCCCCGAAGACGCCGACGAACCCGCGCACCCGCCCGTCCCACTGCCGGTGCTGGCCGCCTCCATGGTGCTCCCGGACGACCCCGACACCCCCGGCGGCGCCCCCACCGAGGAGGAGCTGAACGAGGTCACGGCGGTGATGATGCGCCTCGACGAGCAGTTCCGCATCCTCGAACCCAGCGGGCTCGTCGAGTACCGGCCCGTCGACGACGCGCTGCTCTCCGCCGCCGACGAGGAGCAGCCCCCGGAGGACGACAACCTGGCGGAGGACGTCAGCCGGTACGGCGTCGTCCGGCTCACCCCGCTCGGCGTGCACGGCCTGCGCACTCGCATGGTGGCGGCCGGTGTCGCCGCGCCCGCCGTCGGCGACCTGGCGGAGGCGGGCGCGGAGGAACTGCTGAGCGCCCTCCTGCGCTACCCCGAGAAGGCCGCCCAGGAGGAGGCGACCCAGTGGCTGGCCCGGCGCGAGACCGCCGCCGCCGCCCGGGAGTTGCTGGCCGCCGCACGCGGCGACGACCCCGCCGCCCCACGCCGGCGCCTGCTGGTGCAGCAGGCGCTCGCCCTGGCCGGCGCGGACGCCGAACCCGCCCTGCGCGAGGTACTGGACGACGGCCAACTCGGCGGCCTCGCCCGGGTCTGGCTCACCGAGCGCGGTGCCACCGACGTGCCGCCGCCCGGCGAGGAGATGGTGTTCTGGCTCACCGTCGACACCTTCGCCGCCCAACTCCTCGGCGAGGACGCCGCCGGCACCGACGAGCTGCGAGAGCTGGTGAGCGGGCTGGTGGAGCAGCACAGCGGGTTCTTCGAGAAGGTGTGGAGGGTCGAACACCCCGCCACCGCCGACGTCCTGGAGGCCCTCGGTCGACTCCACCCCGACCGGCGCACGGCCAAGGACGCCCGCCGCGCCGCCCACCGCGCCCGCTCCACGGGCTGACACCGCCGCGCCCCGACGTCGTCGGTCCCCGCCCCCGGTCGTCGGTCCTCGCCGTGCGGACCGACGACCGGGGGCGGGCCGCTTTCGGCTCCCTACAGGGCTTGGGCGCCGGGCTTGACCATGCCCCGGACGGTCCGGGCGTCCAGGAAGTCACCGAGGGCCGTCATCTGCCACTCACCCGAGTACTGCCGAATGAACTTCGCCATCAGGACCGCCGTGTTCGCCGGTGATCCGGTGAGGTCGAAGCGCACCAGCTCCTGACCGCCGGCGTCGAGCAGCCGGCAGTAGGCCTTGGCGACCTCGTTGAACTTCTGGCCGCTGAACGAGTTCACCGTGAACACCAGTCCGGTCACCTCCGGCGGCAGGCCCTGCAGATGCACGGTGATCGTCTCGTCGTCGCCGCTGCCCTCGCCGGTGAGGTTGTCGCCCGAGTGCTGGATCGCGCCGTTCAGGATGGCGAGCTTGCCGAAGTAGCAGGCGTCGATCTTCCGCCGGTTGGCGTCGTAGGCGATGACGGACGCGTCCAGGTCGATACTGCCCCTGCCGTACGCCGGCTCCCAGCCCAGGCCCATGACCACCGAGGTCTGGAGCGGCTGGTTGTTCTTCACCAGGGAGACCGTCTGGTGCTTCTGGAGGTCGACCCGCCCCTTGTCGAGATTGATCACGCCCGTGCCCGGCTGGGGCGGCTGCATGGCCGGGGGAGCGCCGAAGCCGCCCTGCGGGGCGGGAGGCGCACCGAACCCGGCGGGCGCGGCCGGCGGCGCAGGCGGGGCG
>NZ_VJYK02000515.1 GCF_007097205.2 Streptomyces alkaliterrae
TCCCCCACCCGCCCGGCCGTCCGCCTGCCGAGAGGGCCGGCCGGCTTCGTCGCCCGCGGCGTGGAACTGGCCAGACTCAGAGAACGGCTCACCGAGGCCGCGACCGCACCGGTGGTCTGTCTCCTGGACGGCCCCGGAGGGGTGGGCAAGTCAGCCCTCGCCGTCCGCGCCGCCCGGGACGTCGCCGACCGCTTCCCCGACGGTGTCCTCCACGTCGACCTGCACGGCAGCGACCCCTGCCGCCCGCCGCTGCGCACCTCCGACGTCCTGCAGACCCTGCTCACCGCGCTCGGGGTCGACGAGCGGCGCATACCCCGCGACACCGACCAGGCGCTCGCCCTCTACCGCGAGTGCCTGGCCGACCGACGCGTACTGCTCGTCCTGGACAACGCGCTGCGCGCCGACCAGGTGGCGCCGCTGCTCCCGGACGCGGCCGGCTGCGCGGCGCTGGTCACCAGCCGGGCGGTGCTCACCGGGCTGGGCGAGGCCCGGCACCTGCACCTGGACACCCTGTCGGCACCGGACGCCATCGCCCTGGTAGGCGCCGTCTCCGGTCGGCCGGCGGAGGCGGGCGAACAGCCGGCGTGGGAGGAACTGGTCAACCTCTGCGGCCGACTGCCGCTGGCACTGCGCATCGTGGCCACCCGGATGGCCTCCCGGCCGCGCTGGTCGGTCGCCGACTGGGTGGCCGTGCTCCGCGACGAGCGAGGACGGCTGGACGAACTCGTCACCGCCGACGTCGACGCCCGGGCGTCCCTGATGGTCGGTATCGACCAACTCGCCGGCTCCGGCGACCGAGGCGACCGTGAGGCCGCCCGACGGTTCTGGACGCTGGGCGTGTGCGCGGTGACACACCACACCGCCCCGACCTTCGCCGCGCTCACCGGACTCGACGCCCCGGCCGCGCGGGACGTGCTGGAACGGCTGACCGACGCGCAGATCGCCACCAGCCCCACCCCGGGCCGCTACGCCCTGCACGACCTGGTGCGCTCCGCCGCGCTGCGGGACGCCGACCGGCTGCCCGCCGCCGAACGCCACCGCGCCCTGGCCCGCCTCTCCTCCTGGTACCTCGGCACCCTCTACCGCAGCACCGCCCCGCTACCCGTCGGCGACTTCCTCCGCCGCAGGTTCCAGGACGGCGCCGCACGCCACCCCGAGGGCCGCCTCTTCGAACGACGGGACGAAGCGCTCGAGTGGGTCGACCTGGAGCTTCCCGAAGTGCTCGCCCTCGCCGAGCAGTTGGCGCAGCCGGAGTTCGACGGAAGCGGCCCGCCGCTGGACACGTTCGCGCTGGAGGCCACCAGAGCGCTGGAGAGCTACTTCGCCATCAGGTTCTGCTGGCGGCACCAGGAACAGCTCGCCGCGACCCAACTCGCCGCTGCCGAACGGCGGTCCGACGCCTTCGCGCAGGCCGTCGCGCTGGCCAGCCTCGGCCGGGTCGCCGGCCAACGCGGCGACGGTGCGAGCGCACTGAGGCAACTCGACCGTGCCATCACGCTGTTCGACCGGCTCGGCGCCCAGGACGAACTCGCCACCAGCTACAACAACCAGGTGCCCTGCCTGGCCATGGCCGGGCGACTGGAGGAGGCGGTGGCGGTCGGCCGGCGGGCACTCGGCCACGCGGACCGGCACGGCCTGCCCGAGGTGCGCTGCTCCTCACTGAACAACCTCGGCCGCGTGCACCTGATGCGCGGCGAACGCGACGAGGCACTGAGGCTGCTGACCGAGAGCTACCGGCTGGCACCGGTGAACCACCACCTGGTGGGCACCGCCTCCGTACTGGCCGAGTTCCACCTGTCGAGCGCCGAGTTCGAACAGGCCGCGCACTGGGCCAGGCGCGGCCTGGAGCACGCCGCCGAGCAGCCCTTCGACCCGCCGCAGATCGCCGAGCTGTACACCGCGCTGGGCGCCGCGCTCGCCGGGCTGGGCCGCGGCGAGCAGGCGGTCTCGGCGGAGCAGCGGGCTCGGTCGATGCTGGCCGACTTCAACTCCCGGGAGGCGGCCGACGCCTGCTCACGGCGGCGGTGACCGGCGTGGCGGCCGGCTGATACGCGGCTGATACCGGCACCGCCTACGCTCAGTGGAGTACGGCGGTCCGCATCGCCGTACCGCGGGACCCGCCGGTCGGACGTCACGGGGGCATCCGACCGTCCCGGGACCGCCGGCCGGTCCTGGGCGCCTCCACGGGGGTGGGGCGCCCGGGACCGGCGCGCGGTCACGGCGTACGGACCGGCGTGCGGGTCGGGCCGCGCGCCCGCGCGAGAGTGCCGCTTCGCACGCCCCGAGCGTCCGCCCCCGCGCCGCGCCCGCCCTCCGC
>NZ_VJYK02000516.1 GCF_007097205.2 Streptomyces alkaliterrae
GCGGGGCTCTCCCAGATGTTGGGCGCGCTGCTGGGCACGGTGGTGGTGAACCAGCTGGTCAGGGGGTTGTCGGCGGGGTATGTGGCGTGTGCGGCGCTGGTGTTGGTGGCCATGGTGCCGTTCCTGCTCGGGCACGTCGAGCGGGACTCGCGTACGGCTGTGGCACCTCGGGAGGACGAGGGGCCGGCGCCGGCCACGGCGCGGCGCGGGCTGCGGGAGCCGGACGTGCTGTGGACGTGGCTGAGCAAGTTCCTCGTCGTCCTGGGCTTCGCGCTGATCACCCAGTACCTGCTCTACTACCTGACCGACGAGCTGCGGGTGGCCGATCCTCAGCGGGCCACGATGACGATCACGGCGGTGACGGTCCTGTCGGCGATGGCGGCCGCGTTGGGCGCGGGCCGCTGGTCGGACCGGGTGGGTCGGCGGCGGGTGTTCGTCGCCGGCGGCGGGCTGCTGATGGCGGTGGGCGCGACGATGATGGCGGTGGTCCCGGCCTGGCCGGTGGCGTTGGGCGCGGCGCTGCTGGTGGGCGTGGGGTTCGGCACGTTCCTGGCGGTGGATCTGGCGGTGGTGGCGAGCGTGCTGCCGTCGGCCCGGGACACCGGGCGGGATCTGGGGCTGTTCGCGGTGGCGACGGCGGCGCCGCAGATCCTGGCGCCGGCGCTCGCGGTGCCGATGCTGGCGCTGGCGGGCTACGGCGGGCTGTATCTGCTGGTGGCGGTGGTGACGGCGGTGGGCGGCGTGCTGGTGCTGCGGGTGCGTTCGGTGGCGTAGGAGACGCCCCCGAGAGAGATGCGGGTGGCGGCCGGACGGGGGGATCGTCCGGCCGCCACCCGCGTCCGGGGCGGGCCCGCGCGTCGGGGGCGTACGCGCGAGCCCGCCGGTCACCAGGTGACGGGCAGCTTCTCCAGGCCGTGGACGAGCATGCCGGTCTTCATGCGCAGCTCGCTGACGTCGCAGGCCAGTCGCAGGGTGGGGAAGCGGCGGAACAACGACGCCATGGTGATGCGGAGTTCGGCGACGGCGAGCGCGGCGCCCAGACAGTGGTGGATGCCGTGGCCGAAGGCGAGGTGGGGGTTGTGCTCGCGGTCGGGCTGGAACTCCTCGCCGTCGTCGAAGACCTCGGGGTCACGGTTGGCGGAGGCGACGGCCGCCATGACGGCGCTGCCCTTGGGGATGAGCGTGCCGGCGATCTCCACGTCCTCCAGGCTGATGCGCAGCGGGCCGCCGTCGCCGATCGGGTTGACGCGCAGCAGCTCGTTCACGAAGCCGCTGACCGCGTCCGGGTCCTCGATGACGCGGGCGAGCTGCTCGGGGTGGCGCAGCAGGGTCAGCACGCACGCGCCGATCATGCTCACGGTCGTCTCGTGGCCGGCGACGAGGATGGTCATCGCCATGATGATGAGTTCGCTCTGGTCGAGCGCGTCCCGCTCGTCGTGGGCGGTGATCAGCGCGCTGAGGAGGTCGTCACCGGGTTCCTCGCGCCGCTTGTTGATCAGCTCGTGGATGTACCCGGCCATCTCGATGCGCTGGGTCATCATCTCCTCGGCCGTGTGGTTGGTGAGGGAGACGATGGCGTTGGACCAGGCGCGGAACTGCTCGCGGTCCTCGAAGGGCACACCGAGCAGTTCGCAGATGACCTGGACGGGCAGCGGGAAGGCGAACATCTCGTTGAGGTCGACGGGGCCGCCCTCGTTCTTCTCCATCTCGTCCAGCAGCGCGTCGGTCAGCTCCTGGATGCGCGGCTCCAGGGCGCGTACGCGGCGGCCGGTGAACTCGCCCATGACCAGCTTGCGCAGCCGGGTGTGCTCGGGCGGGTCGGTGGAGAAGAGGCTGCCGGGAGGCATCGGCGCCACGGTGAGCTGCGGGGCGTCCTCCGCGACCATCGCGGCCCGGCTGAAGCGGGGATCGGCGAGCACGAGCTTGGCGTCCTCGTAGCGGCTGACGACGTAGCCGACGTCCCCGCTGGGCAGCAGAACCCGGGCGACCGGTTCGCTGGTCCGCAGCTCCTGGTAGATCGGCGGTATCTCGATCGCGGACGGCCGGTGGAACGGGTAGCTGCGCGGGCACCCGGTGCCGGTGGTGTCGACGGCGGTCTCGGCTTCCATTCGCTCTCCCGGTGAGGACGGCGGAGGTGGGTAACGTTCCGCGGTCCACGGTCACAGCCCGGGCTGAGTCTCCGCTTATGCACCGCTTGCCCCGGGCGGAAGGCGCCTGCGCGCGGCGGTGCCGGGGTCAGCCGCGGGCGCGGAGGAGGGCGGTGGTGGTGAGCCAGGTGAGGCCCAGGGTGAACCAGGGGGCGGCCTGGGCCTGGGT
>NZ_VJYK02000517.1 GCF_007097205.2 Streptomyces alkaliterrae
GGGCGTCCGGTGGGGCGGCTGCGCGGGCCGCGGCCTCGATGGCCCGCCAGAGTCGGGCGGGCGGCCGGCGGGAGTGCGGGTGCGGTGCCCGGTCGGGCTGCGGCACCGCACGGGCGGCGCGCACGACTCGGCGCGCCGCCGCCAGGTCGGCGCGGCAGCGCGCGCAGTGCGCCAGGTGAGCGGCCTCGGTGCCGACGGCCGGGGCGGCCGCCAGCGCCAGCTCGGTGATGCGTCCACTGTCGACGTGGGACACCCCGCCTCCTTCTGAGCTTGCGTCCGTCTCCCGGCGCCGTCCGGGGCGGCGGCCGACGGCCGACCGTCGGATCAGTTCCGGTCCAGCGGCTGGGCGGTGACAAGGACGTTGTTCTGGTAGCCGCCGCGCCGGGCGTCGTACGGCGGCGCGCAGGTGACGAGCGTGAGCACGTGCGGCCCTGCGCGGGCGAACGTCCGCTCCGGCAGGTTGTCCTTCGGCACCACCCGACGGGCCGTCACCTGGAAGCGGACCGGTCGGCCGTGGCGGCGCTCGACGGTGACCTCGTCGCCCGCCCGGACGTCGTAGAGGGCGGCGAGCGCGCCGAGTTCGCCCGTACGGGAGTCGACGTGGCCGAGGAGGACGGCGGAACCCCGGTCGGCGCCCGGGGCCGGTCCGAAGCGGTACCAGCCGGCACGTGCCGGATCGTCCGGCACCTCGGCGGCGCCGTCCTCGTCGACCCCGGTCGGGACGACGCGCGCGTCCAGTCCGATCCGGGCGACGCGCAGCCGTTCGGGCGGGGGATCGCCGTCCGTCTCAGACCTGCCGGAGGCCGTCCGGGGAGGGTGTCGCGGGCCGGCCTCCGCCGGAGTCCCGACGCCCAGCGGCGGCTGCGGAGGCTGCGGCGGCTGCGCTGTGAGGCGGTCGGGGGCCGCGGTAGCTGTGGGCGGCACACCCGGCGCGCCGCGCGGCTCGCCGAACTCGGTTGGCCCGGAGGTGGGTTGGCCGACCGCGAGCACGGCGAGCAACGCGAGCGCGGCGGTGAGCAGCGCGGCGAGAACGAGCGCCGGACCGGACGGGCGGGCGGCGGGGAGTCGCCCCGTGCGTCTGGTGCGTGTCGTCCGGGTCATCGGGTGTCTCCCGGTCCGAGGGGGCGAGGAGGGCAGGGCCGCCGGGGCCGTCGTCGTGACGACGGCCCCGGCGGGAGGGTGGCCGCCCGGCGGTCACCGGGACGGGCGTGCCGGGCGGCCGGCCCCGGGCCGTTCTCGGGCACGGCCCGGGGAGTCGCGGTCGGCGGCCGGGTGGCGCCGCCCGTCAGGCCCGCTGCGCGGTTCGGCGGCGCAGCACCAGGACGCCGCCCGCGAGCGCGATCACTCCCGCGGCGCTCCACGCCAGCCAGGCGTCCGGGGAGTTGGTGGCGGCGGCCGCACCGTTGCCGCCGGCCGGGACGGAGGCCGGATCACTGTGCATGCCCTCCAACGTCTGCACCTTCAGCGCGAGGTTCTCGTCCTCGGCGCTGCCCCAGGCGTAGACGATGTTGGTCGTGCCCTCCTTGAGGTCGAGGTCGGCGGGGCCGATGGCGACGTCGTCCGTCCCGGCGAGCACCACGTCGGCGCTGACGGTCCCGGCGTCGACCTCGGTGGTCTCCTCGTTCGGGTTCGTCAGGCCCTCGAAGACCGGTTGGCCGCCGGCCCGCACGTCGACCTCCGGCGCGGCGGCGACGTGTCGGACGGTCAGCCGGGACTTGCCGGCGTCGACGTCGGAGACGTCGTTGACGAACGCGGTCAGCTGCGGTTCGCCGTCCGCGTCGAGGTGGGCGGCGACGGTGGCGTTGGCACCGGCCGGTACCTCGATCTCCTTCTCGATTGCCGGGTCGTCGCTTTCGGGGTCGTCTCCGGCGGCGAAGACCTTGATGTCGTAGCTGCCGGACGCCATCTCCTGCGGATCGGTCAGCGTGCCGGGCTCGAAGTCCGGCAGCAGCTCGTCGCCGTTGGCGTAGACGTCGACGGTCAGGCCGGGGACGCCGTGGAAGACGGAGACCCAGGCCTTGTCGTCCTCGGCGGCGGCGGCCTGCGGAGCGACGGCCAGGGCGAGCGAGCAGGTGCCGATCGCGGCCGCGGTGGCCACGACGGTCCGCATGTGGCGCTTCTGCTTGTTCCTCATCGGAAATCCCTTCGAGAGGGCCCCGATCGGTGGCGGGGCGTGTATGTCCGTTGTTCGGGTTCCGGCGCGTTCACGGATGCGGTGCGGCCGGAGACTTCCCGGTCCGGTGGCCGGGTGCGTTCTCAGTCGCCGGCGCTCTCCACGGCGACGGGGTCGGGGGTCCGGCCGCGCGCGGGGAG
>NZ_VJYK02000518.1 GCF_007097205.2 Streptomyces alkaliterrae
GGGGTTGGGCGGGGCGGTCGTCTCGCGCAGCATCAGCCGGATGGGCATCCGGACGTGGCCGGGCGGCTCGGTGTCCGGCCGGTCGAGCTGCTCCAGCAGCAGCCGGGCGGCTTCCGCCCCCTGCCGGGCGACGGGTTGGGCGACGGTCGTCAGCCCGACCACCTCGGCGAGTTCGTGGTCGTCGAAGCCCACGACGGACACGTCGTCGGGCACCTTGAGGCGGTGGCGGCGGAGCACCCGCAGGGCGCCCATCGCCATCTCGTCGGACTGCGCGAACACGGCCGTCGGCGGGCGGGAGTCGGCCAGCAGCGCGGTCATCGCGTGCTCGCCGCCCTCGACCGTGTAGCCGCCGTCCACCTCGAGGGCCGGGTCGTGGACGATGCCGGCGTCCGCGAGCACGTCGAGGTACGCCTGGCGGCGCTGGACAGGGGTGGTCCAGTGGAGCGGTTCGCTCGCTCCGGAGATCATGCCGATCCGGCGGTGGCCCAGGTTCACCAGGTGGCGTACGGCGCTGGTGGCGCCGGCGTGGTCGTCGATGCCGACGGCCGTGAAACCCTCCCTGGCGCCGCCGACGGTCGTCGCCAGCGGCACGCCGAGGGAGCGCAGCGCGGCGGCCTCCTCCTCGTCGGGGATCAGCAGCGACAGCACCGCGTCCACCCTCTTGCGCGCCGGCAGCTTGGTGAAGAAGCGCTTGCGTGCCTCCGGCGTGCCGAGGTTGTACAGCAGGAGGTCGTAGCCGGCGGCGCTGAACACCTTCTCGGCAGCGTCGAGCACGGTACCGAAGAACCAGCGGCCGACGTACGGGGCGAGGACGCCGATCGTCTGCGTGCGTCCGCTGGCCAGACTGGAGGCCGAGCGCGAGGCGGTGTAGCCGAGCGAGGCGGCCACGGCCGTGATGTGCGCGCGCACCTCGTCCGAGACGCCCGGCCGTCCGCGCAGCGCGCGGGACACGGTGGATGCGGAGACGCCGGCGGCGTGGGCGACATCGGTGATGCTGACCGTCACGGGGTCAGTCCTCCCGTCGGGTTTCACGTTGCTGTGATCTGGGGTGACGTGACCGTAAACCCGACCCACTCGTTGCGCAAGCGTTTGCGTTCATATTTACTTGCCCCGATTCTCAACCGAGACCTCCCCGCCGAACGATCAGCGCACACGTTTGCGCGCTGCCCAGCCCGACCAGGAAGTGCGCATGCGATACGCCCCGCCCGGCCTCTGCGTCAACGACTTCGCCCTGCTGCGCGACGACGACGGCAGCTACGCCGTGCTCCACCTACAGGGCCCGTGGACAAACGAGTTCGACCATCTGCGGATGGAGACCTCCTACGGCCGGGCGACCTCCACCGACCTGGTCGACTGGCACCCGCAGGGCAGCGCCTTCGGCACCGGGCTGCCCGGCAGGTTCGACCAGCAGGCGGCCTGGACGATGCATCCGATCCGGCACGGCGCCGGGATGGCAATGCTCTACACCGGCGTCTCCGGACTCACCCCCGGCGGCTGGCCGCTCCAGTCCGTCGGCCTGGCCTACTCCGACCGCACCGACGGAACCGGCTGGCGCCGACACGGCACCGCACCGGTCGTCGAGGCCGACGCCCGCTGGTACCTCACCGGTGAACGCATGGGCTGGCGCGACCCGTTTGTCGTCCGCGACGACGAGTCCGACGGCTGGGTCATGGTGCTCTGCGCCCAGGACGCCTCCCTGCCCCTCGAGGTCAGCGGCTGCGTCGCCCTCGCCACCTCGCACGACCTCGAGCACTGGACCGTGCACCCCCCGCTGCTCTCCCCCGGCGACGTCGACGAACTGGAATGCCCCGTCCTGGAACAACTCGACGACGGCAGCTGGCTGCTGCTCGGCTCCATCGGCGCCACCCGGGGCTTCGACGCGTGGACAGCACCACGGCTGCGCGGCCCGTGGACCCGACACGGCCCGCTCGGCCCGACCGGCGCGTACGCCCCCCGCATCGTCGCGGCACCCGACGGCTCCCGCGTCGTCCTGCACACCACCCCGCGCCGGGTCGGCCTGACCGACACCGGCGCGCACTGCCGCGGCATGCTCGCCCAGCCGAAACTCCTCTCCACACCTCCGGGCGAGGCCCCGCGACTCGAATGGTGGCCCGGCCTGGACGCCTGGCTCGACGACCCCGCCGACACACCCGCGTTGCACGCGGTCGGCGACGTCGACGTCTCCGCCGCGACCACCTCCACCCCCGTCGACATCACCCTGCGGGCCGACGCCGACGGGCCCGCCCTCACCGTCCACCACGACGGCACGCGCCTACGGATCACCGGCCCCTCCGAGGC
>NZ_VJYK02000519.1 GCF_007097205.2 Streptomyces alkaliterrae
CCCCACTGCCTGGTAGCAAGCCCCCTCACAGTCGAACACGCCGCACCCGCCCCCTAGAAGAGCCGGAAATGCCGGTGGCCCCTCGTCAGTCGCCTTGAGGAGAGGCCACCTGGCACGTGGTCCAGATGCGGTCGGCGTGTATGGCGTGAATGTAGGTGGTCCAGGCGGCGTTGGGGGCCCGGAAGGCCGGAAGGGCGGCGTCGTCGGCCTCGACACAGTGTTCGCCGCCCTCGCTGTAGCTGGACTTGTGCCACCCGGTGGGGGGAACTCGGAGATGTGAAGGGCGTGCGGAGCAGGTCGGCGTAGGGTCTTCGACATGCGTCTGAGTACGGTGATCCTCCCCATCCACCGGTGGGCCGACGGACAGAAGATCTGGCGGCGAGCGGAAGACCTCGGGTTCCACGCCGCGTACACGTACGACCACCTGTCCTGGCGTACCTTCCGGGACGGGCCGTGGTTCGGCGCGGTGCCGACACTGACCGCGGCGGCGACGGCGACCCGTCGCATGCGCCTCGGCACGCTGGTGACCTCCCCGAACTTCCGGCACCCGGTGACGCTCGCCAAGGAGTTGATCTCGCTCGACGACGTCTCCGGCGGGCGGGTCACTCTCGGCATCGGCGCCGGCGGCATCGGCTTCGACGCGACAGCGCTCGGGCAGGAGGCGTGGACGCCGCGAGAGCGGGCGGACCGCTTCGGCGAGTTCGTGCCGCTGCTCGACCGCCTCCTCACCGAGGACGCGGTGTCGCACCGGGGCGCGTACTACTCGGCGGACGAGGCCCGCAACATCCCGGGCTGCGTGCAGCGACCGCGGCTGCCGTTCGCCGTGGCCGCCAACGGGCCGCGCGGCCTGAAGCTGGCCGCTCGGCACGGGCAGGCCTGGGTGACGACCGGCGACCCGAAGGTCAACGGGACCGGGACGCCGGATCAGTCGGTGGAGGCGATCCGCGGCCAGCTCGGGAAGCTCGGCAAGGCGTGCGCGGAGATCGGCCGTGACGTCGCGGATCTCGACAAGATCCTGCTCCACGGCTTCACTCCGGACCGAAACCGGCCGCTGGACTCGGTGGACGCCTTCGTCGACTTCGCCGGCCGCCACCGCGACCTCGGCTTCACCGAGATCGCGATCCACTGGCCGATCCCCGACTCCGACTTCGCCGCCGACCAGGCCGTCTTCGAACGCATCGCCACGGAGGCCGCCACTCAGCTCCGCTGAAGCCCGCGTTCGCGAAGGGTGGCGCGGGCACAGGATTCCAACGCTCGCGCCACGCCCCAGCTCGCTCCACCGTCAAGCTGCTTCCAGCACCGCAGAGGGCGGGCCTTGATCCTGACGACTACCTCCTCGCCCTCGACCACCGCATCGAGGTGGGCAGCCACGCGTGCGCCCGCTCCTCCGACGGCGATCAGGTAGACGTCCCCGCCCCCACGTTCGAGGACCTGCTCGATCCGCACCGCGTTGGTCGCGCGAGCGTGACCAAGGACCTCGTTCGCGAGGGCGGCGGCGGTTGCGCTGTGCTTCCTCGGGAGGCGGACCTCCCGCGCACAGGGAAACCTGAACATCGCCGCGTCGGGAACACCTCCGTGGCTCCTGGCAACGCGTTGCGCGAGCACGGTCTCCGATGTCGAGACGAACAGGGCGAACACCAGGTACCCGAGGAGCAGGCACGTTACGGCGCCTGATGCCGCCTGCCGCCAGCCGAGGCCGTCAACGAGGTCAACGGTGGCCATCCCGACGCCGAGAATCGCTCCGAGCGCGAGGCCCGGCACCGATACTCGGCGCAGCACGGCAGACCAGTACAGGAACATCAGCAGAACTCCTCTTCAGGCCGACGCCTCACCACGACATCCGAACAAGGCACCCGCCGGTTACCTCGGGGTGGCGAACTTCTGGGTCCAGCGGATGCCGCCGGGGGCGTCGTGGATGCCCACGCCGAGTTCGGTGAAGGCGCAGTTGAGGATGTTGGCGCGGTGGCCGGGGCTGTTCATCCAGGCGTTCATGACGTCGGCCGGGGTGCGCTGGCCCATGGCTATGTTCTCGCCGGTGCGGCTCCACTGGTAGCCGACGGCGGTGATGCGGTCGCTCGGGCCGGCGCCGTCGGGGTTGGTGTGGTCGAAGTAGTCGCGGTTGGCCATGTCCTGGGAGTGGCGCTGGGCGGCGGTCTGGAGGAGGGAGTTGGACCGGACGGGGGAGCAACCGTTCTTGCCGCGCTCGGAGTTGACGAGGGCGAGCACCTGGGCGGCGGAGCCGCCGGGCTGGCCGGCCGACGGCTGCGGGGCCGGGCGGGGC
>NZ_VJYK02000052.1 GCF_007097205.2 Streptomyces alkaliterrae
AGGAACCCCCTCCCGCCTGCACCACGCTGGGGCCGTGGTGCAGGCGGGAGGGGGTTCCTACTGCGGCGGGTCGGACCAGGGTCCGCAGATCTCGGTGTTCCTCGCGGGGTCGTTGAGGGCCGAGATCTCACAGGCGTAGATCAGCCGCTTGCCGGCGTACTCGGTCACCGTCCACAGCTTCCCCGGTCCGCCGCTCGGCGTGGGCCAGTGGGACAGGTCCTCCACGCCCACCCCGGCCCGGTGGGCACTGGCGATCTCCAGCGTCCCGGTGGCGGAGGTGGTCCTCCTGGTCGCGTACAGGACGCCGTTGGACTGGCCCTGGCTGCGGCTGAGGTACCAGATGCCGTTGTAGGACACCGCGCCCTGGATGTTCGAGATCGGCAGCCTGTACGCGGCGTCGGCCTTCCACAGGCCGCCGCTCAGGGCCGGCCGGCCGGTCGCGCCGTCGAGTGGCCAGCGGGCCACGCGCCCCATCTTGTCGGGGTCGCCGTTCGCCACCTTGTCCCCGCAGAACTCTCCCGTGGTGAGGTGGTCGACACCGCTGCGGTCCAGCCCGACGAAGGAGAACGAGGAGCCGCCGCCGACGGTGCACTTCTGCCGCGCGGTCGTGTTGGTCCAGGCCGCCACCTGCGGCATCACGAACCGGTAGCCGTGCGCGTGGTACACGCCGCTGTGGCGGCCGATCCGGGACTTGTCACCGGTGTCGCCGTTCTCGGCGGTCTCCAGGTCGAAGATGTAGCGCATGTCGAAGACCCGGAACCCCCGCGCGGTGTCCGCGACGTAGAGGTAGTTGCCGTACCAGGTCATGCCCCCGCAGTGCAGCGAGTCGTACTCCGACTTCTGCGTGGTGCGCAGGCTCATGTACGTCGGGTTGCCGTAGCTGTTGATGTACGGGTAGGCCAGCAGCACGTGCCGGTACTTCAGGGTGTCGGGATCGAGGAACGTGACCCGGCAGCCCTTGACCTTGTCAGCGTCCCCGCCGGACTGCCCGCCGTCCGCGGGGGACTTGTCGTACCAGCTGGTCAGGATGGCCCTCTTGCTGCCCCACAGCTGGTCGTCCTGGGCGTCGGCCACCGTGGTGATGCCCTGCGGCATCCACTCGACGGGCACCCCCTGCTTGCCGGAGTCCGGGCCGTCGAAGCAGTAGCTGACGCCGCGCAGTTGGAGGGATTTGACCGCATCGGGATTGCACGTACGGGAGCTGGCGCTCTGTACGGCGGTGCGGTTGGCCGTGCCCAGGATGTTCTGGACGCCGAGCCTCGGCAGCTCGTCGTCCAGCTTCCTCACCCGGTCGATCAGTTCGGCCTGGTTGGTGGCCGGACGTAGCTCGTAGTCACCGAGGCTCGGAGCGGTGGCGGCCTGCGCCGGCGTCTGGCCGGTGGCGACCAGGGCCACGGCTGCTACCACCGCCAGTAGTCCGCGACGCGGTCTTGCGAGGTTTGGCTTCAAGATCTGCTCTCTCGTTCCGGAGGCGTGTTCGATCTCGGCGAATGTACTCCCCCGGAGGGTGAACGCCGTTCTCTCAGCGGCACGTTGACGGCTATGCCGTGTTTTCTCCGGTCGCGCCGAGAGTCGCTCAGCCGCCGCCACACTCCGACCGCCCCGCGGGTATGACGGCCCGACACCCGGCCGGACTCGCCGTCTTGGCCAGCCTCGCCGCCCCGTGCCGCCCTACGTCGGGTCGAACCGCAAGGGGCCCGGGCCCGCGGGGTTGGGGCCCCACGGGCCGGGCCGGGTCGGCGGTCAGGTGAATCAGGTGAAGGGGATGGTGAGGACGGATCCTCTGCCGACCTGGAGGGTGGACGGGGCGTTGCCCAGGGCGCTCCACACCTCCACGCGGATGGTGCCGTTCTTCAGGTCGCCGAGGGCGCCTGAGGAGGAGTGCGTTCCCTGCCGGGCGGAGGAGTAGTCCTCCCAGCCGGGGACGGGGTCGGTGGCGAAGTAGCGGAACGTCTCGACGCGGTCGAAGGTGCCGTCGCCGGTCAGGTCGTAGGAGACCCGGACCTGCTGGGCGTGGCCGACGTGGGTGCCGGCGTCGACCTTGAAGGTGAAGGCGGTGTCGGAGCCGGACTTCAGCGTGCCGTTGACGTTCCGCACCTCGTAGACCAGCGGGTTGTGCGGGGTTCCGTCGCGGTTGGCGCCGCCCGCTGACGGGATGGTGTCCGAGGAGGCGGTCGTGGCCGCCTCGGCGGCCAGCCGGCCGCCGGAGCGCGGGTAGAAGGTGTCACCCGTGGCCGGCGGCGTCGATCCGGTGGTGGTCACGGTGACGGTGCCGCTGGCCGGGCCGACCCGGTCGGCGGTGTCGCGGGCCCTGACGCTGTAGGTGTACCTGGTGCCGGCGGCCAGCGAGGTGTCGGTGTGGGTGGTCCCGGTGACCGTGGCGACCCTGGTGGCGCCGCGGAGGACGTCGTAGTCCTTGATGCCCCTGTCGCTTGTCGCCGCTCTCCAGGTCAGCTTGACTGAGGTGTCGGTGACCGCGTCGGCGACCGGAGTGCCGGGCGCGCTGGGCCCGTCGGCGGCGGGCGTGCCGCAGCTGGTGCCGAGTTCGGTGTCGCGGCCCGCGCCGGACGCCGTGGACCTCGCCGGCACGTTCAGCACTCCGCCGTCGGAGAAGACCACCGAGCACGCCTCGGCCGTGTAGTTGTGCGCGGCGTAGGTCCTGGTGCCGTTCCTCTCGAAGACGACGGCGGTCGGGGAGTCGGCCGTGACGGTCATGTCCGGCGAGCCGATGGAGTTCATCGTGGCCACCCAGTGGTAGGTGTGGGCCTTGCTCGCGCCGGCCTCGGGCTCGTAGCCGCCGTTCCACCGGTTCCAGTAGCCCATGGCCCCGGCCGGGTCGTAGAGGGCTTGGACCTGCCAGAAGATGTCCTTCCACTCGTCGGCCGGGCCGCCGTTCTCCCTCTCCATCTCGGCCACGCTGCGCCTCAGCATGGCCTTCTCGCGTGCCAGGTGCAGCGAACCCCCGGTCATGGGAAGGAAGTTGATGCCGTGGATCTCCTCGGGGTTGGCGGTCCACCAGGTCGCGTAGGCGCCGCCGCTGCCCCAGACCATGCCGACGACGTCGTGGCCGAAGTCCTTCGGATAGACCTGCTGGTCGGCGTCGAACCAGTACTGCGCGATCGACTCCGACTCGGTCGTCAGCATGTAGACGCCCTGGTCGCGCAGCGCCTTGTCGCCCATGGCCGAACCCCACATGATCAGGCCGGCGCTGAGGTTGATCGACTCCGAGGACGACTCCTGGTTGTTGCCGGCCGCGAATGCCGCGTGGCCCGCGGCCCAGCTGTGCCCGGCGTAGACGTCGAAGCCTCGGAGGAACGGGTACCTGCGGTCGTCGCGTGCGGGGTTGGCGGCGTCCTTGACGAGTTCCTTCACCATGCCGCCCCACTCCGAGTCGGCGGCCCACCGGGGGTCGTACTGCGCCACGATGGCGGCGGCCATCACGTAGTACGAGTAGTGGAAGTGGTGGTCGTTGAGTTCCTGGTCGCTGCCGTAGGAGGCCGGATACCCGATGAGGGTCCGCCAGTCCTTGTCGTAGGAGAACTCGGAGGGGCCGCCGACCGTGAACCACTCCTCCATCCGGCCCTTGATCAGGGTCAGCAGTCTGTCGCGGCCCGCGTTGTCCCCGATCTGGTCCGCGAGGGGCACGAGTTGGGCGAGCTTGCCCAGTGCCTTGCCGGTCCAGTAGGTGTCGACCGCGCCGCTGAAGGGGTCGCCCTGGGCCAGCACCTCGTTGATGTAGGTCCTGAGCTTCGCCCTGTCGACGCCCGCGGCGCTCGGCAGGCCGGGCAGCACGCCGTTCACCTTCTGGGTCGTCGAGAAGGTCGTGCCCTCGCGGACCTTCATCTCGCCGCGCGGGGAGACGTAGCGGTAGGAGGTCAGGGGGTCGCCGGTGTGCAGCCACTGGTGGCGGTAGAGCGCCTGGTAGGTGCCCGTCCGGGTCCCTTCCTTCGCCTCGGTGGTCAGCGAGTAGGTCGCCCTGATCTCGCCGTCCCCCTCCCGGTAGTCCCAGTCCACCTTCGATCCGGTGACGAAGCTGAAGGCGTATTTCGTGAAGTCGGCGAGCGCCTCCCTGCCGGGGAGGACAGCCAGGGAGAAGTAGTCCCTGCCGCGCAGATCCGCCCGGATCTCGTTGCCGGATACGGTCCAGTCGCTGCCGCTCGGGGCGAACAGCGCGTAGTGACGCCCCGAGACGGTGACACCGAGGACGTTGCCCTCGTCGGCGAAGACCGTCGGCGGGGCCGCCGCCCCGATCCGCGCCGCGCCTCCGGTGCCCTCGGCGTACACGTACGGGAGGCCGTGGCCGATGGTCGTGCGCAGACTGCGCGTGCCGTCGCTCCAGTAGGGGCTGACGGTCCAGTCGCTCCACCCGTCCGCCTTCGCGTCCGGCGAGTTGAGGCCCACGAGCCCGAGGGTCAGGTCGGCCTTGTGCGGGAACTCGTACTGGCGGCCCTCGCCCACGATCCGGTGCGTGGTCGGGTAGCCGACCTCCAGGCCGCCGGAGACCGCCTTGTAGGTGAGGGGGTGGCCGTACATGTTCTCCGACCACGGGTTGCCGGCGAAGCGCTGGAAAGCCAGCGAGGACCACCAGTCGTTCGTCGGGACGGGGGTGTCCGCCATGGCGGGGGTGACCTTCGGTTTCACCGGCTGGCCGGTGTTGTTCGACGGTCCCTGGGTGCCGGCGGGGCGCACGTCGCTGTAACTGCCCCTGCCCACCTCGATGGTGGCGGCGGAAGCGGCACCGCTGCCGACGGTGCCCAGCGCGGTGGCGGCCAGAGCCGCCGTTGTCAGCACCGAGACGGTTCGTGGAATTCTCATACGCAGCCCCTCTGAGAGCGCTCTCAAATTCCCGACAACGTAGGGCCGGGCTTCGGGCCGGTCAATAGTCCGGGCCGAAGCGCCCCCGACCCCGGCCCGGCGGCGCAGGAAGCGCGGGGCGGGGATTCCCGCGATAGCGTCGATGATGTGCTGTACGTGGCGGTTGTGGGTGCGGAGCATCGGCCATGACACGTGGCGGCCGCGCTTCGGGGGCGCGGTGGGCGCGAATCGGCTGGCTGTGGTGGCTGCTGGCCGCGGTGCTGTTCACCGCCGCGCTGCTGGGTGTGGTCTCGCAACAGGGGGAACTGCGCCGGGCCGTTGAACTGCTGGCGCGCATCGATCCCGCCAAGGCATCGGTGGCCCTGCTGTGCGAGGCCGCCGCGTTGGTGTGCCTGGCCGCGATGCAGCGGTGGTTGCTCGCCACCGGCGGGCTGCGGATGACCACGGCCGGGATGGTGCCGCTGGTGCTGTCGGCGAACGCGATCGCCGGGGTGCTGCCCGCGGGCGCGGCGTTCTCCGTCGCCTGGCTCTACCACCAGCTGCGACGCCGGGGGGCGGGAGAGGCGCTGACCGCGGCGGTGCTGGTGGTCTCGGGAGCGCTGTCGGCGCTGGCGCTGCTGACGGTGATCGCGGTGGGCGCCCTGACGGCCGGCTCCCGGGGACCCGGCCCGGCGCTGCTGGCCGTGCTGTCGGCGCTGGCGGCGCTGGCCGTCATCGGCCTGATCGCGCTGCGGTCGGCCGTCGTCCGGCGGGCCACGGGCCGCGGCTGGGCGCGCGTCGAGGCCCGGTACGGCCGGGCCAGGGCGGCGAGCAAGGCGGCGCGGGGACTGGTGACGCATGCCAGGCGGGTACGGCCCGGGGTACGGCCGTGGCTGTGGCCCGTAGGGCTGGCCGTGCTGAACTGGGTGTTCGACGCGGCCTGTCTGGTGGCCAGCCTCTGGGCGTTGGGCGTCCCGGTCCCCTGGGGCGGCCTGCTGCTGGCGTACGGGCTGGTGCAGATCCCGGTCAGCGCGCGCCTGACACCGGGCGGGATCGGCATCGCGGAGGCGAGCCTGACGGGTCTGCTGGTGGTCTACGGCCTGCACCCGGGACAGGCGTTCGCCGCCGCGCTGGTGTACCGGATCTGGAGCTACTGGCTGCCCCAGCTGGTCGGCTGGGGGTGCTGGCTCGGGATCACGGCGCGCGAGACACGGTGAGCGGCCGCGGGCCGGAGGGGCGGGCCGAAGCCGGTCGGGGATGTTCGACGGGGACCACCGCCCCGCCGTTTTGCTCCCGACGGGCACGGGAACTCGGAGCCGGGCACACCAGGCGTCCGCTCCTGCCGGGATCGGCGCCGGACTTCGATCGAGGAGAGGCGGCGGTGGTCATGAGATTCCGCGATCGCCGGCACGCCGGGCGGGAACTCGGCGCGCGGCTGACGGAGTGGGCGGGCGACGGAGACCTCGTCAACGCGCTTGTCCTGGCGCTGCCGCGCGGGGGTGTGCCGGTGGCCGGTGAGGTCGCCGCCGCCCTCGGGGCTCCGCTCGACGTCGTCGTGGCGCGGAAGATCGGTCTCCCCGGCCACCCGGAGACCGGTATCGGCGCGATCGCGGGCGAGGACCCGCCGCTGTTCGACCGGCGGGCGCTGCGGATGCTCGACCTGAGCGAGGACCGGCTCGGGCCGGACGTCGCCCGGGAGCGGGCCGAGCTGCACCGTCGGGAGCTGCTGTACCGGGGTGACCGGCCGGCGCCCGAGGTCGAGGGGCGGGCCGTGATCCTCGTCGACGACGGGCTCGCGACCGGCGTCACCGCGCGTGCCGCGCTGCGGCATCTGCGACGGCGGCGGCCCGACCGGCTGGTCCTCGCCGTCCCCGTCTGCTCGCCAGAGGCGGCGGCGGAGCTGCGCGCGGAGGCCGACGGCCTCGTCTGCCTCCACCAGCCGTCGGACTTCCGGTCGGTCGGCCAGTGGTACGAGCGCTTCGAGCAGACCGGCGACGAGGAGGTCAGCCGGACACTGCGCGAGCACGCGGAAGCCGGCTCGTAGGGTCCGCCGCCCTGCGACGGCGGCGGGGCGGCAGCCGGGCCCGGAGGTCACGGCGGTTTGCTCCTTTCCGCGCAGCGGGTCGGACGGTCGGCTCTGCGCCTCCCGCTGGAGGGCTCGCCGCACCGCTGAACAACCCGCTGCGAGACGTGGAGGGGACATCTCCGCGTTCGGACGGTCGGGGCGGCGTGCGACGCCTACCGTGGAGGGATGACCCGTGCCCCGGACCGGCCGAGGGTGTCCGCGGATCCCGTGCCGCTGCACCGGCTCGACGTGCCCGCGCCGCATCTGCTGCCGTTCGCGCTCGGTACCTTCGACACGATCGGTCCGCTCTCCCGTGCCTCCTTCCCGCACCGGCACTCCTTCCACGAAGTCGTGTACGTCGCGGAGGGTTCCGGCCGCCATGTGGTGGACTCGGTGTGCCGGCCGCTGCGGCCGCCGCAGCTGTGTGTGATCTGGCCCGGCCAGGTCCACCACTGGGAGCTGTCGGGTCAACTCTCCGGCTGGGTCGTGCTGTTCAACCCGGACTTCCTGCTGACCCACCCCGAGGACGAGGAGCTGCTGCGCTCGCTCAGCGCGCAACCGCTGCTGCCCCTCTCGGACGAACAGGCGCGGGGGCTGACCGCCCTGCTGCGGGAGATGCGGGAGGAGCACGAGGGCGGTGCGAACGGCCACCGTTCGGTGCTGGAGTCGCTGCTGCACGTGCTGTTGGTACGGGCCGCGCGGTCGGTCGCCGCACCGGCCGGCGGGGCGCCGGAGGCGCCCGACGGCACGGGCCGGCCGCCGGTGGAGGACCGGGCGCGGGAGCTGGCGCGGGACTTCCTCGGACGGCTCGCCCTGCCGGACGGCGTGGGCTTGTCCGTCGGTGAGCACGCCGCCCGGCTCGGGGTCAGCGGCGGCTACCTCACCGAGTCGGTCAAGCGGGCCACGGGCCGGACGCCGAGCCAGCTGCTGCGGGAGGCGCGGGTTCGGGAGGCCAAACGGCTGCTGGTCGCGACGGAGTTGTCCGTGCGGCGGGTGGCCGGGCGTGTCGGCTATCCGGACCCCGCCTACTTCTGCCGCTTCTTCCGCCGCGAGACCGGCATCAGCCCCGGCGCCTTCCGCCGCGCGGGCCGGCTTCCGCCGGCGGCCGTCGCGCGACCCGCGGATTCCGCACGCCGCTGAGGCCCCCGCCGCCGTCGGGGCCGGCCGACCCGGGCTGGTCACCACGGCTGCCCTGTTCAGTCCATCGCCGGGCGGGGCGAGGTCTCCTAGCGTCTTGCGGGACCCCCTCCCCCCACAGACACAGGAGGCGTTCGTGCAGGAGGAACAGGAGTCGGAGCAGTCGCCGGGTGGCGGCATCAGCCGGAAGGGGCTGTTGAAGGTGGCGCTTGCCGCCGTCCCGCTCTCCGCGGCGCTCGGCGGTGCGGCGCTCGCGAGGGACGCCGCGCCGAGCGAGCGCCCGCTGGTCCCCACGCCGATGTGCGACGACGGTGACGACCCCACCCCACCGCAGATGGAGGGCCCCTACTTCAAACCCAACTCGCCTCGCCGCACGTCCCTGTTGGAGCCCGGCGCACAGGGTGTGCGGCTCACGCTCACCGGGTACGTGTTCGGGCTCGGCTGCCAGCCGGTTTCCGGCGTGCTGCTGGACTTCTGGCAGGCGGACGTGAACGGCGCCTACGACAACCGGGGGTTCCGCTACCGGGGGCACCAGTTCACCGACTCCCGGGGCGCCTTCCGGTTGGAGACGATCGTCCCAGGCCTGTACCCGGGCCGGACGCGGCATCTTCATGTCAAGGCGCAGGCGCCGGGCCGTCCGGTGCTCACCACGCAGCTGTACTTCCCGAACGAGCCGCGCAACGCGACCGACCAGTTGTTCAACCCGGCGCTGCTGATGGACGTCCGGCAGGTGGGTTCCGCGCGGGAGGCGAGCTTCGACTTCGTGCTCAATCTGCGGCAGGGGCCGGGCGAGCCGTCGCCCACGCCGACCGGCGGCACCTGGGCGGTCGGTACCGCCTACCGCGTCGGGGACCGGGTGACCTACTCCGGCGCGACGTACGAGTGCCTTCAGGCACACACCGCCCAGCCCGGCTGGGAGCCGCCGTCGGCCCCCGCCCTGTGGCGCCGGCGCTGAGCCAGGAGTGGGGGACGCCGCCGGCTTCAGGCCGACCGGCGGCGTCCCGCCTCGCCGGCGGGCCGCCACGCCCCCGTCCGCGGGTGGCATCCGGTGGCACGGCCCATGGTGCCGACGTACGGTCGAAGTGTCCCCACCTCGACCGGTGGGAAACCGGCCCGGGGCGTCGTCAGGCGGAGCCACCGGGCGGAGTCGCCCCTCCGCCCGGCCTCGCGGCGAGCGCCCCGCCTGCACTCCTCCATCCGGCCGAGTCGGCCGCCTCGTGGAGGAACCGTGGCAGGCAGG
This sequence comes from Streptomyces alkaliterrae, assembly GCF_007097205.2. Lineage (GTDB taxonomy): Bacteria > Actinomycetota > Actinomycetes > Streptomycetales > Streptomycetaceae > Streptomyces > Streptomyces alkaliterrae. The sequence continues at coordinate 9,237 of NZ_VJYK02000052.1, forward strand.
AGCAGGTTTCCGATCGTGTACGTCAGGGGTTTCGCCGGCGACACGTCGGGCATCAACAGCGCCGTGAAGGACCCGTTCTACGGGTTCAACGAGGGTTCCACGCATGTGCGGGTGGGCGCGCGGAACGAGCCGACGTTCCACCAGTTCGAGAGTCCGCTGCTGCGGCTCCATCTCGACGAGGGCTACCACGTCCTGGTGGAGGGCGGCCAGGAGGCGTATCTGGACGCGCACGACGAGGTGCCGCCGGACAGTATCTGGGTGCACCGCTTCTACGACCGGTACGCCAGTACGTGGGACGAGCGGCCCGAGCGGTTCCGGCTGGAGTCGGCGGCGCGCGACCTGCTGCGACTGGTGGAACGGCTGCGCGCCAGGAGCGGTGCGCCGCGTGTCCATCTGGTGGCGCACTCCATGGGCGGTCTGATCGCCCGCTGCCTGCTCCAGAAGGTCCTTCCCGACATGGGCCGCGACCCGACGGACTACGTCGACACCCTCTTCACCTACGGCACCCCGCACGGCGGCATCACCTTCGACGTCGGCTACGGCGTGCTGGAGAAGCTGCGGGACGTGACGGGGGTCAAGGGCGCGGACATTTTCGGTCCGCGCCGTATGTACGAGTACCTGACGGCGGAGGCCCGCCGGGTGCCGGGTGGTCCGCCGAGGGACTGGGACGCCCGGCAGATGCCGGAGGGAGAGCTGTCCTTCCCCAAGGACCGGGTGTTCTGCCTGGTGGGGACGAACCCGGCGGACTACGACGTCGCCTTCGGGCTGTCCGCGGCCACGGTCGGTGCTCGGAGCGACGGCCTGGTGAAGATCGAGAACGCGTACGTGCCGGGCTCGCACGTCGTCTTCGTGCATCGCAGCCACAGCGGCCGCTACGGGCTGGTCAACTCCGAGGAGGGGTACGAGAACCTGCGGCGCTTCCTGTTCGGGGACCGCAGGATCGAGGTGTCCCTCGTCGACTACCGGCTTCCGCCGGAGTCGGGTGTCACCTGGCAGGCCGAGGTCATGCTGTCGGTGCGCGGTCTGCCGATCGTCATGCACGAGCGGCTGGCCGCGCACTGGTGTCCCGTCCAGTTGGACGCGCCGGGATCCTCCGCCCGGGCGGACGGCCGGACGCCGCTGGCGGACGTCTTCCTCGGCAGTGGTCTGCCCCGGCCGCCGGGCAGTCCGGCGATGCGCTACGCGCTCCAGTTGCGCGTCCTCTCGCTGCGCGGTCGGCACGGCCTGCTCCGCTTCCGCGACCATCTGGAGCAGGCCGCGGACTTCGCCGACACCCTTGTCGTCGATCTGCGCGCGGCGGAGTCGGGCGAGGAGATCCGGGCGGCCTGGAACTCGGTCATCCCGGGTGCGATCAAGGATCACGCGCCGAGCGGGGCGCCGCTGGGCGACGAGGATCCGCGCACCGGGGTGTGGGTCGCGCACGTGCCTCTGCCGCCGACGGCCGCCCCGATCCTCGGCGACGGCGCCCGGATCAGGCTCGCGGTCAGGCCGTGGAGCTGAGGGCCGGGAGCTGAGGGCCGTGGAGCTGAGGGCGGGCGTGGAACTGGGGGCGCCCGCGGAAGACCATGACGGGACCTCGATTTAGAAACGAGAACCGTTTTCAGGTACGGTGCGGAGGCCCACGCAGCAGGACTCCCGGAGGACTCCCATGGCCGTACCCAAGCGGAAGATGTCGCGCAGCAACACCCGCCACCGCCGCGCGCAGTGGAAGGCGACCACCCCGCAGCTCGTCCCGGTGACCGTGGACGGCAGCGTCTACATGGTTCCGCAGCGCCTGGTGAAGGCGTACGAGCGCGGCCTGCTGCGCCCGGAGGGCTGAACGCGATGCCCCGGGCGGACGACGACCACCGGTTGCCGGTGACCGTGCTCTCCGGCTTCCTCGGCGCCGGCAAGACCACGCTGCTCAACCACGTGCTGGCCAACCGCGAGGGGTTGCGGGTCGCGGTCATCGTGAACGACATGAGCGAGGTCAACATCGACGCCGCGCTGGTCAGGGGCGGTGAGGCCGCCCTGTCCCGCACCGAGGAGCGGCTGGTGGAGATGACCAACGGCTGCATCTGCTGCACCCTGCGGGACGACCTCCTGGAGGAGGTGGACCGGCTGGCGCGAGAGGGCCGCTTCGACCATCTGCTGATCGAGTCGAGCGGGATCTCCGAGCCGATGCCGGTCGCCGCGACGTTCGCCTTCCCACGCGACGACGGCGCCACGCTCGGCGACCTCGCCCGACTGGACACCATGGTCACCGTCGTGGACGCCGCCAACTTCCTGCACGAGTTGAACAGCGGGGACGGGCTGGTCGAGCGCGGACTCGACCAGTACGAGGACGACGAACGCACCGTCAGCGACCTGCTGATGGACCAGGTCGAGTTCGCGGACGTCATCGTGCTCAACAAGCTCGACCTCGTCGGCGCCGCCGACGCGGACCGGCTGCGCGCGGCGCTCAGCAGGCTCAACCCCGCCGCCCGCCTGGTGCCCGCCACGCTCGGCCGGGTGGACCTCCGGCAGGTGCTCGGGACCGGGCTGTTCGACCTGGAGAAGGCCCAGCAGGCCCCCGGGTGGGTCATGGAGCTCAACGGCGACCACGTTCCGGAGACCGAGGAGTACGGCATCTCCAGCACGGTCTTCCGCGCCGACCGGCCCTTCCACCCGCAGCGGCTGTGGCGCTTTGTCACCGAACGGATGGACAGCGGCGAGTTCGGGCGGGTGCTGCGCTCCAAGGGCTTCTTCTGGCTGGCCAGCCGGCCGCGGGTGACCGGGCTGTGGTCGCAGGCCGGCTCGGTGGCCCGCTTCGAGCCCTCCGGCGCCCGCGACGCGGGTCCCGGCGGCGCCCAGGCCTCCGCGTCGCAGGGCCCCGCGTCCCAGGGCCAGGAGCTGGTGTTCATCGGCACCGAGCTGCGCGCCGCCGCTCTCCAGAAGGCGCTGGCCGACTGCCTGTTGGCCGACGGCGAGACGGTCGCGGGCGGGCAGGACCCGTTCCCCGCCTGGGAGACGTACGGCCTGGACGAGGCCTGCGAGCACGAACCGGCGACGCACGACCATGCACACGCCGCGCCCGCCCCGGCGGGCTGAGGAACCCACGGACCACCGGGGTGGGGCGGTGGACGCAGCCACGGCAGCGCGCCACCCCGGTTCACCGCGCCGCCCCCGCCGAGGCACCGGCGGGGGCGGCGAAGACCTCTCGAGGATTCCCCGCGCCGAGCGATGAGTTCCGCGAAGGCCCGCCGTCTACCTCTTTGAACGCACCGACCGCCGGCACGTGGCGGCCGGAGTACCGCAGAGGAGAGCACCGTCATGGCCCGCATGATCTTCGTCAACCTTCCGGTCAAGGACCTGGAGGTCAGCAAGAAGTTCTTCACCGAGCTCGGCTTCGGCATCAACCCCGACTTCAGCGACGAGAACGCCGCCTGCGTGGTCTTCAGCGACACCATCTACGCGATGCTGCTCACCGAGCCGTTCTTCAAGCGGTTCACCAGCAAGCAGATCGCGGACACCGGCACCACCACCGAGGCGCTGCTCTGTCTGAGCGCCGACAGCCGCGCGGAGGTCGACCAGCTGTGCGACAAGGCGCTCGCCTCCGGCGGCGGACCGGCAGGCGACACGATGGACGAGGGCCCGATGTACGGCCGCAGCTTCCAGGACCCGGACGGCCACCACTGGGAGGTCGTGTACATGGACATGGAGGCGATGAGCGGCACCGGCGGCCGGTGACGACGGCATGCGGATGACGGCCCGGGCCACGGTCACCCGACTGTTACACCCCGAGGGCCGGGCCCGCCGCCCGCCTTCGCCGAGAAGCTGTCCCCGCCCGCCGGCCGGTCGTAGTGTGGAGGTATGTACGCACGACGGCGTCGGCGGTACTTCGCGCTGATGACAGTGTGTCTGACGCTGTTCCTCAGCGCGACGGTCTTCGTGCGGCTTGTCTCCGTCCCGATCGCCGTGGGGATGTGCGTGGTCGCGGCGCTGATACCGCCGATCGCGGCGATCGTGGGGAACCGCCGTGAGGCCGACGAGGCCTGGTTCGACGAACAGCCGGGCCCCGACCAGCGCACCCCGGACGAGGAGCTCTGGGAGGAGGAGATGCGCGGCTACGGCCGCGAATAGCGCCGGGCCCGGCTGCTCAGGGCTGGTCAGGGCTGGTCAGGGCTGGTCAGGGCTGGTCGCCGAGCGTGGCGACGAGGACGGCCTTGATGGTGTGCATGCGGTTCTCGGCCTCCTCGAAGACCAGCGACGCCTCGGACTCGAAGACCTCGTCGGAGACCTCCAGCGCGGTGAGCCCGTGGCGCTCGTGGATCTCCCTGCCGACCTCGGTGCCCAGGTCGTGGAAAGCGGGCAGGCAGTGCAGGAACCGCACGTCAGGGTTGCCGGTGGCGGCGAGCACGTCGGAGGTGACGGCGTAGGGCGCGAGCAGCTTGATGCGCTCGTCCCACACATCGGCGGGCTCCCCCATCGACACCCACACGTCGGTGGCGACGAAGTCCGCGCCCGCGACGCCCTCGTCCACCTTCTCGGTGATCAGCAGCCGGGCACCGGTGGTCTCCGCCAGCTCACGCGCCCGTGCCGTCACCTCCGGGGACGGCCACAGCTCGCGCGGGGCCACGATGCGCACGTCCATGCCGAGCAGCGCGCCCGTCACGAGGTAGGAGTTGCCCATGTTGTAGCGGGCGTCGCCGAGGTAGGCGTAGCTGATGCGCTCCAGCGGCTTGTCGCAGTGCTCGGTCATGGTGAGCACGTCGGCGAGCATCTGGGTGGGATGCCAGGTGTCGGTGAGTCCGTTGTAGACGGGCACGCCGGCGTGCTCGGCCAGTTCCTCGACGGCGTGCTGGGCGCTGCCCCGGTACTCGATCGCGTCGAACATCCGGCCGAGCACCCGGGCGGTGTCCTTGGTCGACTCCTTGCGGCCCATCTGGGAGCCGGCCGGGTCCAGGCACATCGTGCGGGCGCCCTGGTCCGCGGCGGCGACCTCGAAGGCGCAGCGGGTCCTGGTGGAGGCCTTCTCGAAGATCAGGACGATGTTCCTGCCGCGCAGCCGCTGCTGCTCGGTGCCCAGCCGCTTGGCGGCCTTCAGCTCGGCGGCAAGCGTGACCAGTGAGCGGAACTCCTCGGCGGTGAAGTCCAGCTCCTTCAGGAAATGGCGGCCCTTGAGGTCTGTCGCCATGCGGCGCTCCTAGGTCGTGTGCAACGGACTCGAACCGGAAGTATATACGAATGAACGCATCACTATGCAGGTAGGTTCCCCGGTCCGCCCGACCGCCCCCTCGGGCCACCGGCAACCTCAGCTCACCGCGTCCCGCTCCACGGGGCAACTCATACAGCGCGGTCCGCCGCGCCCCCGGCCCAGCTCGCTGCCAGGGATCTCCAGCACCTCCACGCCCTGTTTGCGCAGGTGGGTGTTGGTGGTGACGTTGCGCTCGTAGGCGACGACCACGCCCGGCTCCACGGCCAGCACGTTACAGCCGTCGTCCCACTGCTCGCGCTCGGCGGACCGCACGTCCTGCGTCGCGGTCAGCACCCGCACCACCCCGACGCCGAGCGCCGCCGCGATCGCGTGGTGCATCTCCTCGGCCGGGTGGTCGGTCACCTTCAGCTCGTCCCCCGAGCCGCCCGGCTCGATCGTGTACGAGCGCAGCATGCCAAGACCGGCGTACTGGGTGAAGGTGTCCTTGTCGACCATGGTCATCACGGTGTCCAGATGCATGAACGAACGCCGCTTGGGCATGTCGAGCGCCACGATCACCCGCGCGGAACCGGCCCGGAACAGCTCCCTGGCCAGCGTCTCCACCGCCTGCGGCGTCGTCCGCTCGCTCATGCCCACCAGCACCGCGCCGTTGCCGATCACCAGGACGTCGCCGCCCTCGATCGTCGACGGATGGCTGCTGCCGGCCCGGGACCACACCCGGAAGGACGCCTCGTCGAACATCGGGTGGTGCAGGTAGATCGCCTCGAAGTGCACGGTCTCGCGCTGACGCGCCGGCCAGCGCATGGCGTTGATCGCCACGCCGTCGTAGATCCACGCCGAGGTGTCCCGGGTGAAGAGGTGGTTGGGCAGCGGGTTCAGCAGGAAGTCGTCCATGGCCAGGGAGTGGAAGTGCACGGAGACGGGCTCCGGCTGCCGTTCCAGGTACTCGCGCTTGGTCTCGCCGCCGATGAGCACGTTCGCCAGCTCGGTGGCCGGCAGCTCGTCGTAGCCGGACCGCAGCCGGTCGGCGGCCAGCGGCCCGAACGCCTGCTCGTCGAAGACGCGCTCCAGCACCAGCCGGCGGGCGGCCGGCACGTCCAGCGTCTCGGTGAGCAGATCGCGGAACAGGTGCACCTCGACGCCCCGGTCGCGCAGTATGTCGGCGAACGTGTCGTGCTCCTGGCGTGCGCGCCGCACCCACAGCACGTCGTCGAAGAGCAGGTCGTCCTTGTTGGACGGCGTGAGCCGTTTCAGCTCCAGGTCCGGCCGGTGCAGGATGACGCGACGCAGCCGGCCGACCTCGGAATCGACGTGGAATCCCATCTCCCCATCCTGTCCGAGCGGCGGCCGTTGGCCCAGTGCGCCGCAGGGATTTCGCCCCACGGCAACACGCCGGGCCCGCCGCCCCGGGGGACGGCGGGCCCGGCGGGGGCTGCTTCAGAGGCGGGGGTCCACCGGTTCGGACTCCAGTGCGAGGACGGCGAACACCGCCTCGTGGACCCGCCACAGCGGCTCACCGGCCGCGAGGCGGTCCAGCGCCTCCACGCCGAGGGCGTACTCGCGCAGCGCCAGGGACTCCTTGTGGCCCAGATGCCGTTCGCGCAGCCGCTCGAGCTGCCGCGGCCTGGTGTACTCCGGGCCGTAGACGATCCGCAGGTACTCCCGGCCCCGGCACTTCACGCCGGGCTGGACAAGCCGTCCGCCCGGGCGGCGGGTGAGCGGGTGCAGGGGTTTGACGACCATGCCCTCGCCACCGGCCCCGGTCAGGCGCAGCCACCACTTCGTACCGGCGTCGACGGACGCCGGGTCGCCGGTGTCCACGAGCAGCCGGTCGGTGCGGCGCAGCAGGCCGCCGGGGTCGGCCTCGACCATGCGGTCGATCAGCGCCAGCTGCCGGTCGTGCGGCTCGCCCGCCAGGCTGCGGCCTTCCACCGCGAGCAGTTGGAAGGGGGCGAGCCGGATGCCGTCCAGGCCGTCCACCGGCCAGCAGTAGCGCCGGTACGCCTCGGTGAAGGCCGCCGCGCAGCCGGCGCGTTCACGCTGGTCGGCGAGGAGGGCGCCGACCGGCAGTCCGCGCGCGGCGGCCCGTTCCAGGTCGGCCACGACGGTCGGCAGGACGCTGCCTGCGGCCGCGCCCACCGCGGCGTACTGCTCGCGCAGCAGTCCGGCCGCCTTGGCCGACCACGGCAGCAGTTCGGCGTCGAGCAGCAGCCAGTCGGTGTCCAGTTCCTGCCACAGCCCGGCCGCGTCGACGGCCGCGCGGAGGCGGTCCAGCAGTGCGCCGGTGAGGGCGGGGTCGTCGAAGAAGGGACGTCCGGTGCGGGTGTAGAGGGCGCCGGTGACGCCGCCGTGGGCGTCGAAGCGCTTCTCGGCGGTCGCCGCGTCCCGGCAGACCAGGGCCACGGCCCGCGAGCCCATGTGCTTCTCCTGGCACACGACCTCCCGCACGCCCGCCTGCGCGTACCCGGCGAACGCCTCGGCCGGGTGCTCCAGGTAGCCCTCCTCGCGGGAGGTGGCGCAGGGGGCCATCGTGGGCGGCAGGTACGGCATCAGACCGGGCTCGATCGCGAAGCGGCTCATCACCTCCAGCGCGGCGGCGGCGTTGTCCTCGCGGACGGCGACCCGGCCCAGGTGCCGGGTCTCGACGACACGTCGGCCGGCGACGTCGGTCAGCGCCAGCGGGCGGCCGCTCGGGGACTCCCCGCCCAGCGGCCGCACCGGCTCGTACCAGACCCGCTCGGCCGGCACGTCGACAAGGGTCCGCTCGGGCCAGCGCAGGGCGGTCAGCGCGCCGCCGAAGACGCAGCCGGTGTCCAGGCAGATGGTGTTGTTGAGCCATTCGGCGTCCGGAACAGGTGTGTGGCCGTAGACGACGGCGGCACGGCCCCGGTAGTCCTCCGCCCAGGGATAGCGGACGGGCAGGCCGAACTCGTCGGTCTCGCCCGTGGTGTCGCCGTACAGGGCGTGCGCGCGCACCCGGCCCGAGGTCCGGTTGTGGTACTTCTCCGGCAGGCCGGCGTGGGCGACGACCAGCCGGCCGCCGTCCAGGACGTAGTGGCTGATCAGGCCGTTCACGAACTCCGCGACGCGGGCGGGGAACGCCGGGTCGGCCTCGGCCTCGCGTGCCAGCTGCTCGACGGTCTCGGCGAGGCCGTGTGCCAGGCGCACCTTGCGGCCGCGCAGATGGCGGCCGAGCTTCTGCTCGTGGTTGCCGGAGACGACCAGCGCGCTGCCGGCCTCGACCATGCCCATCACCAGGCGCAGCACGCCGGGGCTGTCCGGGCCCCGGTCGACGAGGTCGCCGACGAACACGGCGGTCCGGCCCTCTGGGTGGTGGGCGCCCACCGCGCGGCCGGTGTCGTCGCGGGTGAGCCGGTAGCCCAACTGCTCGAGCAACACCTCCAGTTCGGCGCGGCAGCCGTGCACGTCACCGATGACGTCGAACGGTCCGGTGAGGTGGCGCAGGTCGTTGTAGCGGCGCTCGCGGACGATCTCGGCGCCTTCGACCTCCTCGACTCCGCGCAGGACGTGCACGCGCCGGAATCCCTCGCGTTCCAGACCACGCAAGGAGCGGCGGAGTTCGCGTCGCTGGCGGGGGATGACGTGGGCGGGCATGTCGGCGCGGTCGGGCCTGGCGGCGTTGCGCTCGGCACACACCGCTTCGGGCACGTCGAGCACCACGGCCACCGGCAGCACGTCGTGTTCCCTGGCCAGCCGCAGCAGCTGTCGGCGGGCCTCGGACTGGACGTTGGTGGCGTCCACCACCGTCAGCCGGCCGGCGGCGAGCCGCTTGCCGGCGATGTAGTGCAGCACGTCGAAGGCGTCGGAACTGGCGCTCTGGTCGTTCTGGTCGTCGCTGACCAGGCCGCGGCAGACGTCGGAGGAGACCACCTCGGTGGACGCGAAGTGCCGGGCGGCGAACGTGGACTTGCCCGAGCCGGTGGTGCCGATCAGCACGATCAGCGAGAGGTCGGGCACGGCGAGCCTGGTCATGCGGCGGTCTCCTTCCGGCGCGCGTCGATACGGCCGCGGTCGGCCGGTTCCTCGGGCCCGGTGGCGGTGAAGAGGGCGAGCTGGGTGGGCGGTCCGACCTCCGGGTCCTCCTCGCCGACCGGCCGGAGGGCGACGGTGTAGCCGTGGCGTGCGGCGACGTCCTCGGCCCAGCGGCGGAACTCGGCTCGGGTCCACTCGAAGCGGTGGTCGTGGTGGCGGTGCTCGCCGGCCGGCAGCGACTCCCAGCGCACGTTGTACTCGACGTTGGGGGTGGTGACGATCGCCGTGCGCGGCCGCGCGGCGGCGAAGACGCCGTGTTCCAACGTGCGCAGCCGGGCCGGGTCGACGTGCTCGACGACCTCGCTGAGCACGGCGGCGTCATAGCCCGCGAGTCGACTGTCGACGTAACTCAGCGAACTCTGGAAGAGGTTGACCCGGGCGGCCTGCCGCTCCCCCATCCTGTCGAGTCGCAGTCGACGGGCGGCGATACGCAGGGCCCGGGTGGACACGTCGACGCCGACGATCTCGCTGAAGCGGCGGTCGGCGACCAGGTCGGCGAGCAACCGCCCCTCGCCGCAGCCGAGATCGAGCACCCGGGCCGCGCCGGAGTCGCCGAGCGCGGCGAGGATCGCGGCACGGCGGTGTGCGGAGAGGGAGACGGGCGCGGCGGTGTCGCCGGTCCCGGTGGTCCCGGTGGTCTCGGGCTCGGGGGCTTCCGGTGTTTCCGGGGTCGGCGGGACCGCGTTGTCCAGTTCGCCGACGGTGGTGTCGTCGGCCTCGGCGAGCCGGACGAGTTCCAGGCGTTCCATCGCCTCCCGCGCCAGGCCCCGGCGGTAGGCCAGGTAGCGCGCGGTGATCAGCGCCTGCTCCGGGTGGTGCTCCAGCCAGCCCTCGCCGGCACGGAGCAGCTTGTCCACCTCGTCCTGGCTGACCCAGTAGTGCTTGGCGCCGTCGAGCACGGGGAGCAGGACGTACAGCTGCCGGAGGGCGGCCGCGAGTGTGGCGGTGCCCTCCAGACTCAGGCGCAGACAGCGGGCTTCACCCCACTCGGGGAACCGCTCGTCCAGGGGTACGGCCTCGGCGCGCACCCGCCAGCCCAGTGGTTCGAAGAGCCGACGGACCAGTCCGCCGCCGCGCGCGGACAGCGCCGGCACCTCGATGCGCAACTCCATTTCCCGGCCCGGAAGTTCGGGCCGCGCCGCGCAGGTACCGCGCAGCGCGCTGCGGAACACCGAGCCGAGCGCGACGGCCAGCAGTGAGGAGGCCGCGTAGGGGCGGTCGTTGACGTACTGGGACAGGCTCGCGTCCGGCCCGCTGTTGCCACGGCGGGCCCGGCGGGCCAGCGCGACGGGATCGACCTCCAACAGCATCGCCGCCGTGCACCGCCGGGGTGTGGCCTCGGGGTAGAAGACCCGCGCCGTCCCGTAGGAGGTGCTGAAGTCCTGCACCTTCTCGGGATGTTTGTGCAGCAGGTAACCGAGGTCGGTGGCGGGCTGGGTGGGGCTGCCGTCGGCAGTGATGGTCAGGTACACCCGGTCGAGTATGCCGAGGTCGGATGTGGCGTCCCAGTGGTTTTCCGCCGACGGGCGGTCAGGGCGTCTGTGACAGGAGTCCGGCGAGTGCGGCGATCCGGTCCGGACCGACGCGGCAGCAGCCGCCGACGAGTCGGGCGCCGTCGGCGCGCCAGCGCAGGGCGAGTTCCGGGTGGTAGGTGCTCGGGCCCCGCCACGTGCCCCGGGCCGGGTCGTAGTCCTCTCCGCTGTTCGGGTAGACCACGACGGGCAGGCCGGTGACGTCGGCGGCGAGCGGCACGGCCCGGCCGGCGTCGGCGGCGGTGCAGCAGTTCACCCCGACGGCGATGACGTCGGGCTCGTCGACGACCAGCCCGAACGCCTCGCGCAGCGGTTGGCCGGCCCGGGTCCGGTCGCCGCTGATCGTGTAGCTCAGCCACAGCGGCACGCCGAGCCCCCGGGCGGCGGTCAGCAGGGCCTCGGCCTCCCGGACGTCGGGGACCGTCTCCAGCGCCAGGACGTCCGGTTCGGCCTCGACGAGGGCTTCGACGCGCGGCCGATGGAAGCGGACGAGTTCGGCGGTGCTCAGGCCGTACCGGCCGCGGTACTCGCTGCCGTCGGCCAGCACCGCGCCGTAGGGGCCGACCGAGGCCGCGACCCAGACAGGCGTGCGCCCGGCGGCCTCGCGGGCGAGTTCGACGCTGCGCGCGAACAGTCGGCGCGCGGCCCGGTGGTCCAGTCCGTGGCGCGCGAAGCCCCGGAAGGACGCCTGGTAGCTGGCGGTGATCAGGACGCGGGCGCCGGCCTCGACGTAGGCGCGGTGGGCAGTGCGCAGCTGGTGGGGCGCCTCGTCGAGGAGCCGGGCGGACCACAGGTCACCGGACAGGTCGGCGCCCTGGGCGGCGAGCTGGTTGGACAGCCCGCCGTCCAGGACGACCGTGCTCCTCGCCAGCGCTTCGGCGAGAGGAAGTCGTGGCACGGTCACGGCAGTTGGGACATCACCTGGGAGGAGATCAACTCCAGGTGGTCCAGGTCGGTCAGGTCGAGCAGCTGCAGGTAGACGCGGCCGGAGCCGACGGCGGCGTACCGGCCGAGTTTGTCGACGACCTCGGCGGGGCTGCCCGCGAGGCCGTTCTCCTTCAACTCCTCGACGTCACGCCCGATGGCGGCGGCCCGGCGGGCCACCTCGCCGTCGTCCTTGCCGACGCACACCACAAGCGCGTTGGAGTACACCAACTCGTCGGGGCGCCGCCCGTGCTCCTCGACGGCGGCTCGGACGCGGCCGAACTGCCGCTCGGTCTCCCCGATCGAGGCGAAGGGGATGTTGAACTCGTCGGCGAAGCGGGCCGCCAGCCGCGGTGTGCGCTTGGCGCCGTGCCCTCCGACCAGCACCGGGACGCGGTTCTGGGCCGGCTTGGGCAGTGCGGGCGAGTCTTTCAGCTGGTAGTACCTGCCCTCGTAGTCGAAGGTCTCACCGAGCGGGGTCCGCCACAGGCCGGTGACGATCTCCAGCTGCTCCTCGAGCCGGCCGAACTTCTCCTTGGGGAACGGGATGCCGTAGGCGGTGTGCTCGGCCTCGAACCAGCCGGAGCCGAGTCCGAACTCGACCCGTCCGCCGGACATCGCGTCCACCTGAGCGACCTGGATGGCGAGCACGCCGGGCAGCCGGAAGGTGCCGGCGGTCATCAGCGTGCCCAGCCGGATGCGGCTGGTGTCCCGGGCGAGGCCGGCGAGGGTGATCCAGGCGTCGGTCGGCCCCGGCAGCCCGTCGGAGTCGCCCATGGCGAGGTAGTGGTCGGAGCGGAAGAAGGCGTCGAAGCCCAGCTCCTCGGTCGCTCGGGCGACGGTGAGCAGGGTGTCGTAGTCGGCGCCTTGCTGGGGTTCGGTGAAGATTCGCAGGTCCATGCGCACCATCCTGCAACGCCGGTGCCGGTCGGGCTAATTCGTGGTTGTGCCGCCGTGTCGTCGGTCGGACGCCGCGCGGCGGTCGGGTGCCGGGAAGCGGAGCTCGTTGCGGTCGATCTTGGCGGCGAGCGCGGTGAGCGGGTCGACGCCCAACACCTCGCAGAGTTGCAGCAGATAGGCCAGTACGTCCGCGATCTCGTCCTCGACCCGGTGGGCCTGGTCCGGCTCGTCCATCACCCGCATGGACTGCTCCGGGGTGAGCCACTGGAAGATCTCCACCAGTTCCCCGGCCTCCACGCTGAGCGCGGCGACGAGGTTCTTCGGGGTGTGGTAGGGGCCCCAGTCCCGGGCGGCGGCGAAGTCGGCCAGGCGCTTCTGGAGGGAGTCGACATCGGGTCGGGGGCCGTCGGCCGGCCGGGGGGCACTGCTGCTCATGCCCCAGGTCTACCACTGTCCGCCGGGCGCGGGGCCGGCGGCCCGGGCTGCTCGGCATCGGTCTGCGGCCCGGTCGCCCGCCGGTCGGGCTGGGCGACGACCCGATCGGTCTCCGCCTCTGCGGCCTGGTGGCTCTCCCGGGAGTGCGGGACGGCCGGTGCGGCGCCGTCGGCGGGGTGGTCCGGGCGCGGGGCGGCCGCGGCCGGGCGGGTGCGGCGCGGGCCGCCGAGCGTGACCAGGTCGACGCCCGGCACCTGGGCGGCGCTTTCCGCGTCGGCGACGGTGCCCAGCAGGCGGACCCGGCCCTGTCCGCAGCGTCGGGCGGCGAGGGCCAGCAGCGCGTCGCTCTGGCGCTCGTCCAGGGCGCGGTCGAGCCCGTCGGCGAGCACCATCAGGGTCTGTTGGCCCGGCGGGACCTCGCGCGGGGCGCGGGCGTGGCAGGCGTGGGAGCCGAAGAGCAGGACGAGGGCGAGGGCCGTGTGGCGCAGCTCGCCGTCGGCGAACCACTCCACCGGGACGCGGCGGCCGTCGACGCGTTCGGCGACCGCCCGGATCATGCCGCCCTCCGGACCCGCGCAGCCCTCCGCCCTCAGGTCGCGCAGCGGCCCGGCGGCGCAGCCGGCGTTGACGGCCTCGACCAGTTCGGCGTGGACGTCGGGGGACTCGGTGCGCAGCCTGCGCAGCACGGCGGCGAGGTTGTCGCAGGAGCCGCGCAGCGTCTCGTCGCCGGCGGCGACGGTCTCGCGCATCGTCTCCGGGCGGGGGTCGCAGAGGAACGCGGACCGCAGGGCGAGCACCACCTGTTCGGCGGCGGCGAGCACCTGTCGCTGGCCCTGCGTGGTGCCGGCGACGCGCAGCGGCAGCAGCGCCGTGCACAGCTGGTCGTCGGGCAGCGGGGCGCGGGTGACCGCGTTGACTCCGGCGGTGTGCCACTCGGCCTGGACCACAGGGCGGCCGGGGTCGCGCAGTGCCGTCGCCAGCAGGACGCGCCGGTGGTCGGCGAGGCGTTCGCCTACCACCCGCAGGCTCGGTTCGGCCTGGACGGCGAGGTCCAGGCGCACCTCGCCGGCCGGTCCGGTGACCGTGCAGCCGAGACGGAAGCCGCGGCGGCCGAGTTCGTCCGGGCGGGCCTGCTGCGGGACGAAGGCTCGCGGGCCGCCGGGGGCCGCGCCGAACACCTCGCGCAGCCGCTCCCCGGACGCCAGGCGGGCCAGTACCTCGTAGGCCTCGATCACCGTCGACTTGCCGCTGCCGCTGGGACCGGCGAGGAGGGTCAGCGGCCCCAGCGGCAGCCGCAGCCCGCGCACGCCCCGGAAGGCGGAGATCCGCAGCTCGGTGACGGCCGGGCGGGGGCCGGCGGGGTCGGGGATACCGCTGCGGGAGTCGCTCATGTTCGCGAAGCTAGCGCCGGGACGGGCGGCCGAACCGTTCCGCCGACCGAC
>NZ_VJYK02000520.1 GCF_007097205.2 Streptomyces alkaliterrae
GGGTGGGGGGTGGTCGGGGTTCGTTCTCCGCGCCTGTGCGGGAAGTGGTCAGAGGCCCATCGACTTCGCGATGATCGAGCGCATGACCTCGCTGGTGCCGCCGTAGATCCGCGACACCCGGGTGTCGGCGTACAGGCGGGCGATCGGGTACTCCCGCATGTAGCCGTAACCGCCGTGCAGCTGGAGGCACTTGTCGATGACGCGGGCGGCGGTCTCGGTGGTGAAGAGCTTCGCGGAGGCCGCGTCGGCAGCGCCCAACGCGGCCTGCTCGTGCGCCTCCAGCGCCCGGTCGACCACGGCCTCCATCGCGTCCACGTCCGCCTTGCAGTCCGCCAGCACGAACTTGGTGTTCTGGAACGCGGCCACCGGCTGCCCGAAGACCGTGCGCTCGCGCACGTACTCGTGCGCGAACCGGACCGCGGCGGCGGCCTGCGCGTACGCGCCGACCGCGATGCCCAACCGCTCCTGCGGCAGGTTGTGGGTCAGGTACTCGAAGCCCCGGCCCTCCTCGCCGAGCAGGTCCTCGACCGGCACCCGCACGTCGTTGAAGGAGAGTTCGGCGGTGTCGGAGGTCTTCAGGCCCAGCTTGTCCAGGGTCCGGCCCACGGTGTAGCCCTCGCTTCGGGCGTCCACCACCAGGATCGAGATGCCGCCGCGGCGGTTCTCCGGCGTCGCCGGGGAGGTGCGGGCGCACACCAGCACCCGGTCGGCCTGCACGCCGCCGGTGATGAAGGTCTTGGCGCCGTTGAGCACGTAGTGGGTGCCGTCCTCGGACAGCTTCGCGGTGGTCTGCATGCCGGCGAGGTCGGAGCCGGTGCCCGGCTCGGTCATCGCGATGGCGGTCATCATCTCGCCGGAGACGAAGGGCGGCAGCCAGCGGCGCTTCTGCTCCTCGTCCGCGTACGCCAGCAGGTACGGCAGGCAAAGCGCGGTGTGCACGCTCGACCCGCCGAAGCTCACGCCCGCCCGGGCGCACTCCTCGGTGATGACGGCGTAGAACTTGAAGCTCGTCTCGCCCGCGCCGCCGTACTCCTCCGGCACCTCGATGCCGAACACGCCCAACTCGCCGAGCTTGCGGTACAGCTCGCGCGGGACGAAGCCCTGCCCCTCCCACTCGTGGTAGTAGGGCACGACCTCCTCGCTGATGAACTCGCGGATCGTCTGCCGGAACGCCTCGTGATCCTCGTTGTACACCGTACGCCGCATGGCGTTCCTCCCTGTCCGGCCTCGCCGTCGAGTCCTGCGCTAAGCGCTTGCTCAGCGAAAAGCTACCGACGAGTCGCCCCGCTGTCCAGGATCACCGGGCCTCCGGCGCGGGCGCACGACGAAGGCCCTGGCCCGGGTCTCCCCAGGTCAGGGCCTTCGTCAGCGAGGGTGAACGACGGGACTTGAACCCGCGACATCCTGGACCACAACCAGGTGCTCTACCAACTGAGCTACGCCCACCATGCCCGGTGTGGAGTGTGTTTCCCGCACCGGCCGATACGAGTGTACAGGGTTGGCGAGGGTGCTCGCGCACGCCTTTTTCCGGCGAGGCGGACCCGGAGCCCGGTCGGGCGGATCGGGCCCGGTGGCAGGTCAGGCGGTGGGTTCCGCCGGGCTCGCGGTGCCGGCCTGCTCGGCGGGGACCGGCGGGACGACGTGGCGGGCGGCGATCGTCTTTGCGGTGTCGGAGTCCGGGCCCGGCTGGGGCACGAAGACCGCCTCGCGGTAGTAGCGCAGCTCGGCGATGGACTCCCGGATGTCGGCCAGCGCCCGGTGGTTGCCGGACTTCTCGGGGCTGTTGAAGTAGGCCCTGGGGTACCAGCGGCGGGCCAGCTCCTTGACGGAGGAGACGTCCACGATGCGGTAGTGGAGGTGGCTCTCCAGGGCGGCCATGTCGCGGGCGAGGAAGCCCCGGTCGGTGGAGACCGAGTTGCCGCACAGCGGGGCGCGGCCGGCCTCGGGCACGTGCTGCCGGATGTAGTTGAGGACCTGCGCCTCGGCGTCGGCGAGCGTCGTGCCGCCGTCGAGCTCGTCGAGCAGGCCGGAGGCCGTGTGCATCTCGCGGACGATGTCGGGCATGCTCTCCAGCGCGGCGGCCGGGGGCCGGATGACGACGTCGACGCCGTCGCCGAGGATGTTCAGCTCCGAGTCCGTGACCAGGGCGGCCACCTCGATGAGCGCGTCGTCGGACAGCGAGAGCCCGGTCATCTCGCAGTCGATCCACACCAAGCGATCGTTCATGCGGGCCAGCCTACGCGGGGGCGGGCACAGGCGGGCCCGCATGAACG
>NZ_VJYK02000521.1 GCF_007097205.2 Streptomyces alkaliterrae
GCCGTCACCAGCCCCACCCATCTCTGGGCCGCCACCGACACCACCCTCCTCGCCCTCGACCTCCCCACCTGACCACCGTGGCGGCCGTCGCCCGACCGCCCACGCCCCGGCCTGCCGCACCCGTGCCTCGGCCACGCCCTCCTCGAACAGAACACACGCCCACGACCGCTCCGTCGGGCGGTAGAACCGCACGGGTCAGCGCAAACGGCAGCGTCGTGTACGCCCGGTGGCCAGACGCAGATGCCTGTTCGGCTCGGTCAGAGGGAGGTCGTAGTCGGTGGGCTGCGCTTCGAGGCGACCGGACGGACGTTCGCGCACACTCGGCCATCCCGCCGTGTTCCGGTCAGAGTGCCGGTGCGCAACGCTCCTTCGGCATCACCCGACCGGACTACGGAAAGAGATGCCCCGCCGCCGGCCGTAGGTGCCGGTGAGGAAAGGGGGAGGCTTGCGGAAGAAGGAACTGGCCGGTCTGATCAGGGACGTCGAGGAGCTCAGACGGGCCGTGAACGGCATCGTCGGCGCATTCGAACAGTCCGTCGCCACGGCGTCCGAGGCGACACGGGAGACCGTCCGCGATGCCGGGCATCGCGCGGCGGAGAGCGTCCGGAAGGACATCAAAGGGCTGCGCGACGACGTCCGCAGTGCACGCGACTCCGCCGCGACCGCCACGGAGGTCCAGGGCCTGCACGAGGACGTTCGTGAACTGCGCGCCCTACTTCAGGCGCTTCGGCCTCATCTCGCAGAACCACCTTCACCTCGCGGTGATTCACCGGCACACGCACTGCCATCCGAACAACCTCCACATCCGGACGTGAAGGAGAACCACTCCGTGTCGCAGAACGAGGAAATCGGGCCTTCCGGGCCCGAGGCCACGCCCTTGGTGCCGCCGAGTCAGAACGCCTCGGTCGAAACGGGGTCCGACGGCGACACTTCCGCTGCCCTGGCGAGCCAACTGCGTGGCGTGCTTGCGGAACTCCGTGGCACCGCAACGAGTGACGAGACACGGACTCTCCGCGAAGAAGTCGGCGAGCTGCGACGGGAGATGCAGGCCCTGCGCGGTGACGGCCTGCGCGGTGAAGCCGGTCGAGGCGACGGCGTCCTTGAGGACGAGGGCAGCGCTGAGAACAAGGCCCACGACGAGTTGCTGCTGGCTGCGGCCCGCGTCTCCTCGGCCACCCTGATCTGTCACAGGGACACCTGGGAGTTCGTCGTCGCCCAGGCCGCGCCGCACCCGCACTTCCGCTGTCCGCAGGCGGTGGCCGACGACGAGGCAGGCCGCATCCGCACCGCGCTGTCCGGGCGGTCTCTGATAGCCGTGCTGATCAGCCTGTGGCACACCCGACAGCACCGGCCCGACCCCGCCGACTGGGCGCTCGCCCACAGCTTCTACGACCGAATCGCCGACGGCTTGGCGGCACTCGGTCCGGACGGAGAACCGGTCACCATCGTCCTCGACGACCGGGCCGACGGAATCGACCTGTCGCAGGGACCGCCTGAGGGGTAGCCGGCGACGGCCGCGAAGGACGGAGGCGGGGCCGCTTCAGCGAGGCGGCCCCGCCTCCGGTGGCATGTACGGGTATGCGGCCCACTGGTCCCCCGCTCGGGGCGCCGCCTCAGTCGGAGGTGGGGGTGAGGCCGATGGGGCAGGAGAGGCCGGTGCCGCCTATGCCGCAGTAGCCGGCGGGATTCTTGTCGAGGTACTGCTGGTGGTAGGGCTCGGCGGGGTAGAAGTGGTTGTGGGTGGCGGGGAGGATCTCGGTGGTGATGTCGCCGTAGCCGGCGGCCTTGAGCGTCGCCTGGTAGGCGTCGCGGGAGGCGAGCGCGGCGGTGTGCTGGTCGGGGGAGTGGGTGAAGATCGCCGAGCGGTACTGGGTGCCGACGTCGTTGCCCTGGCGGAAGCCCTGCGTGGGGTCGTGGTTCTCCCAGAAGAGCTTGAGCAGGGTGGTGTAGGGGACGACGGCGGGGTCGTGGACGACGCGGACGGCCTCGGTGTGGCCGGTGAGGCCGCTGCAGGCCTCCTCGTAGGTGGGGTTGGGGGTGGTGCCGCCCTGGTAGCCGACGAGGGTGGTCCAGACGCCGTCCTGCCGCCAGAAGACGCGTTCGGCGCCCCAGAAGCAGCCGAGGGCGAAGTCGGCGGTCTCCAGGCCGTCCGGGTAGGGGCCGAGGAGGGGGTTGCCGAGGACGGTGTGGCGG
>NZ_VJYK02000522.1 GCF_007097205.2 Streptomyces alkaliterrae
GTACCGATCTGGGCGGACGGGTGGGGGGCCGGGTCGGCGGAGCCCGGCGCGGGGTACCAGCCGATGCCGAAGCCGTCGGCGTTGACCGTGCCGTAGCGCTGCAGGCGGGGCGCCCACGACTGCTCGTACAGGCCGTGCGGCGGTTCGCTGACGACGGCGGCCAGGGTCGTCTCGGCGCCGATGTACGCCAGGTGGCGGCACATCAGTCGGTCACCTCCGCGTCGCGCGCGGTACGAAAGCCGGCGAAGATCTGGCGGCGGATCGGATGATCCCAGTTGCGGAACGTGGCGCGGCAGGCGACGGGGTCGACGCCGAACGCGCCGCCGCGCAGCACCTTGTAGTCGCCGTAGTCGCCGCCGAGGAACACCTTCGAGTACTCGTCGTAGGGGAAGGCGGCGAAGCCGGGGTAGCCGGTGAAGTCGGAGGAGGTCCACTCCCAGACGTCGCCGAGCAGTTGGCGGGCGCCGCAGGGGGCGGCGCCGCGCGGGTATGCGCCAGCGGGGGCGGGTTCCAGGTGGCGTTGGCCGAGGTTGGCGTGCTCGGGGCCGGGGGCGTCGTCGCCCCACGGGTGGCGGCGGGAACGGCCGGTGGCCGGATCGTGCCGGGCGGCCTTCTCCCACTCGGCCTCGGTGGGCAGCCGGCGGCCGGCCCACCGGGCGTACGCGTCGGCCTCGTACCAGCACACGTGCATGACCGGCTGCTCGGGTGGTACGGGTTCGACGTGGCCGAAGCGGCGGCGCAGCCAGCTGTCACCTTCGCGGCGCCAGAACAGCGGGGCGCGCAGGCCGTGTTCACGTACGTACGCCCAGCCGCGCGGGTGCCACCAGCGCGGCTCGTCGTAGCCGCCGGCGTCGACGAACTCCTGGTAGGCGGCGTTCGTGACGGGCACGGTGTCCAGCCAGAAGGCGGGAACGTCGACGCGGTGGGCGGGACGCTCGTTGTCCAGGGCCCACGGCTCGGTGTCGGTTCCCATGGTGAACGGCCCGCCGGGTACGAGGACTTCGGCGGGCAGCGCCTCGCGCGGGGCAGCCGGTGGCGGCGGCGCGGTGAGCACGGCGGGGCCGCGGCGCAGCTGGTGGGTGGCGAGCATCGTCTCGTCGTGCTGCTGCTCGTGCTGGGCGACCATTCCGAAGACGAAGGCGTCGGCCGACAGGGGGTTGGCAGTGGTGAGTTCGACGGATTCGAGGACTTCGAGCGAGGCCTCGCGGACGCGGGCGACGAAGGCGCGGGCCTCGTCCGGACCGAGCAGCGGGAGCGCGGGGCGGTCGGCGCGCGGGGTGCGGAACGCGTCGTAGAGCGGATCGAGTTCGGGGCGGAGGGCGGGGCGGCCGCCGGCGGCCCGGACCAGCCAGATCTCCTCCTGGTTGCCTATGTGCGCCAGGTCCCAGACCAGGGGGGACATCAACCGGGAGTGCTGGGCGGTGAGTTCGTCGTCGTCGAGGCAGTCGACCAGGGCGCGGGTGCGGGCCCGGGCCCGTTCGAGCGCGACCCGCGCGGCGGCCCGCGGGTCGACGGCGTGCGGGTCCGAGGCGCGGGGGTCGGCGGCGTGCGGGTCGTCTGGGCGCGGGTCGACTGAGCGCGGGTCGGTGGTCGAGGGCGCGGGCATCACATGACTCCGATCCGGTCGGCGAGGCAGTCGTCGGCCGGGCAGCGGCCCCGGCCGGCGTATCGTTCGGCGAACTGCTCGGCGGCGCGGTGCGCCGGGCCGCCCGGATCGCTGCGGCCCAGCGCCTCCACGGCAGTGGCCACACAGGTGCGCACCACCGGGCCGAGCACGGGGTCGGCGGGGCCGTTCCGCGCGGCCCTCAGCCACAGGTCGGGCGAGGTGAGGTGTTCGACGGCGGCGTAGGCGATCTCGGCCGCCTTCGGGTCGTCCATCAGGGTGGCCGCGATGGCGACCGCCGCCATCCAGCCGTCGTCGAGCTGGGCGTCCATCATCCGAAGCTCCAGCCAGCCGCGCGGGCGGACGGGCGGGAAGAGGGTGCCCAGATGGTAGTCGAGGTCGTCGACCGTAGGCGGGCGTTCGCGGCAGCCGCCGCGCAGCCAGCCGCGGAACGTGAGGTCGCGTGGCGCGGTCCAGTCCGGCGGGCCGGCGCCGGTCGCGTCGCGCCGCACGCACAGCAGCGTCGCGTCGAGGGCGTACCGGGTCCACTGGGCCCTCGGGCAGTCGCCGAGGGCCCAGTGG
>NZ_VJYK02000523.1 GCF_007097205.2 Streptomyces alkaliterrae
CCCCGGCCCCGCTGCCGCCCGCCGACACCGCCGCCCCGGGCACCGTCGAGGAGACCGCGACAACCGGCGCGCCCGAGCGCACCGAGGTGCCGCGCATCGCCGAGATCGGGGCGGTCGCCGACGAACTGGGCATGCGCCGGGCCCGCGTGCTCTCCCGGCTCGGACTCCAGCTCGCCGCCGAGCGCTGGGAGGAGAGCTTCGGCCCGCGCACCCTCATGGCCCAGTCCGCCCCCGCCACCTGCGTCACCTGCGGGTTCTGCGTGCCGCTCGCCGGATCGCTGCGGCAGTCGTTCGGCGTGTGCGGCAACCAGTACTCGCCCGCCGACGGCCGGGTCGTCGCACTCGACTACGGCTGCGGCGGACACTCCGAGGCGGCCGTCATGCCCGCGCCGGTCCGTCCCGCCGACCCCGTCCTCGACGAGACCCGCGTCGACGCACTCGAACTCCACGAGGACTGAGGCGCCCCGCCCTCGACCCGACCGGGCGGACCCGACCGGGCCGACCCGACCGGGCCGACCGGACGGGTCGGCCAACGGGCGACCGGGGAGTGGGCCCGGTCACCGGGCCGGGCCGCCGGGCGGTACCGTCACGGCATGGCAGAAGACCTCTTCCAGACCGCCGCGCTCCGCCGTCGCGTGCTCGACGCGTGGGCGGCGTCCCCTGCCCGCTTCCGGGAGGACGCCAACGCCGAAGAGGACCTGGCGCTGGGCGGCTACCGGGACCGGCTCGTCGTGGAGCTGGCCCAGAACGCCTCCGACGCGGCCGCCCGGGCGGGCGTGCCCGGCCGGCTGCGGCTGACGCTGACCGAGGACACGCTCATCGCGGCCAACACCGGGGCCCGGCTGGACGCCGCCGGCGTCGAGTCGCTGTCCACCCTGCGCGCCTCCGCCAAGCGCGACGACGCCGCCCGCGAGGCCGAGCGCGACGGCACCGGCCGCGACGCCGCGCCCGCCGCCGACGGCCCACCCGTCGGGCGGTTCGGCGTCGGCTTCGCCGCCGTGCTCGCCGTCACCGACGAACCGGCCGTCGTCGGCCGGTCCGGCGGCGTCCGCTGGTCGCTCGCCGAGGCCCGGGAGATGGCCGCCGAACTCCCCTCCCTCGCCGACGAACTGCGCCGCAGGGAAGGGCATGTCCCGCTGCTGCGGCTGCCGTTGCCCGCCGAGGGCAGCGCGCCCGACGGCTACGACACGGCCGTCGTCCTCCCGCTGCGCGACCCGGCCGCGCGCGATCTGACGTACCGGCTGCTGACCGCGGTCGACGACGGGCTCCTCCTGGCGCTGCCCGGCCTCGCCGAGGTCACCGTCGAGACCGCCGACGGCGTACGGACGCTCGCCCGCCGGGAGGAGGGCCCGTACACCGTCATCGGCGACAACCGCTGGCGGACGGTCACCCACTCCGGCGTGGCGGACCCCGCGCTGCTCGCCGACCGCCCGCTGGAGGAGCGCGAGCGCCCGCACTGGACGATCACCTGGGCCGTCCCGGTGGACGCCGCAGGCGCTCCCGTCCGCCCCGCGACGACCCCGCACGTGCACGCGCCGACCCCCACCGACGAGCCGCTGGGCCTGCCCGCGCTGCTCATCGCCTCCCTCCCGCTGGAGCCCACCCGGCGCCGCGCCGCGCCCGGCCCGCTCACCGACTTCCTGCTGGAACGGGCGGCCGACGCCTACACCGAGCTGCTGCGCGAGTGGGCCCCGCCCGGCCCCGGCGTCGTCGACCTCGTCCCCGGGCCGCTCGGCGCCGGCGAACTGGACAGCGCGCTGCGCGCCTCGCTGCTGCGCCGCCTGCCCGAGACGCCGTTCCTGCCGTCCGCCGCGCGCACCGAGGACGACGAGCCGTACCGACTGCGGCCACGGGAGGCGGAGATCGCCGAGGGCGCCGGAGCCGAGACCGTCGCCGTGCTCGCCGACCTCTTCCCGCACCTGCTGCCCGCCGGCCTCGAACGCCGGATCGAGCTGCGCACACTGGACGTCGGCCGGGTGCCGCTGGGCGAGCTGATCGACCGGCTCGCCGGGGTCGAACGCGACCCGGACTGGTGGCGCGCGCTGTACGACTCCCTCGCCGGCGTCGACCCCGACCAGCTGACCGGCCTCCCGGTGCCGCTCGCCGACGGCCGCACCACGATCGGCCCCCGCCACGTCCTGCTCCCGCTGGCCGGCGAGGG
>NZ_VJYK02000524.1 GCF_007097205.2 Streptomyces alkaliterrae
CTCCCCCGCCCGGGCGGCGCTCGCCGACCGCACCCACACCGCCGCCCGGCGGCGGCCACCGCTACGTGCGGTGAGGTGAGCGCCATGCACCGGGTACTGGTCGTGTGGTGTCCGGACTGGCCGGTGGTCGCCCTCTCCGAGAGGGACGACAAGCGGGCCGAGCCCGCCGACACCCCCGTCGCGGTGGTGTCCGCCGGGCGGATCGTGGCGTGCTCGCCGGCCGCGCGGGCTGCAGGCGTACGCCGCCGGATGCGGCCGCGCGAGGCCCAGAGCCGCTGCCCCGCACTCCGCCTGCGCGAACGCGACCTCGCCGCCGAGGCCCGCTGCTTCGAACCGGTCGCCGTCCACATCGAACAGCACGTCACCCCCCGTCTGGAGATCATCCGCCCCGGCCTGCTGGCCTTCCCCGCGCGCGGCGCCGCCCGCTACTGGGGAGGGGAGGCGGCGCTGGCCGCGCGCACCGCGCGGGCCGTCGCGGAAGCCGGGTTCGAGGCGCGGACGGGCATCGCGGACACCCTGTTCGCCGCGGCGCTCGCCGCCCGGCGCGCCGACCCCGAGGAACGCGTGATCCCGCCGAGGCTGACCTCCGCGTTCCTCTCCCGCTACCCGGTGGGCGTCCTGGGCAGCCCCGAACTCGGGCGTCTGCTGGGCCGGTTGGGAATCAACACACTCGGCGACTTCGCCGCGCTGCCGGCGGACCGGGTACTCAGCCGCTTCGGCCCGGCGGGAGCCGCCGCCCACCGCACGGCACGCGGCCTGGAGTCCCGGGCCCCACACTCACGCACCCCCGGCGGCGGCTGGGCGGCGACCGCCGAGTTCGACCCGCCCGAAGGACGGCTGGAACCCGTGGTCTTCCGCGCCAAGGCGCTCGCCGACGAACTCCACGCCTCGCTGCGCGCCTCCGGCGTCGTCTGCGCCCGCGTGGAGGTCGGCGTCGAACTCGAAGACGGCCGACGGCTGACCCGGACCTGGCGCCACGAGGGCCTGTCGGCCCAGGCCGTCGCGGAACGCGTCCGCTGGCAGCTCACCGCGTGGCGGGCCCCCGGCCCGCGGCACACCGCCGACACACGGCCGGTCAGGCCCGGCAACACCGCCGACACGGCGAAGAACACCGGCGCGGGCTCCGGCGCGGGGGCGGCGAACAGTGCCCCCAGCACCGCCTCCCCGACCGACCGCAACGCCCGGTCGGCTCCGGAACACAACGTCGAGGCGACGGAAGGCCGTTCGGGCGCCGTCCGCCGGCCGGACCACGGCGCCCGGTCGACCCCAGGGCGGGAAGCCGACAAACCCCCGTTCCCGGCCGATCGCCCGGAGCGCACCGCCCATCCACGCCAAGCCGACCCCGACGCGGTAGAGGGCAGCAGCACGGGGCTGATCCGACCCGGCGCCTCGAACGGCCGACCGGGCGCCGTCGCCTGGCCCGGCCACGGCACCCCGTCGACCCCGGAGAATGAGGCCGGCAGGCGGACGATCCGCGCGGGGAACCCGGGGCGCGCCGACGACATCTCCGACACCGGCGCGGGCCGACGCGGCGCCGGCACCGGCACCGGCACCGGCACCGGCACCGATCCTGCCGGGGAGCGGCCCCTGCAAGGGGCCGAGGAAACCGACCCCGAGGCAGCGAACGGCGCTCCCGGCACCGCCTCTCCGAGCGGCGACGGCGGCCCGGCGGACTCAGAGCGGGAAACCGGCAGGCGGACGATCCGCGCGGGGAGCCCGGGGCGCGCCGCACGACCGGTCGGGGGCGGCGGTGCCAACGGCTGCGGCGGCGGTGCCAACGGCTGCCGGCCCGGCCGGGAGGTCGTTGTCCTGCCAGATCCGGGCGGGCGGCCTGTCGCCTCCGTCAACACCTCCGACGACCGGGCGGAGTCCGGGGACCTCTCCCGGCCGAGCATCGAGCGCTCCTCCGGCGACGCGGAGTCCTCGGGCGCGCGCGGCGGCCATGCCGGGGCGGCCGACTCCGTCGGCCTCACCGGCCGGGACGGCGACGGCGACGCGTCCGACAGTCCGACCGTTCCGGGGGCGGGGCGGGACACGGGCCGGGCGGCGCCCGCAGGGTTCGCCGACTCCGCCGCCCCGCTCCGGCGGGTCGGCGGAGCCGGAGATGCCCGCCCCGCCGGCGGAACTCCGAGCGGCGGCGCGGGTGTCGGGGCG
>NZ_VJYK02000525.1 GCF_007097205.2 Streptomyces alkaliterrae
GGCCGGGCGGGAAGCGGATGCTGGGTCGGGTTGGGCGAGCCGGCGCGGCTCACGGCCCCTCGCGGCTCACGGCCGACCCGGCCGGCCTTGCCGGCCTTGCCGGCCTCAGGTGCCGTAGCGGCGGTGGCGCGCGGCGTAGTCGCGCAACGCGCGGAGGAAGTCCACCCGGCGGAAAGCCGGCCAGAAGACGTCGCAGAAGTAGTACTCGGAGTGCGCGCTCTGCCAGAGCATGAAGCCGGACAGCCGCTGTTCGCCGCTGGTGCGGATCACCAGGTCGGGGTCCGGCTGGCCGCTGGTGTAGAGGTGCCGGGCGATGTCCTTCGCCTCCAGCGTCTCGGCCAGTTCGGCGAGCGTGTCGCCGCGCTCGGCGCGTTCGGCGAGCAGCGACCGGACCGCGTCCGTGATCTCCTGTCGGCCGCCGTAGCCGACGGCCACGTTGACGAGTATCCCGGTGTCCCGACCGGCGGACGGCCGGCTGTCCTCGGCTTCCTTCAGCACCCGCTGCATGGTGTCCGGCAGCAGGTCCTTGTTGCCGACGTGGTGGACCCGCCAGCGGCCGTCGGCGGCCAGGTCCCGGACGGTGTCCTCGATGATGCGCAGCAGCGGGTCCAGTTCGACCGCCGGCCGGTCGAGGTTGTCGGTGGACAGCAGCCACAGGGTGACCACCCGGACGTCCGTCTCGGCGCACCAGGTGAGCATTTCGCGGATCTTCTCGGCGCCGGCCCGGTGCCCCTGCTCGGTGGTGCCGCCGGCGGCCTTCGCCCAGCGGCGGTTGCCGTCCAGGATGACGCCGATGTGCGCGGGCACGTGGCTGTGGTCCAGCCTGCCCTCCACCCGGCGGGAGTAGAGCCGGACCACCAGGTCGCGCAGCTTGGCCTTGGCCTTCATCCGAACGATCCGCCTTTCCCTGCCCCCACCCATGTCAAACCCATAGCAGCCTAAGCCACCTCGGGGCCACGCGCGGACCAGGAACCGAACCAGAACCGTCACAGCTCCGTGATAGTCCGGTCCGTGATAGGCCAGGAGGCATGACGGAACCGACTGCCGACTCCCCGCACTACCGCGCCGCCGACTCCCGCTACGCCGGGTACGACGGAGGCGCCGACACCGGTATGCCCTACCGCCGCACCGGCCGCAGCGGCCTGCTCCTCCCCGAGATCTCCCTCGGGCTGTGGCACAACTTCGGCGACGACCGCGCGCTCACCACCCAACGCGGCATCCTCCGCCGGGCGTTCGACCTCGGTGTCACCCACTTCGATCTGGCGAACAACTACGGTCCGCCGCCCGGCTCCGCCGAGCAGAACTTCGGCCGGATCCTCGCCGAGGACTTCCGCCCCTACCGGGACGAGATCGTCGTCTCCACCAAGGCCGGCTATCTGATGCACCCGGGGCCCTACGGTGAATGGGGCTCGCGCAAGTACCTGCTGTCCTCCCTCGACGCGTCGCTGCGCCGGATGGGATTGGACTACGTCGACATCTTCTACTCGCACCGCTTCGACCCCGAGACGCCGCTGGAGGAGACGATGGGCGCGCTGGCGTCCGCCGTCCAGCAGGGCAAAGCGCTGTATGTCGGCCTCTCCTCCTACAACGCCGACCGGACCGCGGAGGCCGTGGCGCTGCTGCGGGAGATGGGCGTCCGGCCGCTGATCCACCAGCCCTCCTACTCGATGCTGAACCGCTGGATCGAGGAGGACTCTCTTCTGGACACCCTGGAGGAGGAGGGCATGGGCTGCATCTGCTTCGCCCCGCTCGCCCAGGGTCTGCTCACCGACCGCTATCTGGCGGGCGTGCCGGAGGGTTCCCGGGCCAGCCAGGGCAAGTCGCTGGACCCCGGTCTGCTGACCGAGGAGGTGCGGCGGCGGCTGCACGGGCTCAACAAGCTCGCCGAGTCGCGCGGCCAGTCGCTGGCCCAGCTGGCGCTCAGCTGGGTGCTGCGGGACCGCCGGGTGACGTCGGCGCTGATCGGGGCGAGCAGCGTGGCGCAGCTGGAGGCGAACGTCGCCGCCGTGCGCGGGCCGGAGCTGACCGAGGAGGAGCTGACCGAGGTGGACCGCTTCGCGGTCTCCACGCCCGGCACCAACATCTGGGCCAGGAGCAGCGAGGACTGAGCCGAGGCGGACGGCGGGGGCGGGAACAGAAAGCGGGCCGGTC
>NZ_VJYK02000526.1 GCF_007097205.2 Streptomyces alkaliterrae
CCTCGCCCTCGGCGACCGGCTCGGTCACCGTGACCGGCTCACGCTCGATGGTCGCCTCGTACGTCGGGTCGGCGTCGTCACCCTTGGCGCGCCAGCCCTCCACGGCGACCTTGCCCTGCTCGGCGAGCTGTCGGCGGGCGAGGTCGGAGCGTTTGCGTTCCTCGGCGTAGCGGATGGCCCGGTTGAGCAGGGCGGCGTCGAGGTCCTGGCGGGGCAGCTGGTCCTGGGCGCCGAGGCGGACGGCCTCGGCGGCCTTCTCGGGGTCGTCCTCGTCGGTGAGCACGAGTACCGCCTGCCGGGGTGCCATGGCCACGACTTCGCGCAGTACGTCGAGGTCGCCGTCGGCGAGGTCGAGGAGGACGCAGCCGACGTCGTCGGTGAGGAGGCGGGCCGCCTCGGTGAGGTTGCGGGCGGTGCGGACGCGGAGCCGGCCGGCCGCGTCGAGGAGCGCGGGCAGGGAGGCCGCGCCGGCGGACGGGTCGTCGGCGATCACCAGGAGGGTGCGCGCCTGGCGGGGGAACGTACCGAGCGCACCGGGCGCGGCGGGGGCACTGTGCGGCGCGGC
Organism: Streptomyces alkaliterrae; assembly: GCF_007097205.2. GTDB lineage: Bacteria > Actinomycetota > Actinomycetes > Streptomycetales > Streptomycetaceae > Streptomyces > Streptomyces alkaliterrae. The sequence goes on from NZ_VJYK02000526.1 coordinate 566, forward strand.
TGCCTGTGCCACCGGGGACGGTGTCGCCCGATCTGTGTGCTCGCCCACCGGTCGGGGCATCGGCTGTCCTCTTCCCTCCCCCCGGAAGGCGTCGACGCCCGGTGCCGGACGTCGCGAGCGACCCTACCGGGCGGGTGGGCGGCTGCGGAACGCCTGCGGCGGCCAAGTGCGGCACACAACAGCGGCATATGCCCATGGAGTTGTACGGATCACACCGGGCCCACGCCCGGATCGCCCCCCGGCAGTGGCCCGTCGGGGCTCGCGATCAGGGCGGCGCGGTCACGCGTCGGGGCGGACGACGCCCCTGATCGGGAGGGCACCGACGCCCTCCACCCGGACCTGCCGACCGGTGCGCGGCGAGTGCACCATCGTGCCGTCCCCGACGTACATGCCGACGTGGCTGGCGTCCGTCTTGTAGATGATGAGGTCACCGGGGCGCATGTCCTTGACCGCCACCCGCTTCAGCCCCTGCCACTGCTGCTGGGAGGTGCGCGGGATGCGTACGCCCGCGGCCTCCCAGGCGCGCAGCGTCAGCCCCGAGCAGTCGAAGGTGCGGGGGCCGGTGGCGCCCCACTCGTAGTCGCGGCCGACCTGGTCGAGGGCGTAGGCGAGAGCCGCGCGGCCCTTCGCGGAGGCGGTGCCGTTGATCTCCTCGAGTACGCCGCTGCGCAGCCAGTCCAGCTGGCGGCGGTAGGAGGCCTGGTCCTCGAGCTCGACGAGGCGGGCGCGGTCGGCGGCGGCCAGCTCGGACTCCAGTTTCTCGGCGGCCCTGAGCTTCTCCTCGATCTTCTTCTTCGCCCTGGCCCGGGCCTTGCGGTCGGCTTCCAGCTGCTCCCACTGCCGGCCGGCCTTCTTCGCGTAGCTGCGGAGGGCGGACTGGGTCTCGGCGAGGTCGTTGATGACGCCGCGGGTGGCGCGCTGGCCCTGGCGGAGCAGGCCGAGGGAGTGGAGGAAGCGTTCGGGGTCGCGTTCCATGGCGAGGCGCTGGTTGACCGGCAGGCCGAGTCCCCGGTACTGGGCGCGGGCCATGGCGCCGGCCTGGTCGTTGAGCTTGCCGAGCCGGACGCGGTTGTTGTCGATCTTCCGGGCGAGGTCGGCGATGCGGCGTTCCTGCCGGCGGACCTTCTGCTGTGCGGCGTTGTAGGCGTCGGTGGCGGAGCCGGCTTCGTCGTGCAGCTCGGTGATGCGGCGGCGGACCTTCTCCAACCGGGCGGTGCGGGCGTCGTCCGCGTCGGCACCACCGCGGCCGTCCGCACGGCCGTCCCCGCGGCCGGCCCCGCGGCCGTCGTCCTGATCCGTGGCGGGCGGCGGCTCCGGCGCGGCCCATGCCTGTCCCCCGACGGGCAGCAGCAGCGCGGCGAGCGCACCGGCCAGTACGGCGCCCTTGCGTATCACGAAGTCCGTCCCCTCCCCCTTGGTCCCGTGCGGCCCCCGGCACCTGTCCGGCGGGCCTCGGTCGGCGGCGGCCAGCTCGGACTCCAGTTTCTCGGCGGCCCTGAGCTTCTCCTCGATCTTCTTCTTCGCCCTGGCCCGGGCCTTGCGGTCGGCTTCCAGCTGCTCCCACTGCCGGCCGGCCTTCT
>NZ_VJYK02000527.1 GCF_007097205.2 Streptomyces alkaliterrae
CCCCACCCCGTACCGGTGGCGCCCCACGGCACGGCCGGCCCTCGACACGTCGGTGAGGCGTCCCGTCCCCGCGCGCCGGCCGCCTGGCGGGGTGGTGTCCCGGACCATGCGGCACCCGCGCCCGGCGTCACAGCGCGCACGCGGCGGGCAGCACCTCCCCACTCACGGCGGCGCCGCCGGCCGGCACCCCGACGCCCCGGCCCGGCGCACGCGGAGCGTGCGCGGCCGAGGCGGGCGGCGCGGCCGACACCGTGGCGGGCGGCGCGCCCCGACGCCTGGCGGGGCGGCGGTGCTCGCCGCCGTGGGCGGCGGCGTCAGCCGCGGAGGCGGTCGAGGCGGCGGAGGATGACGCCTTCGCGGAGGGCCCAGGGGCAGATCTCCAGGGTGCGGACGCCGAAAAGGTCCATGGCGGCCTCCGCCACCAGCGCACCGGCCAGCAGCTGCCGGGCCCGGCCCTCCGACACGCCGGGCAGCGTCGCCCGCTGCTCGGCGGTCATCACCGCGAGCTTGGGCACCCACTCCTCGATGGACTCCCGGTTCAGATCCCGCTGCACGTACAGGCCGTCCGCCGAGCGGGCGGCGCCGCCCAGCCGGGCGAGCTGCCGGAACGTCTTGGAGGTGGCCACCACGTGGTCCGGCTCGCCGAGCCGGGTGAACTCGCCGACGACCCGCGCGATCTCCGCCCGCACGTGCCGCCGCAGCGCCCGCACGGCGTCCGGGTCCGGCGGGTCGCCGGGCAGCCAGGCGCCGGTCAACCGCCCGGCGCCGAGCGGCAGGGAGACGGCGGCGTCGGGTTCCTCGTCCTGGCCGTAGGCGATCTCCAGCGAGCCGCCGCCGATGTCCAGCACGAGCAGCCGCCCGGCGGACCAGCCGAACCAGCGGCGCGCGGCGAGGAACGTCAGCCGCGCCTCGTCCGGCCCTGACAGCACCCGCAGCCGCACCCCGGTGTCGGCGGTGACACGTTCCAGCACGTGGTCGTGGTTGGTGGCCTCGCGCACCGCGCTGGTGGCGAACGGCAGCAGGTCCTCGACGCCCTTGTCCTCGGCGACCTCCACGGCCTCTTTCACCGTGCCGGCGAGCCGGTCCACGCCCTCCGGGCTGATCGCGCCGCTCTCGTCGAGCAGCTCGGCCAGGCGGAGTTCCGCCTTGTGCGAGTAGGCGGGCAGGGGGCGTGCGCCGGGGTGTGCGTCCACCACCAGGAGGTGGACAGTGTTCGAACCCACATCGAGGACACCGAGTCTCATGAGGGAGCACGCTACTGCGGTGCACCCGATTCGGCCGATTCGACGCTTACCCTGGGACGCGTGAGCAAGACGAAAGACGCCAAGCCGGGCAAAACGCGAAACGTCGGCGGTCGCAGGCGCCGCGCACGCGGCGAGGAGGTGAGTCTCGACCACGACCGGGCGTGGGTGGAGTTCGCCGATCCCGCCGATGAGGAACAGGTGTTCCGCTGCGACCTGACGTGGCTCACCTCGCGCTGGAAATGCGTGTTCGGGCAGGGCTGCGAGGGCATCCAGGCCGGTCGCGCCTCCGACGGCTGCTGCACGCTCGGCGCGCACTTCTCCGACGAGGACGACGAGCGGCGGGTGGCCGAGCACGTCGCGCGGCTCACCCCCGAGCAGTGGCAGTTCCACCACGTCGGGACCCGCTCCGGCTGGACCGAGCTGGACGACGAGGGCGAGCGCAAGACCCGGCGGGTGGCCGGCGCGTGCGTCTTCAACAACCGGCCGGACTTCCCCGGCGGCGCCGGCTGTGCCCTGCACCTGATGGCCCTCCAGGAGGGCCGCGAGCCGCTGGAGACCAAGCCGGACGTCTGCTGGCAGCTGCCGGTGCGCCGCACCTACGAGTGGGTGGAGCTGCCCGACGGCGAGCAGCGGTTGCAGATCTCCATCGGCGAGTACGACCGGCGCGGCTGGGGAAGCGGCGGCCACGACCTCAACTGGTGGTGCACGGGCGCGCCGGCCGCGCACAGCGCCGCCGAGCCGGTGTACGTGTCGTACAAGGCGGAGCTCACGGAGCTGATGGGCAAGGCCGGCTACGACCGGCTCGTCGAGCTGTGCGAGGAGCGGCTGGCCGGTTCCGGACAGCTTTTCGCCCCGCACCCGGCGGACCCCCCGCTGCTCCCGATC
>NZ_VJYK02000528.1 GCF_007097205.2 Streptomyces alkaliterrae
CGCCCGTCCCGGTCCCGTAGCCGCCTCGCCTCGGCCGTCAGCGTCTTCGGCGAGCTCCTGATCACCACGGGCGTCGTCCTCGGCCTCTTCGTGGCGTACTCGCTGTGGTGGACCAACGTCATCGCCGACCGGCAGGCCGACAAGCAGGCCGACAAGGTCCGCGACCACTGGGCCGCCGACCGGGACATCGGCCCCACCAAGCCGCTCGGCCCCGGCAAGCTCGACACCCGCGACGGCATCGGCTTCCTGCACGCTCCGGGGCTCGGCAAGAAGGAGATCCTGGTCAAGGAGGGCACCAACGCCAAGGAGCTCAACCAGGGCATCGCCGGCTACTACAAGGACCCGATCGAGTCCGCCATGCCGTGGGACAAGAAGGGCAACTTCACCCTCGCCGCCCACCGGGACGGCCACGGCGCCAAGTTCCACAACATCCACAAGCTGAAGGAGGGCGACCCGCTCGTCTTCGAGACCAAGGACACCTGGTACGTCTACAAGGTCTACGCGATCCTGCCGAAGACCTCGAAGTACAACGTCGACGTGCTCCAGCCGGTCCCCGAGCAGTCCGGGAAGAAGAAGCCCGGCCGCTACATCACGCTGACCACCTGCACCCCGGTCTTCACCTCCAACTACCGCTACATCGTCTGGGGCGAACTCGAGCGCACCGAGAAGGTCGACGCCGACCGCAGCCCGCCCACGGAGATCAGCTCCTGACCCGTACCCGCCGACCGCCACCGGACGGAGACCCGCGTGACCGAGTGGGAACTGCCCCGAAGCTTCCAGGCCGCCACCGGCGAGGTGCGCTGGAACCGTCTCGGCGACGGCCCCGAGGCGGTCGTGCTGCTGCACGGCACGCCGTTCTCCTCCTACGTGTGGCGGGCGGTCGCCCGCGCCCTCGCCTCCCGCTTCACCGTCCACGTCTGGGACATGCCGGGCTACGGGCTCTCCGAGCAGCGCACCGGCCAGGACGTGTCACTCGCCGCGCAGGGCCGGACCTTCGGCGAACTGCTCGCCCATTGGGGGCTGGACCGCCCCGCCGTCGTGGCACACGACATCGGCGGCGCCGTCGCACTGCGGGCACATCTGCTCCACGGCGTCGACTACCACCGCCTGGCGCTTGTCGACCCGGTGGCGCTCGCGCCCTGGGGGTCGCCGTTCTTCCGCCTGGTGGGCGAGCACTCGCCCGTCTTCGAGCAGTTGCCGCCCGCGCTGCACGCCGTCCTCGTCCGGGAGTACGTGAGCTCCGCGAGCAGCCCGGGCCTGCGCCCCGACGTACTCGACCGACTCGTGGAGCCGTGGCTGGGTGAACGCGGCCAGCCCGCCTTCTACCGGCAGATCGCCCAGGCGGACCAGCGCCACACCGACGAGATCGAGCGCGCCTACGACTCCGTGCGGGCGCCGACGCTGGTGTGCTGGGGCCGGGACGACGCCTGGATCCCAGCCGAGCGGGGACGGGACCTGGCCTCCCGGATCCCGGGCAGCCGCCTGAAGCTGCTGGACGGCGCGGGCCACCTCGTCCAGGAGGACGCACCCGCCGAACTGACCACGGAACTCCTGGCCTTCCTCACCCGGCCGTGACGTGGCCGGCCCCTCCACCCGGCGACGGGCAGACCTCCGGGACGTGGAGGTGGCGGGTCATGAAGACGCTGTTGGGGTCCTCGCGGTAGTCGCCGAAGGGCTCGCAGTCGGCGAAGCCGAACTTCCGGTAGAGCGCGCGGGCGGGGGCGAAGAACTCCGCCGAGCCGGTCTCCAGACTGAGCCGGTTGCAGCCCGCCTCGCGGGCCGCGTCGACGATGTGCTCCAGCAGCCGGGACGCCACGCCGCTGCGTTTCCGGGCCGGCGCGGTGCGCATGGACTTGATCTCGGCGTGCGTCTCGTCCAGCCGGCGGAGCGCGCCGCAGCCGACGATCGTCTCGCCGTCCCACGCCGACCATACGGTGACCTCCGGTCGGCGCAGCCCGTCGAGGTCCAGGGCGTGGGTGCTCTCCGGCGGGCTGATCGCGCGCAGTTGCCCGACGTGCGCCCGCAGGAACTCCACCGTCCGCCGCCCCGAGAGGTCGTCGACCACGATCCGCATCCCCGCCACTCCCT
>NZ_VJYK02000529.1 GCF_007097205.2 Streptomyces alkaliterrae
GCCCGACCCTCCCGGTACGTCCGGCGGGCCGGGCAGGCGTGCGCGTCAGGCCAGTCGGACGACGGCCTGGGCGCGGCCGAGGACCTTCTGGCCCGCGCTGGTGGCGGTGAGGTCCACCCGTACCGTGCGGTTGTCGTCGTCCAGCTTCGCCGCGACCTTGGCGGAGACCTCCACCACGGCGCCGACGCCGTCGTCCGGCACGACGACCGGCTTGGTGAAGCGCACCCCGTAGTCCACGACCGCGCCCGGGTCGCCGACCCAGTCGGTGACGACGCGGACGGCCTGGGCCATGGTGAACATGCCGTGCGCGATCACGTCCGGCAGCCCGACCTCCCTGGCGAAGCGCTCGTTCCAGTGGATCGGGTTGAAGTCGCCGGAGGCTCCGGCGTAGCGGACGAGCGTCTCGCGCCGGACGGGGAAGCTCCGCGGCAGCAGCTGGGTGCCGACCTCGACGTCCGCGTAGGCGGGTCCGGTGACCGTCGACTCAGCCATCGCTCTTCTCCTCACCCTTCCCCTCGGTGCCCGGCTTCTCGGCAGCGCGGGCGACCAGCTTCGTGTACGCGGTGACGACGTGCTCGCCGTTCTCGTCGTGCACCTCGCCGCGCACGTCGAGGATGTCGTTCCCGGCGAGAGACTTGATCGCGTCGATGGTGGACGTCACGGTCAGCCGGTCCCCGGCGCGCACCGGGCGCCGGTAGACGAACCGCTGGTCGCCGTGGACGACGCGGCTGTAGTCCAACCCCAACTGCTCGTCCTGGACCACCTCGCCCGCCGCGCGGAACGTGATGGCGAACACGAAGGTCGGCGGGGCGATCACGTCCGGGTGGCCGAGCGCCTTGGCGGCCTCCGGGTCCACGTACGCCGGCGTGGTGTCGCCCAGCGCCTCGGCGAACTCCCGGATCTTCTCCCGGCCCACCTCGTAGGGCTCGGTGGGCGGATAGCTCCGCCCGACAAAGGACTGGTCCAGCGCCATCGGCCGCTTGCCTCCTGGTGAAGATGCTGTGACGAGGGGACGCGGGGACAAACGCGCGACCCCCTCGGATCGTGCCCTGGACGCACCGCGCCCGGCGCACCGGGGGGTGGGAAACGCGACTGAGGCCGCCCCCGCTGTGGGGGCGGCCTCAGTTCACAAGCCCAGTTCGTACTGTTCGTACGAGGCTTATCGGGTCTCGCGGTGAGCCGTGTGCGCCTGGCAGCGCGGGCAGTGCTTCTTCATCTCAAGACGGTCCGGGTTGTTGCGCCGGTTCTTCTTGGTGATGTAGTTCCGCTCCTTGCACTCCACGCAGGCCAGCGTGATCTTCGGGCGGACGTCGGTGGCAGCCACGTGAGTGCTCCTTGACGGCGGATGGATGAATCGGATTTAACGCAGAAAGAGTAGCCGATCGAAGGACCGACCCCACAATCGGCTACTGAGAGTGAGTAGCGGCGACCGGACTTGAACCGGTGACACAACGATTATGAGCCGTTTGCTCTACCGACTGAGCTACGCCGCCACGATGTGAGCGGCCCTCCACCCACGAAGGGTGGACGACCTCACACACCAGAGCCCCAAAACGGAATCGAACCGTTGACCTTCTCCTTACCATGGAGACGCTCTGCCGACTGAGCTATTGGGGCGAGCGATGAAGACATTACACGCTCCGCCGCCGAAGGTGAAATCCATAGAGCCCCCGCCCGACGCGGTGTACGTCACGCTCCTCCCCGGCCCCGCGCACCACACCGGTACGACTATTGCCGGCCTGCTCGGACACGACCGGACAGAGCCCTAGGCTCGTGCCCCACCTCCACGATCAAGCGGCCGTCCTCGGACGCCCCGGGCAGCACCCCGAGGCGTCCGTTCCGTCGGTCGCACGCCTCCGCAGCGGGAGTCCGATGGCCGACAGCCAGCCGAACGAGCCGGGCAAGCCGGACCGTTCCGCCGACGGCCTGCTGCTGTGCGGGGCGCGCCTGGCCGACGGCCGCACGGTCGACGTACGGCTCGCGGGCGCACGCATCGAGGCCGTCGGCACCGCCGGCAGCCTCCGGCAGAGCGCCGACCACCCCGGCTCCCGCGTCGACCTCGACGGCTACCTGCTACTCCCCGCC
>NZ_VJYK02000053.1 GCF_007097205.2 Streptomyces alkaliterrae
GTTCGGTACGGGCGGGGCAGCTGCCCGGAGGGTCGTCGGGGGGCCGCTCATCGCCGTCCGCGGTGGCCGAATGCGTCGTTGAGGCGGTCGAGGACGCCGGCGGCCTCCTCCGAGCGGCTGGGTGTGGCGTCGGCGCTGAGCGCGCGGTCGCTGAGGATGGTGGCGAGCAGTTCGGCGTCGCGCTCCTCGGCGTCCGTGTAGCTGGTGCGACCGAGTACGTGGAGGAGTTGGCCCAGGTCGAGTTCGTCGTCCTCGTCGAGTCCCGCCAGGTCCTCGGCTCCGGCGGGCCGGACGGCGGCTTCGTCTCCGGTGTCTGTGCCGGTGCCCGTGCCGGTGCCGGTGAGTAGACGTTCGGCGTAGGCGGGGCGCTCCCGGTCGGTGGCGCCGTGGCCGAGCAGCAGATGGGCGATCTCGTGCAGCACGATGTGCAGCTTGTGGACAGAGCTGGTCGCCGGCTCGTAGAAGATCAGGTCGGTCGTGCTGGTGGCCACCCACACGCCGCACGGCATGGCGACGTCCGGCACCCCGTCGAGCGGGACGAGTCGCAGGGGTCGCCCGCGCCCGGCGGCGATACGCGCGCAGAGCGCGTCGAGGTCGAACGGGCGAGGTATGTCGAGTTGGTCGGCGACGGCCTCGCAACGGGCGCGGCGACTCGTCTTGGACATGCGGTCTCCTTCGGAGCCGTAGTTAAGCAGCTCCGGGGGCCGTTGCCCAAACGCTCAGCGCGGATTCCCGGTCCATCCGCACCAAAGTGGCCGGAAGTGTATTACGCGGGCGCCGAGTCGGGAATTGTCGGTGAATTCCCGATAACAGTTGTCATTCCCGTTCCTCGGCCGGATCGGGAAGTCCCTCCAACCTGCGTGCCTGCTCGATGACTCCGCGGATGGCGTGCAGGCTGCCGACGGACAGGCCGTTCATCCGCACGGCCACGTCCCGTACGTCGCTGTCCCGCAGGGCTTCGACGAGCTCCTGCTGCGCCCGGCTCAGCGCCACCCGCTCCTTGACCTTCGCGATCTTCGCGTCGACGCGTTCGGCGACGGTGTCGTCGAGGAAGTAGGCGACCGGCACGCCGAAGAAGCCGGCGATCACGGTGAGCGTACTGACCTTGGGGTCGGTGATCTCGCCCTTGCGGATCTTCTGGATGGTCGCGTGGGAGACCGTCGGCCCGTCGGGCCCGGCCTTCTCCCGAATCGCCTCGGCGATCTCCATATAGCTGAGCGGCCCCCGGTCGGCCGGATGCACCGACCTGATCAGGTGATCGAGTTTCTCCGCGATCGTGCGCCCGGTCGCGGGTGTCCCCCTGGTCACCTCATCACCCCCTGTCATCGGCGTCACGGGCGGTCAACCGCGACGACTGTCAAACGAAGTTTACGCACCCGTAGGTCAGCCTGGTCACCATAAAACCATCTTGACAAGGGGGCCCACCCAGGCCGTACCCTCTCCATGGCACGTAAAACGAAATTGACGGCACACGCGTACGGCCACGGGGGTTCGTACGAAGTGCCTTTCGTTACGGGGGAGTTGGCCCGGTGCGGTCCGATGGACCGAGCCGGGCCTTCGCCGTTGTGCCGGTCGGCCGGTCGGCCCCGCCCTCCCGGTCGGAGTCGGCCGCCGGCTCCCCCTCCGGCTCTTCGGCCGCCGCCGTGCTCCCCCGCCGCAGCCGCCACAGCAGGGCGCCCGCGACCAGCAGCGTGAGCGGGATCAGCAGCATCACGTCCGAGACTCCGTCACCGAGCGTGAGAACCCACTCCTCCAGGCGGGCCTCCTGGTCCACTCCGAGCGGCGCGCTCAGCGAGGCCGTACCTCCGGTTGTCAGGAAGATGCCGCCGACGGCCACGAAGAGCAGGCCGGACAGCAGCGACGTCGTGTGCAGCCGCAGCCGTCCCAGCTTCAGTTCCCGCCCCCTCAGCAGGCGCCGCCGCCCCAGGTCGAACCGCTCCCACAGCAGCGCGAGGACAAACAGCGGCGCCGCCATGCCCAAGGCGTAGACGGCCAGCAGCACCCCGCCGTACGCGGGCGAACCGTGCAGGGCAGAGATCATCAGGATGCCGCCCAGGATCGGACCCGCGCAGAAGCCCGCCAGCCCGTACACCGCGCCGAGCAGCGCCACCGACAGGACGGAGGACGGACGCAGCCGGGCGGCCGCCTCGGCCATCCGCCGCGAACCGAAGCCGAGACCGAGCATCTGGGCCAGTCCGAACCCGATCACCGCCCAGCCGCCCACCGCGACCAGCGTCTCCCGGTGCCGGGTGAGCAGGCTCCCGGCCAGCGAACCGGCCACCCCGAGCGGCACCAGCGTGACGCACAGCCCCACCCAGAACGCCGCCGTCCGAGCCAGCAGCCTGCCGGGAGTGGCGAAGGCGTAGGCGAAGAAGGCGGGTAGCAGCAGCGCGCTGCACGGGCTGAGCAGCGCCAGCAGGCCGCCGAGCAACGCCGTCAGGTAGCCGACCTCGGCCATCAGCGCGCCGCCTCGGCCCGCGCCCTGGCCTGCTCGATCGCCTTGCCGAAGTACTCGGCGGACTGGGCACCCAGGACGGGCGTGCCGTTGATCAGGAACGCCGGCGTGCTGGAGACGCCGAGCGCCTGCCCCTCGTTGCGGTCGGCGCCGACGGCGGCGGTGGCGTCCGGGCCGCGCATGTCGCTGCGGAACGCGGCCAGGTCCTTCACACCCGCCCGCTCGGCCATCTCCTCGAGCTTGCGCTGTACGAACGCGCCGGAGTTCTTCGGGCGTTCCTCGGCGAACACGAGGTCGTGGAACTCCCAGAAGCGGCCCTGCTGGCCGGCCGCGTACGAGGCCCTGGCCACCCGGTCGGACTCCGCCCCGAAGATCGGGAACTGCCGCCACTCGATGCGCAGCACGCCCGTGTCGACGTACTTCTTCACCAGCTCCGGCTTGGTCTCCCGGGCGAACCTGCCGCAGTAGGGGCACTGGAAGTCCGAGTACTCGATCATCACCACGGGGGCGTCCGCCCGACCGAGCGCGTAGGGGTCGCCCTTCTCCCGCCGGGCGAGCGCCAACAGGTCGGCGTCCGGACTCCGTTGGTCGCCGGCGGCGGACGTGCCGTTCCCGGCCTCCGCCGAGGGCGGCGAGTCGGGGCGGCCGAAGGCGGAGACGGACGCCAGCACGGCGGCGACGGCCAACACGGCCACCAGCACGACGGCGGTCAGCTTCTGCGGCCCGGTGGCCTTGGCGGACTTCTTCGACATGGGAACTCCAGGGCGCCGACGCGCGCTGCGGCCGGCAAAGGGATCGGGAGAGGGCGAGCGTGAACGACGCCGGGAGCGCCACACCGGTACTGGAGAACGGCGGGTCCCGGCGCGGACAGCGGCCCTAGATCCGCAGGACGGAGAGTTCGAGGAGTTCGACGGGGACGCCGGGGCGCTGGGAGGCGAGGGCGTCGGAAGCCGCGCGGCAGCGGACGTCGGCCGGTTCGGGGGCGCCGCTGGTCACCGGGGTGCCCAGCGGTTCCGGGCGGTGGCTCGGCGCGAGCAGCGGACGCGGCGCGTCGTCCCGGCCGGAGCATCGATGGGGGTCGTCGCCGGTCCGTTCCGCCGTCGCCGGCGACTCCACCGGCGTCGGCGACGCCACCGACGCCGACGGAACCGCCGCCGTCCGGTCGGCGGAGGCCGCCGGGGCGGACTGCGCGCCGAGCAGCAACAGCAGCAGCGCGCACAGGGCCAGAAGCCTGTGCGCGCTGCTGCCGCCACCGCGCCGGAACGTCATGCGGCTCAGGATACGCATCCGGGTCCACCGGCCGGGGCAGCGCCGAGCCCCCTCGGCCAAGACGGCGGGTCGGTCGAGAGGGCTCTGGGCGCGGCCGGGTCTTGTGTCACCGGCCGGCGGCCGGACCTCGGCGGGCGGTGCGGTCAGTCGCGGACGAGGTCCCCGCTGTCGACGGCACCGACAAACGCGGTCCAGGCGGACGGCTCGAAACCGATGGCGGGGCCGCTCGGGTTCTTGGAGTCCCGCACCGCGACGGCGGTGAGGGTGGGGGCCTTGATCTCCACGCAGGCGCCGTTGCCGCCCGAGTAGGAGGACTTCACCCAGTTGTCGGTCTTGCCCTGCTGAATCGCCATGTTGTGCTCCGGTCTTCCTCAGCGCTGCCGCGCGAACTTGTCGGGAGATGCCAGCGATCTGACTGGCACACAATCGACGCTACTTGCCGACGCATCGGCCCGCGCGGGTCGTTCACTCGACCGGATGGCATATTCCAGTGGGCTCTTCCCAACAGGCGTGCCCGGGTGTACCTTTCCGCACCCTCGGGGCTCAGCCGGTCTCCCTGGCGTAGTCCTTGGCCACCTTCACGATGAAGTCCCGGCTCTGGTCCGGATTGAGCGCCTGCGCCCGCAGGTGCTCGTACATGACGGTGTAGCTCTGCACGTCGCCGGCCTTCTCCAGGTAGAGGTCGCTGGTGACGCCTTCCAGGTAGACCACCGTGGAGTCCGCCGTGTCCGGGAACTCCAGCACCGCGTACTGCCCGTTCACCCCGGGGTGCGCGCCCAGCTCGAACGGCATGACCTGCACGGTGACATGCGGCAGTTGGGACAGCTCCACCAGGTGCTCCAACTGCGCGATCATCGTCTGCCGACCGCCCACCACCCGACGCAGCGCGGCCTCGTCCAGCACCGCCCACAGCCGCAGCGGCTTCTCCGGTGAGGAGATGCGCTGCTGGCGGCGCATCCTGACCCGCACCCGCTTCTCCCACTCCTCCGGCGACGCCTCGGGCAGCGCGCCGGCGATGACCGCCTCCGCGTAGTCCTGCGTCTGGAGCAGGCCGGGCACGATCTGCGGCTCGTAGATCCGCAGCGAGGCCGCGTCGGTCTCCAGACCGATGTAGACGCTGTACGGGATGTCGCCGAAGGCGTGCCACCACCCCTGCTGGCGGGACTCCTTGGCCATCTGCATCAGCGAGTCGACGACTCTCGGGTCCGACACCTCGTAGACGCCGCACAGATCGCGTACGTCCCGCTGGCTGATGCTGCGGCGGCCGTTCTCCAGCCGGCTGATCTTGGACTGGGAGACCAGCAGGCGCTCGGCGACCTCCTCGGCCGTCATGCCCTTCTCCTCGCGGAGCCTGCGCAGCTCCATGCCCAGCCGGCGCCTTCTTACGGTGGGGTTGACATGTGACGCCACGGAGCGCACACCTCCACTGCTGTGAGTTGATTACCGTTCAGCAGAGTGCCACCACCGGCGCGCGGTCGTCCCGGCTTTGCGCGGAATGCCACCGCTCGGCGTGCGCGTACGCGGGCATGGGGTGGCGGCGGGGCGGCGCCGTCCTGCGCCGCCCCGCCGCCACCCCGCCTCACGGCTCCCGGAGGTCCGGTGCCGTCCGTCGGGCGCTCACCCGGCGGACGGGTTGTCTCAGCGGGCTCCCGCCCTGGCCATCCCGCCGTGCCGGTACGCCGAGCCCGCCACCGGGCGGGCGGGCGCCGCGGTCGCGGCCGCCGCCCTTGGCGCGGCGGCCCGCGCACCGGCCGCGGCGCGCCTGGGCTGCGCCGCCACGCCGTTCTGGACGTCCATCACCGCGTGGGCGACCAGGCCGCCCATCGGGTCGTGCCTGATGAGGTCCCGCAGCCGCGAGCGACAGCTGCGCCCCTCGTTGCCCGGGTAGAGGTGCTTGCCGAGGCCGACCGCGTGGGCCAGCGCGGCGAGCGCCGCGGTCCGCGGGTCCGGCGGTACACCGGTGCGGATCGCCGAATCGAGCCGGGCCCTGATCTCCCGGCTCACCGCCGTGTCCGTCGCCTGGTAGCGAGTCGTCGGCAGAACCCCGCACATCTGGCCGTTGACGGCATGGACCATGCCGCAGCGCTCCAGGTGTGACAGGTACGTCTGACGGAGCCCAAGCCTGGGCCCGCCTATCCAGTGGACCGCGCGCACCGGACTGCCGCGCCTGCGCAGCAGCTCGAGCGCGGAGTCCAGAGTCGGATCTCCCGTCGGCCGTGGCAGCACCACGGCTATGCGATCCCCGTCAGGGGCTATCCGCCCCGCGAGGGCCAGCTCCACTAGCTGGGCCCCGGCGAGACCGAGGTCGAGCGACTGCGGCTGCGCCGTGGTACCCGTTGCCGGGTCCAGGGCGAGCAACAGAAGCTCCTCCGGAATTGTTCTGCGGCTCCTGCCCATCCATGCCTCCCCGCGTGGATGAATGACAGGGTGACCCCTCTCACATTGTTCTGTCGAGAGTGCCTGGGCGAAATGTATGGAACCGCCGGGTATGTCGTTACCGTCTGGCAACCAGGGAGCCCCTTCCGGGGCCTCTCGGCACCTGCCCAGGGGCGCGGTGCGAGGACACTGTTAACTGATATCGGGTACGGCAGCACAAACAGGAGGCACGGTGGCGGGCGAGTCCCCCGAGAGGTCGGAGCAGCAGCGGTCGTCGGGGGAGACGTCACCGGACGAGGTGGCGGTTCCCGAGGAGCGGGTCGCGGTAGCGGCGCCCGACCCGCGTATGGCGTTCAGCGGCGCGCGTACGCCGTCCGGCGGGGACTCGGGCGCCCCGGAGGACCCCGAGAACCCGGAGGACCCCGAGGGCCCCGAGGACCCCGAGGACCCCGAGGACCGCATAGCGGCCGCCGCCCCGGCGGAAGAGCCCTCCGAGGAGAAGGTGCCCGAGAGGGAACCCGCCGACGAGCCGGCCGACGCCACGCCGACCGCTGAGGCCCCGATCGCCGACGAGCCCGTTGCCGACGAGCCAAGCGCCGACGAGCCCGTTGCCGACGAGCCGACCGACGCGGCCCCCGAGGGCCCGGCCGAGGAGCCCGCGCCGCAGGACCGGGACGAGCCGGAGGACCGGGACGAGCCGGAGGCGGGCACACGGGAGTCGGACGAGCCCGAGGCGGAGGACAGCGGCGACCGTACGACCGTGCTCCGCACGGACGTCGCCCGCGCCCGCGCCGACAAGCCCCCGGCGAAGCCGGACGAGTCGAAGGCCGACGACGCCAAGCCCGACGCCGACAACTCGAAGCCCGGCACCGACAGCGACAAGTCCGCGGCAGGCCCCGCCAAGCCCGCCGGCGACGAGCCGGAGGCCGTGCGGACGCAGGCGCTCCGCAGCGAGTTCGTCCCGCTCCGCTCCTCGGACGACCCACCGCCGGCGCCCACCGCGCGCCCCACGCCGCCCCCTCCGGGGCCGCCCGTACCGGAGGCCGACGCCACCCGGCAGCAGCCGCTGCCGCCGGTGCCCGGCCAGCGGGCGATCGACCTGCTCGCGCAGCTGACGAACAAGCCCGCGCCGCCGGAGACCCCGCTTCGTACGGTGGTTCGCCGGGTGAAGATCTGGACGCCGCTGGTCCTGCTGCTGGTGCTGGTCTTCGTCTCGGTGCAGTTGCTGCGTCCGCTGCCGGCGCCCGCGCTGGAGCTGACGGCCTCCCCGACTCACGTCTTCGACGGCGGCAAGCCGACCATCGCCTGGCCGGATTCGGGGCAGGCGGCGCTCGGGGTGGAGGGCCTGGGCTCGTTCGGCACGTCCGGCGAGCAGAAGCCCGTGCCGATCGCCAGTGTGGCGAAGACGATGACGGCCTACCTCCTCCTGCGCGACCACCCGATGAAGGAGGGTGAGGACGGCAAGAAGATCCCCGTCGACAGGAAGGCCGAGGACGACGCGGGGCTGAGCGCCCAGGGCGAGTCGACCGTCGACGTGAAGGAGGGCGAGACCCTCACCCAGCGGGAGGCGCTGAACGCGATCATGATCGCGTCGGCCAACAACGTGGCCCGCCTCGTGGCCCGTTGGGACTCCGGCTCGGAGGAGAAGTTCGTCGAGAAGATGAACGCCACCGCCGACGAGCTGGGTATGAGGAACACGACCTACACCGATCCGAGCGGGCTGCTCAAGGAGACCGTGAGCACCGCGGAGGACCAGGTGAAGCTCGGTCGCGCCGCGATGAAGCTGCCGGCGTTCCGGGAGTCCGTCCGCCTGCCGTCCTACGTGGACCGCAACGGCAAGAAGCAGGACAACTGGAACCGCCTGGTCCCGCTGTTCGGGACGATCGGCATCAAGACCGGCACGACCACGGCCGCCGGCGGCAACCTGCTCTTCGCCGCCGAGAAGGAGATCGGCGGCACCAAGCAGCTGATCATCGGCGCCGTGCTGTCCCAGCACCAGCCGCCGATCATCGACTCGGTGCTGGCGGCCGCGAAGGAGCTGATCCTCTCCGCGCAGGAGGCGTTGGAGTCGGAGACGGTGATCAAGAAGGGCACGGTCGTCGGTGTCGTCGACGACGGGCTCGGCGGCCGGACGGACGTGGTGGTGACCAAGGACGTGAAGGCCGTCGGCTGGTCGGGGCTGAAGGTGCGGATCGCGCTGTCCGAGGGCAGCGACGGCGTGCCGGGCGAGGCGCCGAAGGGCACGGAGGTGGGCACGCTCACCGTGGGCGCCGGGCAGGGCCAGGTGAAGGTCCCGGTGGCGCTGGACGGCGAGTTGGTCGAGCCGGGCTCCGGCGCGCGGCTGGCCCGGGTGGGCTGACACTCCCGCGCCCGACGACCCGTGAGGCGGTGAGCGCCGGTCGGACCGACCCGGTCCGGCCGGCGCTGTCATGTCCGCCGCGTACGCTCGACGGATGACCTCACACGCGCAGGTACCCACGGCCAACGCGATGCGTCGCGCGCTGCGCCGGGCCGCCGACGGCGTCACGTTGGACACGGCCGAGGCGGCGGTGCTGCTCCAGGCCCGGGGGGACGATCTGACCCGACTGTCGGCCGTGGCGGCCCGACTGCGGGACGCGGGACTGCGGGAGGTGGGCCGACCCGGCGTGCTCACCTACTCCCGCAAGGTGTTCGTCCCGCTCACCCGGCTCTGTCGGGACCGCTGCCACTACTGCACCTTCGTCACCGTGCCGGGAAAGCTGCGGCGCGCCGGGCACGGCATGTACCTCTCCCCGGACGAGGTGCTGGACATCGCCCGCCGGGGGGCCGAACTCGGCTGCAAGGAAGCGCTGTTCACCCTCGGCGACCGGCCGGAGGACCGCTGGCCCGAGGCCCGGGAGTGGCTGGACGCGCACGGCTACGACAGCACCCTGGCCTACGTACGGGCGATGGCGATCCGGGTGCTGGAGGAGACGGGCCTGCTGCCGCACCTCAACCCCGGGGTGCTCAGCTGGGCGGAGCTCCAGCGGCTGCGCCCGGTGGCGCCCTCGATGGGAATGATGCTGGAGACGACCGCGACCCGGCTGTGGTCCGAGCCGGGCGGACCGCACCACGGTTCACCGGACAAGGAACCGGCCGTGCGGCTGCGGGCCCTGGAGGACGCCGGCCGCTCCAACGTGCCCTTCACCACGGGGGTGTTGATCGGCATCGGGGAGAGCTACGAGGAGCGCGCGGAGTCGCTGCTGGCGATCCGCCGCGTGCAGCGCCTGTACCAGGGCGTGCAGGAGGTGATCGTCCAGAACTTCCGGGCCAAGCCGGACACGGCGATGCGGCGGATGCCGGACGCCGAGGCGGCGGAGCTGGCGGCAGCCGTCGCGGTGGCGCGGATCGTGCTCGGCCCCTCGGCCCGGGTGCAGGCGCCGCCGAACCTGGTGGACGAGGAGTACGCGCTGCTGATCGACGCCGGTATCGACGACTGGGGCGGGGTCTCCCCGCTCACCCCGGACCACGTCAATCCGGAGCGGCCGTGGCCGGCCGTCGACGAACTCGCCGCGCGGACCGCCGACTCCGGCTTCGAGCTGCGGGAACGCCTCACTATCTATCCGGAGTTCCTGGCGCGCGGCGAGGCGTGGCTCGATCCCCGGCTGCTGCCGCACGTGCGGGCGCTCGCCGATCCGGCGAGCGGGCTGGCGCGGGAGGACGCGCGGCCGGCCGGGCTGCCATGGCAGGAACCGGACGAGGTGTTCACCGGCCGGGGCCGTACCGATCTGCACCGCGCCGTCGACACCGAGGGCCGCACGGACGACCGGCGCGGCGACTTCGACTCCGTCTACGGCGACTGGTCGGCGCTGCGCGAGCGGGCGGCCCCCGGCATGGCCCCGGACCGGCTGGACGGCGACGTACGGGAGGCGCTGTCGCAGGCCGCCGACGACCCGGAACGGCTCACCGACGACCAGGCGCTGTCGCTGCTGCACGCGGACGGACCGGCGCTGGACGCGCTGTGCCGCATCGCCGACGAGCTGCGCCGCGACGTGGTCGGCGACGAGGTGACCTACATCGTCACCAGGAACATCAACTTCACCAACGTCTGCTACACGGGCTGCCGCTTCTGCGCCTTCGCGCAGCGCCGCACGGACGCCGACGCGTACACGCTCTCGCTCTCCCAGGTCGCCGACCGGGCCGAACAGGCCTGGCAGGTCGGCGCGGTGGAGGTGTGCATGCAGGGCGGCATCCATCCCGACCTGCCGGGGACCGCCTACTTCGACATCGCGCGGGCGGTCAAGGAGCGGGTACCGGGGATGCACGTCCACGCGTTCTCCCCGATGGAGGTGGTCAACGGGGCTTCCCGGACGGGTCTGTCGATCCCGGAGTGGCTGGCCGCCGCGAAGGAGGCCGGTCTGGACTCGATCCCGGGCACCGCCGCCGAGATCCTCGACGACGAGGTGCGCTGGGTGCTCACGAAGGGGAAGCTGCCGACGGCGACCTGGATCGAGGTGGTGACGGCCGCGCACCGGCTGGGCCTGCGGTCCAGCTCCACGATGATGTACGGCCACGTCGACCAGCCCCGGCACTGGCTCGGGCACCTGCGCACGCTGGCCCGGGTGCAGCAGGAGACGGGCGGCTTCACGGAGTTCGTGACGCTGCCGTTCGTGCACACCAACGCGCCGGTCTACCTGGCCGGCATCGCCCGCCCGGGGCCGACGCACCGCGACAACCGGGCGGTCACCGCCATGGCCAGGCTGCTGCTGCACCCGCACATCACCAACATCCAGACGAGCTGGGTGAAGCTCGGCGCGGAGGGCGCGGCGGAGATGCTGCGTTCGGGCGCCAACGATCTCGGCGGCACGCTGATGGAGGAGACCATCTCCCGGATGGCCGGGTCCTCCTACGGTTCGCACCGCAGCATCCGGGAGTTGGAGGCGATCGCGACGGCGGCCGGTCGGCCGGCGCGGGCGCGCACGACGACGTACGGCCCGGTGCCGGACGAGCGGCGGGAGACGGCGTTGGCGCACGACGGCCGACTGCCCGAGCTGCTGCCGCTGGCCGACGGTTGAGCAGGCGGTGTTCGGCCACCACCCCACGGGAGTCGGTGGCCGAACACCACCCCCTGCCCGTCCGGTCACCGAACATCACCGTCCGACTACCGCTCCTCCCGCTACCACGCGGTAGCCGCCGCTGAGCTGGGCATATCGACCCACAGCCGGTTCCATCGACCACTTTCACAGCTTCACGCCACACAACTCCCTTTAGTCACAAGGTGATTAACCGGCGCCGGACCCCTGCCCAGCGGCGCCACCCTGTGCTTTGCTAACCGGCGTTCACTTCGACCACGTGACATCGGACAGACCAAGGAGCGGGGACGTGCGGGGGAAGGTGCGCGGGCGGGTCCCGTGGATCGTGGCGCTGTGCCTTGTACTGGTCGCCGCGGGCTTCGGCGGCTGGCGGCTGCTCGGCGGCGGGAGCGGCGACAACGCGCCAATCGTCGTCGGCTCGACCAGTCGCCCGACGGCCCTCGATCCGGCCGGTGCGTACAACGCCGGTTCCTGGGCGCTGTTCGCCAACGTCTACCAGGGGCTGCTCACCTTCGAGCCCGGCTCGCCCGACCCGGTCCCGGACGCCGCCGAGAGCTGCGAGTTCGCCAGCGCCGCCCTGACCACCTACCGCTGCACGCTGCGGGAGGGCCTGCGCTTCAGCAGCGGCCGCGAGATGACCGCCGACGACGTGCGCCACTCGATCGAGCGAACGGTTCGGATCAAGGACCCGCAAGGCCCGGCGAAGCTCTTCGACACCCTGAAGTCGATCAGCACCGAGGGACGGGTCGTCAGCTTCCTGCTGAAGTCGGCGGACGCCACCTTCCCGCTCAAGCTCGCCGGCAGCGCCGGAGCCATCGTGGACGGCACCGCCTACCCGGCCGACGGCCTGCGCACGGACGACGGCCGGGTCGTCGGCTCCGGACCCTTCCTGCTGGCCGAGTACCGCTCCGAGCGGCTGGCCCGGCTCACCCCCAACCCCGACTACCGGGGCGCGCAGCGCCGCCCCGCGCATCCGGTGACGGTCCGCTACTACCCCAACGGCGCCGCGCTCGCGCAGGCGTGGGACCGCGGGGAGATCGAGGTCAACGACGGGCAGATGCCACCGGAGGTGCTGGCCCGGCTCAACCCGTCCGACCAGGACCTGGAGCTGACCGAGCAGGCCGGGACGGACATCCGGATGGTCGTCTTCAACACCCGCGAGTCCTCCGCCGTGGCCGACGCCCCGATACGCCGGGCGATCGCCGCCGTCATCGACCGCCAGCAGATCAGCCGCCAGGTGCACCACAAGACGGTCGAGCCGCTGTACTCCCTCATCCCGCAGGGCATGACCGGGCACGGCACACCGTTCTTCGACCGCTACCAGCAGCCGGGCAGGCAACAGGCCGAGCGGCTGCTCGACGAGGCCGAGGTGCGGACACCCGTCTCCTTCCGGCTCGCCTACGACCTCGGCGGCAGCACCGCCACGCTGGAGGCGGAGGCGATCAAGCAGCAGTTGGAGGCGACCGGACTCTTCCGGGTGAAGACCGAGGGCTTCGAGTGGACGGAGTTCCTGAAGGGGTTCTCCGAGGGCGCCTACGACGCGTACAGCGTCGGCTGGGTGCCGGACTTCCCCGACCCCGACACCTACACCGGCGCCCTGGTGGGCACCGGCAACGCCCTGCACAACGACTACGGCAGCGCCGCGGTCGACCGGCTGATCAGGCAGACGCAGCGCAGCCAGGACCGGGGACGGGTGATGACGGAGTTCCGCCGCATCCACGACCTGGTCGCACGCGACGTACCGGTCATCCCGCTGTGGCAGAAGAAGGACTACGTGCTGAGCATCCCGGACATCGCCGGGACGCAGTACCTGTCGGACAACAGCGGCATCTGGCGGCTGTGGGAGCTGGAACGGCTCTGACCGAACCCGCACTGCACGCAATCCGGACAAACCACCGTCGGGTTTCGGACGACTTCCGACAAACACGCCGACGGAACGGAACCCGATCGGCTGACGATACGTCCATTAAGCCGAGGGCGTTACCCGGTTGGCGCCCCGCGCTTCACTCTCGGGGCTCCGCCGGATCCCCGTCCGACCCTCCACGCTGTAACTTCTCACCGTGCCCCAGATTCGTCATACCGTCATGAGATCCGCCTTCTCCTCGACGGTCGTCACCGCGCTGGCCGTGCCGGCGCTGCTTGTCGGTGCCCTGCCCGCTCACGCGGACGAGGCCGTCCCGCCCCGACAGATGTCGATAGTGGGCGGTGAACGGCTCGGCCAGCCGGGTACCCAGGTCAGCCTCCAGCCCGGCGCGCCCAAGCTGCCCAAGAAGGTCACCGCCCGCTCCTGGGTGGTGGCCGACGCGGAGACCGGCGAGATCCTTGCGGCACACAACGCCCACTGGAAGCTCGCCCCCGCCTCCACACTCAAGATGCTCTTCGCCGAAACCCTGCTGCCCAAGTACGAGAAGGGCTTCGAGTACACCGTGCAGCCTGAGGACCTCGCCGGCATGGGCGCGGGCAGCAGCGCGGTGGGCATCAAGGAGGACCACAGCTACACCGTCCACGACCTGTGGAACGGCGTCTTCCTCCGCTCCGGCAACGACGCGGTGCACGTCCTGGCCGCCATCAACGGCGGCATGGCCAAGACGGCCCGGGAGATGAACGACCGCGCCCGCGAACTGGGCGCCGAGGACACCCATGTCGTCAGCCCCGACGGCTACGACGCCGACGGGCAGACGTCCTCCGCCTACGACCTGACGCTGATCGCCCGCGCCGGCATGCAGAACCCGGACTTCCGGGCCTACGCCGCGACGGTCCGCGCCAAGTTCCCCGGCGGCTTCGACAAGAAGGGGAAGCGGGAGCACTTCGCCATCGAGACCACCAACCGGCTGATGCGCGGCGACTACGCGGGAGACCGCCTGGCCCCGTACAAGGGCCTGGCCGGCATCAAGAACGGCTTCACGAGCAACGCCGGTTACACCTTCACCGGCATCGCCCAGCGCGGCGACCGCAAGCTCCTGGTCACGGTGATGCACCCGGACCGGGACCGCGACGACAGCCACCGCAACGACGTCTACAAGCAGACCGCCAAGCTCTTCGACTGGGGCTTCGCCGCCGCCGAGAAGGTGCGCCCCGTCGGCGAGCTCGTGCCGCCGGTCGCCGAGCGGGAACGACTCGAAGGCGGCGAGGAGGGCAAGGCCGGCGGCTCCCCCGGCACGACACTCGGCGGTGAGCAGATCGCCGTCGGGCGGCACACCGGCACCAACAGCGTCGGCACGCCGCTCGCGCTGACCGGCGCCAGCCTGGCTCTGCTTGCCGTGCTCGGCTACGTCGTCCACCGCCGCTGGCCGCAGCCGGCGGCCCTCAGCCGCCGCTCCCCGACGGCCCCGACGGCCCCGACCGACCCGACGGCCCCCGCGAGCCGGGAGCGGGACCGGCCGGCGAATCCGGCACCGACCCGGGCCCCGGCGGCGCGTCGCCGCCTCCGCCGCCCGTGGCGTCGCCGAGCGGGGACCCGCTGACCGTGGAGACGGCCCGTCCCTCCAAGGGCGGGCTGTCCCCCGGTTCATCCGGCTCCTCCGACGAGTCCGACCCGGCGACCTCCTCGGCCGTCGCCGTCCACGCCGTGCAGAACAACAGCAGTCGGGCCATCAGGCTGATCCAGATCAGCAGCGCGATCGGGATGCCGAACGCCCCGTACATGCTCTTGGCGGCGACGCCGCGCAGATAGCCGCCCAGCAGCAGCTTCAGCACCTCGAAGCCGACCGCGCCCATCACCGCGGCCTCCACGACCGAGCGGCGCGGCGGCCGGACACCCGGCACCCGGGTGAGCAGGTAGACCAGCAGCAGGGCGCTCACGAGCACCGCACCCAGCACCGGCGCGATCCGCAGCAGCCAGGCCACCAGGCCCGACTCGTCCACGCCCAGCCGCTCGACCGCCCAGTCGACCGCGCCCACAGCGAAGCTGGAGCCGGCGATCGACAGCAGACCGACCAGCCCGAGGCCGACCAGTATGCCGAGGTCCTTGACCTTGCCGAGCAGGAAGTTGGCGTCCTCCTCGGGCAGCCGCCACACCTCCCGCAGGCACTCGCGCATCGACCTGATCCAGCCGAGCCCGGTGAGCAGCAGCAGGAGCGCGGCGACGGCCCCGATCGCGCCCGCGTTGTCCACCAGGCCCTGGATGTCCACCTCGTCCGAGATGCCGGGCACCTGGTCGGCCAGGAACTCCTCCAGCCGCGCCATCCGCTCCTCGTTGAGCGTGGCCGCGCCGATGGCGGCGCCGAGCGCCAGCATGGGGAAGAGCGCGAGGAAGCTGATGAACGTGATCGCGGCGGCCAGCCTGGTCCAGTGCGTCTGGTCCAGGCGTTCGTAGGCGCGCCACAGGTGCGTGCGCATCAGCCGGACGACCAGCGGGCCGATGACGGGAAGCCGGGTCAACCACTCCATGCGTGCGTTTGTACCCGGTGGCGGGCGGACTACGGCGTCACGACAGGCCGGGCGGGCGCGGCGGCTCCCTGAACCGGAACGGCGCCCTGGGCCGGAACAGCGCCCTGAACAGGAACGGCGCCGCCCTGGGACGGTAGCCCGCCGCCCTGGGCCGGTACCGCGCCGCGCGGCGCGGTCGGAACGGACTCCGCGCGCGGGGCCGGCGGGCTCGGTCGGCGCTTCGGGCGGTCGGCCGCGCTGGACCGGTCGGCGCGCTCCACCGTCGACGGCCGGGCGGCGTCGGCCCGGCCGGCCGGGCCGACGGCCGGCGCGTCCCCGGTACGCGGCGCCTGGTCGCCGCCCGCGGGCCCGGCCTCCGGGGCGTCGCTGAACGGGTACTCCCGCTGGAGCCGCCAGACGCC
Organism: Streptomyces alkaliterrae; assembly: GCF_007097205.2. GTDB lineage: Bacteria > Actinomycetota > Actinomycetes > Streptomycetales > Streptomycetaceae > Streptomyces > Streptomyces alkaliterrae. The sequence continues at coordinate 15,942 of NZ_VJYK02000053.1, forward strand.
GTCGCCGCCCTGCTCGTAGAGGGCGAAGCCGGTGGCCGTCCAGGCGGCCTCGAACTCGGCCAGCTCGGTGTACGCCTTGTCGAGCAGTTCGTCGGCGATGCCGTGGGCGATCGTGACGTGCGGGTGGTAGGGGAAACTCAGCTCCCGGTTCAGCGGGCCGTCGCTGACGCGCACCTGCTCCTGGAGCCAGCCGCAGGCCGCGCCGCCCTCGACGACCTGCACGAAGACCACCGGGGACAGCGGTCGGAAGGTGTCGGTCCCCGAGAGCCGCATCGGGAAGGACCGGCTGGACGCGGCGACGGCCGCCAGGTGCGCCTCGATGCGCTCCCGGGAACCGGTGGCCACCTCGGTCGGCGGCAGCAGCGTGACATGGGTGGGGATGCCGTGTGCCGCGGTGTCGCCGAAGCCCACGCGCCGCTCCTGGAGCAGGCTGCCGTACGGCTCCGGGACGGCGATCGACACGCCGAGCGTCACGGTCTCCACGGTGTCTCCTTCCTCGTCCCGTTCCGGCCCTGCCGCAAGTGTCCGTGATCCCGGCGCCGGCGGAGCGGTGGCGGGGCTGTGATTCACACGACCCCGCCGGTCCCGTCCCGGGCCCGCCCGGACCTCAGTGCTTGGCCGGCAGGAACCCCACCTTGTCGTAGACGTCGGCGAGGGTTTCCGCGGCGACCGCGCGTGCCTTCTCCGCACCCTTGGCCAGGATGGCGTCCAACGTCTCGGGGTCGCCCATGTACTCCTCGGTGCGGGTACGGAAGGGCGTCACCCAGTCGACCACCACGTCGGCCAGCTCGGTCTTGAGCGCACCATAGCCCTTGCCGGCGTACGCCTGCTCCAGCTCGGCGACACTCCTACCGGTAAGAGTGGAGTAGATGCCGAGCAGGTTGCTGACGCCCGGCTTGCCCTCCGGGTCGTAGCGGACCTCCGTGCCGGTGTCGGTGACCGCGCTGCGGATCTTCTTCGCGGTCTTCTTCGGCTCGTCGAGCAGCCAGATGATGCCCTTGGGGGAGGACGCGGACTTGCTCATCTTCACCGCCGGATCCTGAAGGTCGTAGATCTTCGCCGTCTCCTTCAGGATGTACGGCGCGGGCACGGTGAACGTCTCACCGAAACGGCCGTTGAACCGGGCGGCGACGTCCCGGGTCAGCTCGATGTGCTGCCGCTGGTCCTCACCGACGGGGACCTGGTCGGCGTGGTAGAGCAGGATGTCGGCGACCTGGAGGATCGGGTAGGCGAACAGACCGACTGTGGTGCCCTCGGTGCCCTGCTTCGCGGACTTGTCCTTGAACTGGGTCATCCGGGACGCCTCGCCGAAGCCGGTGAAGCAGTTCATCACCCAGGCGAGCTGCGCGTGCTCGGGCACGTGGCTCTGGACGAACAGCGTGCAGCGCTCCGGGTCGAGGCCGGCGGCCAGCAGCTGGGCCACCGCGAGCCGGCTGGAGCGGCGCAGCTCCTCCGGGTCCTGCGGCACCGTGATCGCGTGCAGGTCGACGACCATGTAGAACGCGTCGTGGGTCTCCTGCAACGACACCCACTGGCGGACCGCGCCCAGGTAGTTGCCCAGGTGGAACGAGCCCGCCGTGGGTTGGATACCGGACAGCACGCGAGGACGATCGATAGCCATGCGGGACATTCTCGCATCAGCTCCGCTCCGGCCCGTGCCGCGCGCACGTCGGGGTGCCGCGCACACGTCGGGGGTGCCGCGGGGCGGGGGTGGCACGGTAGAACGTGAGGTGTGTGTGCGGCAGCACAGCCGCCGCCTGCCGAGACGAACGGAGCACGACAACGATGTCCCCCCGTATTTCAGACGGCACCGCGTCCGTGAACGCCCCCGCCCCGGCCACCGCCGAGGAGCCGACGGCCACGGAGCAGAAGGGAGCCACCGCTCCCGAGGGCACCGCTCAGCGGCTGATCGAGGCCGCCGACCGGCACACCGCGCACAACTACCACCCGCTGCCTGTGGTGGTCGCCTCCGCGGAGGGCGCGTGGATGACCGACGTCGAGGGCCGACGCTACCTCGACCTGCTCGCCGGCTACTCGGCGCTGAACTTCGGCCACGGCCACCCGCGGCTGATCACCGCGGCCAAGGCCCAGCTCGACCGGCTGACGCTGACCTCGCGGGCCTTCCACCACGACCGGTTCGCCGCGTTCTGCACCGAGCTGGCCGAGCTGTGCGGCATGGAGGCCGTGCTGCCGATGAACACCGGAGCCGAGGCCGTCGAGACGGCGGTGAAGACCGCCCGGAAGTGGGGCTACCGCGTCAAGGGCGTGCCGGACGGCCAGGCGAAGATCATCGTCGCGGCGGACAACTTCCACGGCCGCACCACGACGATCATCAGCTTCTCCACCGACCCGGAGGCCCGCGCCGACTACGGCCCCTACACCCCCGGCTTCGAGATCGTGCCCTACGGCGACCTGGCCGCGATGGAGGCGGCGATGGACCGGCACGGCGACGACGTCGTCGCCGTGCTGCTGGAGCCGATCCAGGGCGAGGCCGGCGTGCTCGTGCCGCCGCCCGGCTACCTGCCGGGCGTACGGGAGCTGACCCGGGCGCGGAACGTGCTGTTCATGGCCGACGAGATCCAGTCCGGCCTCGGCCGCACCGGCGCCACCTTCGCCTGCGAGCACGAGGGCGTCGTGCCGGACGTCTACGTGCTGGGCAAGGCGCTCGGCGGCGGCGTGGTGCCGGTCTCGGCGGTGGTGTCGTCGCGGGAGGTCATGGACGTCTTCCGGCCGGGCGAGCACGGCTCGACGTTCGGCGGCAACCCGCTGGCCTGCGCGGTCGCCCTGGAGGTCGTCAGCATGCTGCGCTCGGGCGAGTTCCAGCGGCGCGCCGCCGAGCTCGGCGACCACCTGCACGCCGAGCTGGCGAAGCTCGTCGACACCGGCCGGATCGAGGCGGTACGCGGCCGCGGCCTGTGGGCGGGGGTCGACGTCTCCCCCGACTTCGGCACCGGCCGGGAGGTCTCCGAGCGGCTGATGGACCGGGGCGTCCTGGTGAAGGACACCCACGGCTCGACGATCCGGATCGCTCCCCCGCTGGTGATCGACGAGGCGGACCTGGACTGGGGCCTCGACCAGCTCCGCTCCGTCCTGGAGTCCTGAGGACGCGGCGGTGTGCGGCCCGGGCTCACGCGCCGGCTCCGCACACCGCCCCGCTCAGGCCGTGGCCAGGCCGGCACCGCCGCCCGCGCGTGTTCCCGCCTGCTTCCGCGGCAGGTCCCACCACCAGGAGACGGCGGGGATGTCCAGCGGCTGGTCGCTGTCCTCGGTCGGGGTGTCGCGGAAGACTGTCGGCAGCGGGGCCGGGTCGTCGGGTGTGGTGTAGCGCAGCGAGGTGATGCCCCAGTCCTGGGCGCCGCGTATGTAGTGGCCCAGGCTCTCCAGGTACTGGGACAGCTCCGGACTCGCGTTCTCCAGCAGCCGCTCCCGCAGCCGCATGAACAGCACCATGGCCCGGTCCCTCTGGCCTACGGCCCTGGCGACCGCCTCGTCGGCGGTCAGGCCCTCGTGGTGCCGCAGCACCCGGACGACGTTCAGGTAGTAGCCGTCGGCACGGCTCTCCTTGTGGTGGGAGAACAGGTCGTTGTCCCAGGTGATGACAAACGACGCCGCCTCGGCGACGGCCCGCACGGCGGTGTCGTCGCGCTCCTCGGGCCGCAGCTCGTAGCCGTGGCCCAGTTCCAGCATCGGGAGGACGACGGTGGTGGCGCCGTCGTAGAGCCGCATCAGCGTGTAGTCGTTCAGGTCCGGCACGGTCCCGGTACGCCGGTGCGCCGCCTCCCACACGACCGAGAAGAAGTACTCGCGCAGCGCCTCCAGCCAGCGGGCGGTCTGGGCCGGGGTGCCGTACCTGTCGACCCGCAGCCGCAGGTCGCGCAGGCCGTCGGCGAGCGCGTCGTCGAGCAGCATGGGCGCCTGCGGGTTCTGCCCGACGCGCAGCAGCCGGTGCAGCGCCCCGGCCAACTCGCCCGGGTCGTGCCCCAGTTCGCCCTCCTCGCAGTAGCCGTCGTCCACCCCGAAGAGCCACAGGACGAAGTCCGCGAGCAGTCGGGCGACCTCCTCACGCCCCTCGGGCAGGATGCGGGCCGCGAAGGTGCCGATGTCCTGGGTGACAAGACGTTTCCGCAGCCGGGGCGAGCCGATACCGAAGGTCTCCGCCCACACCGCGGTCTGCGCGTCGATCTGCGCGTGTCGCGGGTGGATCGCGGGTGGGAGGGGTGTGAAGATGGGCGGAACTATCGGCCCGGGCTCCATCCTGAGTACCTCTCAGTCCATAGGCGTGATCAACTCGCGCATGGTAGTCACTCGGGCACAGCACATCCAAGGGTCTGAGGGCCCCTCCCTGAGCTGGGCGTACGGGCACGACCGGCATGTCATGACTCGCACCGCGCGATCACCCGTCCCCCAGGCGGCCATGACGTGAAACGCGGGCGGCGCGACGGTCGTCCCAGACCGCCGCGCCGCTCACCCACCCTCGTGGAAGCCTCAGTTGTCGAGGTCCCAGAGCCAGCGGTGCCACAACCCCTCGTTCTCACCGACCCACTTGGCGGCGGCCTCCTTGGGGTCCATGCCCTCGCCGGCGATCAGGCGGGCCACCTCGTTCTGGTCCTCCGCGCCCCACTCGAAGTTCTTCAGGAACTTGGCCGCCTTGCCGCCGTCCTCGCTGAACTCCTTGTTGAGGTACTTGCGGAGGTCGGTCTCCGGGTAGCCGCACCGCGTCTTGTCCGGCTCCTCGTCACAACCGGCGTAGTAGGCGGGGAGCTTGACCTCCGCCAGCTCCACCTCCTCCTCCACCCAGTGCGGCGTCCACCAGTAGGTGAGGAAGGGCTTGCGGTCCTTGGCGGCCTTGCGGATGTGGCTCAGCTGCTTGCCCTCGGTGCCGAGGTACTTCAACTCGTAGTCGAGACCGAGGTTCTTGATGATCGCCTCGTCGTTCGACTTGTACGAGGGGTCGCCCTGGAGCAGCACACCCTTGCCGTCCCCACCGCCGCCGAACAGCTCGACGTGGTTGTTCAGCTTCTCCCAGCTCAGCACGTCCCGGTTGCGGTCCGCGAGGTAGCGGGGCACGAACCAGCCGATGCGACCGGTCACACCGAGCCTGCCGGCCGGCACGACCGTCTTCTTCTTCATGACCCACTCCTGGTACTGGTCCGGCAGGTCCCAGTCCTCCAGGATGGCGTCGGCGCGCCCCTCCCCGACGGCCTTCCAGCCCTCGGCCTCGTCCATCTCCTCGATCTTGACCTGGTAGCCCAGCTCCTTCTCCAGCAGATAGGCCGCGACCGCCACGTTCGCCTGACCGCCCACCCAGGTCGGCGCCACCAGCGTCACCTCGCCTCCCGAGCCCTCGCCACCGGACTGCGAACCGCAGCCGGCGAGCACGGCGAGCAGGAACGCACCGGTACCGGCGACGACGGCTCTGCGGGAACGGGACCGGGGGCTGTTGCCTATGCCAAACATCTGCTTCACCAGGTGTGGGAGGGGTGCGACAAACCCGTCGGGGGGCGGGTTCCAACCGGGCACTCTAACAGGACGGTCGGGAACGCCCCGCTTTGGTCGCGGACGGCAGTCCTCCGGTCACTTGCGGCCTTCCGGGACCCCCGGCAGCGCGTCGAGCAGGGCGGCCAGCGCCGCCGCGTATCCGTGGTCCGGCGGGGCCGCGTAGCCGACCACCACGGCATCCGCGGGCACCCCGCCGACACCGGCCGGATGCCCGGGGTGCCGGAAGCGTTCCAGCCCCTCCAGCGCCAGCCCGCCCCGCGCGGCCGCCCGCACCACGGACCGCTCGGTGCCGTCCGGCAGTGCCAGCACCGCGTGCAGTCCGGCGTTGATCCCCCGGACCTCCAGATGCGGTGCGTGCTCCGCCAACATCGAGGTGAGCCGGTCCCGGCGGCGCCGGTAGCGCAGCCGCATCGCCCGTACATGCCGGTCGTAGCCGCCGGTGTCCAGGAAGTCGGCCAGCACCAGCTGGTCCAACGTCGAGGACCGGCTGGTCACCCGCAGGTCCCGCACCAACCCCACAAGTCGCTCCGGCACCACCATCCACGCCAGCCGCAGCCCTGGCGCGAGGCTCTTGCTCGCCGTGCCCAGATACACCACCCGGTCCGGGTCGAGCCCCTGGAGCGAGCCGACGCGCTGCCGGTCGTAGCGGAACTCGCCGTCGTAGTCGTCCTCCAGCACCAGCCCGCCGGTGGTGCGGGCCCAGTCCAGCACGGCGGCACGACGGTCGGCGCGCAGCGCCACCCCCAGCGGGTACTGGTGCGCCGGTGTCAGCAGCACCGCCCCGACGTCCTCCCGGCCGCCCAGCTCCTCGACACACGCCCCGCCGCCGTCCACCGTCAGCGGACGCACGTCGCACCCCGCCGCGCCGAGCGCGTCCCGGTGCAGCCACAGCCCATACCCCTCGACGGCCAGCGTCCCGCTGCCCGCCAGCAGCCTTCCGAGCAGGTCCATGACCTCCCCGAAGCCGGCGCACACCACCACCTGCTCCGGCGCCGCACGCACCCCTCTGGCCCGCGCCAGATAACCCGCCAGCGCACCGCGCAGCTCCGGCCGCCCCAACGCGTCCCCCAATCCGAACGCGGCGGCGGGCGCCGACGCCAGCGCCCGCCGGGTCGACGCCAACCACGCCCGACGCGGAAACGCGGACACGTCCGGCCGCCCGGACAGCAGATCGTGCCCGGGCGTCACCGGCCGCCGCAGCGGATTGCCCCGCACGGCCGCGACGGGCCTCGGCGCCGGAGCCGGCGCCGCCCGCTCGGCTACCCGCGTCCCCGACCCCTGCCGCGCGACCAGCCACCCCTCCGCCACCAGATCGGCGTACGCCTCCGCCACCGTGTTGCGGGCCACCCCGAGGTCGACGGCAAGCGAGCGGGAGGACGGCAGCCGCGTCCCCGGCGCCAACCGCCCACCGCGCACGGCCTCCCGCAACGAGTCCGTCAACGACCGCCGCACCCCACCCGGCCGATCCAACTCCAGGTGCAGATCACTACCCACCGGCGCGCACCCGTCCGCCGGAATGGCCCACGTTCCCGTCACGGAAATGGACCATACCCGCAGACCATCCCACCCCTAAGCTCGAAGCCATGACCACAGCGACAACCACTCAACAGCACACCGCCCGCCTGGACTTCGACAAGCTCGCCCCCGCCGCCCACCAGGCGATGATCACTCTCGACGCCGCCGCCAACAAGCACCTCGACCCCGTCGTCGCCGAACTCGTCAAGATCCGCGCCTCCCAGCTCAACCACTGCGCGTACTGCCTCGACATGCACACCAGGGACGCCCGCGCCCAGGGCGAGAGCGAACAGCGCGTCAACCTGCTCCCCGCCTGGCCGGAGACCGGCCGGCTCTTCACCGAGAGGGAACGCGCCGCCCTCGCCCTCACCGAGGCCGTCACCGTCCTCACCGACGGCTTTGTCCCCGACGACGTCTACGCCCGCGCCGCCGAACACTTCGACGAGACCGAACTGGCCCACCTCATCGCCGCCATCCTCACCATCAACGCCTGGAATCGCATCGCCGTCACCACCCGCAAACAGGTCCCGCAGCAGTGACAAGCCGCCCGCTCGGCCGGGGTCAGGGGACTGCACGGATGCGGTTTACCAGGAGGGCGCCGGTGAGGGCGATGGCGGCCGAGGTGGCGTAGAGGGTTGGGTAGCCGCCCAGTTGGGTGACGAGGGGGGCGGCCAGGGCGGGGGCCAGACACCGCGACGG
>NZ_VJYK02000530.1 GCF_007097205.2 Streptomyces alkaliterrae
CCACCACCGCCACCACCGCCACCACTGCCGAGGACCCCGCAGGGGACGACGCCGGAATGCCCGCTCCCGCACCGAAAGCGACCGCGAACCAGAGCCAGAACCAGAACCAGAGCCAGCACCGGAGCCAAAGCCCGAGTCCAAGCCGAAGCCAGAACCCGAGCCCCACCCGTCGGCTCGGCAGGGCGGCCGTCGCGGCCTGCACGTTCGCCCTGCTCGCGGCCTTACCGCACTCCACCGGAGGCGGCGGCGTGGAGTGGCCGTGGCCGCTGCCTCCGTCCGCGAGCAGCCCGCCGGCCGTCGGCCCGGGTGCGGCGGGTTGTCGCGGGGAGCAGTGCGCGGGCCGGGCCCCGGAACCGGAGGGCTGCCTCGCCGACGCCCGAGTGCTGGGCCGCCACGACCGGCGGGGCCACCGGGTGCAGCTGTTCCACAGCCCGGGCTGCCGCGCCGCGTGGGGCGAGGTGGACCCGCCACGCGGCACGGACGGACTGACCGTCAGCGCCCCCGACTTCGGCCAACGCCGCGAGCCGTCCGGCGCCGCCCGCACCCGCATGGTTCCTGTGGTCGACAGCCACGCGACGGGCGTTCAGGTGTGCGCGCTCGTCAACGGCGGGCAGATCTGCGTAGCCGCCCACGACCGCAGCTGGTCGGACTGACCGCGGGGCTGCAGTCCCTTCAACCCCAGGTCAGAGGTGCCCGACGGGACAACTACGATTCCCGCGACAGCGGATGGCGGTCGAGGGGTGGGCCGGTTGTCGACCGGTGTCGAGCTGACCTGTCCGCCGGCCCGGGCTGATCACGGTGGCCGTAGGCGTGGTCGGCCTGACGCTCGAGGCGCCCGAGATCGTTACCACCGGGGCGTTCATCGGTTTCTGCACTGCACCACGGTGCTCAAGGTGAGCAGGTTCTCCTGGCCATCGTTTCGGCACTACGTCGAGACGGCGAACCTCTTCGTACCGGTCCTCGACGACCGCGTCGGTCTGACGCACGCGTCGAAAGCCCCCGCCTTGCGTTCCGAGCGCCAGCGGTCAACCGGTCGGCTGGTCGGCGCCCTGTCGTTGGCAGATCCGCAGGGTGGCGCGGTCCCGGCGCAGCGGGCGGTAGGTGCCGGAGTCCTCCACGAGGTATCTGCCGTCGTCCGCCCGCCGGAACGGCACCCGGTGCCGTTCGCCGCGGTAGACCACCAGGCCGTCGGCGCCCCTGACCAGACGTTCTCCGGCGGCGCCGAAGGTGAGCGGCCCGACGATCCCGTCGGCCGGCAGCCTGTTGTTGGACTGCCAGGCGCGCGTCGCGCGCAGCGTGGCACCGGCGTGGTGGCAGTCGATGGCGGACCGGTCCAGGTAGCCGTCGGCCCACAGGATGGTCTGCCACATCGCGGCGAGGTCGCTGCGCTCGGGCAGGTCCTCGCCGAGCAGGCCCTCGTCCTTCCAGTCGTCGGCGAGCGGGCCGTCGCCGCGCACGTAGCGGGTGTCGGAAGCGGCGGGCGACGACGAGGCGGTGGGCGACGACGAGGCGGTGGCCGGGTCGCCGGTCTGGGCGCATCCCCCGACCGTCGCCGTCACCACCCCCGTCAGCACAAGCGCCACGGCGCGCAGCCGCGCCAAACGTGAGCACATGCGCCCTTCCTACTCCCTACACGCCTGTTTTGCACACATTGCGCATGGATACCGTCACCGTGGAGAGCCGCATACCGGAACCTCAGCTACCGGACTCGACCACCCGGAGCAGCGGGGACATCTGACACCGCATCGAAGTGGGGGAAGACGCGGATGGCCGAATGGAAGCCACTGCCCGAGCGCGTACATCCCGACGTGCGCCGCCTGGTGACCGAGATGCGCCGGGCAAAGGACGTGGCGGACCTCAGCCTCTCGGCGCTGGCCGACGCGACCGCCTACAGCAGGTCCTCCTGGGAGCGCTGCCTCAACGGCGCACAACTCCCGCCGCGCCAGGCGGTGGAGGCGTTGGCCACGCGAACGGGCACCGACCGCGCCCGGCTGCTGGCGCTGTGGGAACTCGCCGAGTACGCCTGGTCCGGCCGCGGCCGCACCACCCCGCCCACTCGCGACCACGCCTCCATCGCCC
>NZ_VJYK02000531.1 GCF_007097205.2 Streptomyces alkaliterrae
GGGTGGGGTTGGGGTCACACCCAGGCGGCGAACTCCAGCAGCGTCTCGCCGTCCTCCCGGTCGCCCGCCGCCAGATGCCGCAACCCGGACTCCACCGCCCGGTAGTGCGCCCACCCCCGCAGCCGCTCCTGGTCCAGCTCCAGCGAGTCCGCCAGGCGCCGCAACCGCCGCCGCACCTGCGCGGCGGCCCCCGGCGAGGCGACCAGGTCGTGCAGCCGGTCGCGGGCCAGCCGCGCCAGGTCGTACGCGGGATCGCCGACCAGCGGGTGCGGCCCGACTGCGAGCCAGGGCGCCCGGTCGCCCGGCGCGGCGAGCACCGCGCCCTGCCGGAAGTCGCCGTGCAGCAGCACGCCTTCACCGGCGTCGGCGAGCAGCCGCTCGCGGTTCGCCCGCGCCTCCTCCACGAGCGACGCCAGCTCCGCCGGGGCGGCGGCGAACAGCGTCTCGACGGCGTGGCCGGTGTGTTCGGCGACCGTCGGGAACGGATGGTCGCCCGGCTGCACCCACAGCCGCCGCAGCACCGACGCGGCCTCCAGCACCGCCTTCTGCTCGGGCAGCGAGCGCAGCGACACCTCGCCCTGGAGGCGTTCCAGCAGCAGCGCGCCGGCGTCCGCGTCGGCGCGCAGCAGCCGTACCGCGCCCAGCCCGTCCCAGCGGGTGAGCGCCGCCGCCTCCGCCGCCACCCGTCGGCTTCCGAGCGACGAGAGCTTCAGCGCCGCGGGGGCGCCGTCGGCCTGCTCGACGAGCAGCACCAGGCTGTCCCGGCCGCCGGGCGCCGCCAGCCGTACCGGCCGCAGCCGCCAACGGTCGATCAGTTCCTCGGCCACCGAGGCCACTTCACGCAGCCAGGGGTGGGCGCTGCCCAGATTCCTTACCAGCCGCTGGGGTGGTTCGAGGCGCGGGGGGTGGACCATTCCGGTGAGGTGCCTTCCCTGGTCGGCTGCGGGGTCTATCGGTTCTGCGACCCGCCGCGCTCGGCGAGCCCAGGGAAGGCTACGCCGCCGCCGCGCCAGCGCGTCGCCCGGACCGCCGCTTCGCGCAGCGCGGCGGCCGCCTCGCGTCTGCGACGGCCCTCGGTGGCCCGGACGAGGTCGGCGTAGGCGCCGGCGATCCGGTCCTCGATCTCGGCGGCCAGCCGCCGCGCGGTGGCCGCGTCGACGACGTCGAAGGGCAGGGCGTAGCCGGCCAGCGCGGGCGGCGGCTCGCCGCCCGCCGCCCGGATCGCGCGGACGAGCTGGTCGCGTCTGGCGCGGTGCGCGTCGTAGGCCTCGCGGGCCTCGCGGCGGCGCTCCTCGCCGACCCGACCGCCGACGACGCCGTAGCCGTACACGGCGGCGTGTTCGGCGGCCAGCGCGGCGGCCAGCGCGGAACTCGCGGGGTGGGTCTCGTCGTCCGGGCCGGTACGGGCGGCCGGGGTGGTGTGGAGGGCGGATCGGACCATGGCTTTCAGGCCACCTCCGGCAGCAGTTCGGTCAGCAGGTAGCCGTGTGATGCTCCGGCCGCCGCGACCGACGCGAGCAGCCTGGCCGTCTCGGGGGCGGCGTCGAGCAGGGCGGCGGTGCGCCGGTCGGCGGCGGCGCGTTCGGCGTCGGCGAGCGCGCGCAGCGCCGCCCCCGCGTCCTCGGGCACCCGCACGGGCGCGTTCGGCTTGTCCGGGGACTCCGGCGTGTCCGGGGAATCGTCGGCATCCGACGACTCCGCCGCGTCGGGCCCCGCGTCCGTGCCCGGCGCGGGCGCGGGTGTGCCGCCGAAGGCCCTCATGTGCTGGGCTACGGCCTCGCGCAGAGGCGCGAGGGCGGCGGCGAGCGCGGGGTGCGCGGCGCTGGTCGCGTCGTAGCGGTCGAGGAGCGTCGCGCTCTCCCTGGCGGCGGCGCGCCGAAGCCGGGCCTCGGCGGTGGGCGCGGCGGCGGGCCGGGCGGGTTCGCCGCCGGAGCAGCCGGTGGCGAGCAGCGCGGCGGTACCGGCGAGCGAGGCGGTCAGTACGGTCCGGCGGGACGGGTAGGACGGCACGAGGGGCACTCCACGCGAACTACGGCAGGGCCTTGGGCGGGACGGGACGGCAGCGGAC
>NZ_VJYK02000532.1 GCF_007097205.2 Streptomyces alkaliterrae
GGGCAGGGGGTCAGTGGGTGGTGCGGCGGCGGGCGGCCGGCTGGGTGAGGCGGTCGAGGAGGACGCCGAGGCAGACGATCGCGGCGCCGGCCGGGAGGCCGAGTGCGAGGTCGGCCTTGGAGAGGCCGGTGACGACGTCGTTGCCCAGCGCGCCGCCGCCGACCATGCCGGCGATGACCACGATGGACAGGACGAGCACCACGCCCTGGTTGACGGCGACGAGCAACGCGCCGCGTGCGAGCGGGAGTTGCACGTCCTTCAGCTGCTGCCAGCCGGTCGCGCCGAGCGACCGGGCGGCCTCCAGGGTGGCCGGGTCGACGCCGCGTACGCCCTGGGCGGTGATCCGGACGACGGCCGGCAGGGCGAAGACGACGGCGGCGGCGATACCGGCCGCGCGACCTGCGGAGAACAGCGCGATGACCGGGATCAGGTACACGAACTGCGGCATCGTCTGCATGGTGTCGAGCACGGGCCGCAGGAGTCGGTCGAGCCAGTCGAGGCGGGCGGCCAGGACGCCGATGACAAAGCCGAGCGCGAGCGTCACCAGCAGGGCGAGCAGCACCTGGGAGAGGGTGTCGAGGGACTTGGTCCACAGGCCCATGGCGCCGATCGCGGCGAGCGCGAGCGTCGCGCTGACGGCGGCGCGCAGCCGGCCCACGGCCCAGCCGAGTGCGGCGGCCAGCAGCAGCAGCGCCCACCACGGGGTGGCCTGGAGGCCTGAGCGCAGCGGGTTGAGTATCCACTCGGTGAAGTTCTGCGACCACACGAGGGTGCCGCCGAGCAGCGGGACGCCCTCGCCGAGGTTGTTCTCGAACCAGCCGAGGAAGTCGTCGACGGGGGTGGCGACGTCGACGGTCCAGTGCGCCGGCCAGTACGTGTCGCCGAGCCGGGGCCCGAGCACGTAGAGGGCGACGGCGGCCGCGCCGAGCGCGAGGCGGCCGGGCATGCCGCGCAGCCGGGCGAAGAGGCCGGTCGCGTCCTGCTGACCGCTTTCGTCGAGTCGGGCGCCGGCCGCGGAGGTGGTGCGGTCCAGCAGGACGGCGAGCAGCACGATGGCGAGTCCGGCGGCGAACGCCTGGCCGACGAAGAGCTGCTGCAGCGCGCTGTAGATCTCGTCGCCGAGGCCTCCGGCGCCGACGACCGAGGCGAGCACGACCATCGACAGGCACATCATGATCGTCTGGTTGAGGCCGAGCAGCATCTCCTTGCGGGCCAGCGGGAGCCGGGCGGTGCGCAGGAGTTGCAGCCGTCCGGCGCCGAGGGAGGTGGCGGCCTCGATGGCGGCGGGGTCGGCGGAGCGCAGCCCCAGCGAGGTGAGGCGGGCCATCGGCGGGGCCGCGTAGATGACGGTGGCGGCGAGCGCGGAGGGCACGCCGATGTCGAAGAGCAGCACGAAGGGCAGCAGGTAGGCGAAGGCCGGCATGACCTGCATGGCGTCGAAGACCGGCCGCAGGATCTTCTCGCAGCGGTCGGAGAGGCCGGCCGCCAGGCCGAGCAGGACGCCGAGCGCGGCGGACACGGCGACGGCGACGGCCATCAGCGCCAGCGTCTCCATGGTGGGCCGCCACATGTCCAGCAGTCCGCAGGCGGCGAAGACGCCGAGCGCGGTGGCGCCGGTGCGCAGTGCGCGGCGGCTGAGGTCGGCGCCCCCGGCGTACCAGGCGATGAGCGTGCCGAGGGCGGTGACGCCGATCCAGCCGAGGGTGTCGAAGACGTCGACGAGGCTGTCCACCGAGCTCTGCGCGGCGTTGCTGAGGTGGAGGAGGAAGTAGAGGAAGAGCCAGTGCGACTCGCGGTTGTCGATGAGCCAGCCGTCGAGGTCGGCGAGCGGCGCGCCCACGTCGTAGGTGAGCGCGGCGGGCCAGGCGGCGCCGCCTGTGACAAGTGCGCCGACCACCGCGACGACGGCGGCGAGGAGCAGTAGCACGGCCGTCGGCCGGGCGGCGAGGACCGCGAGCCGGCCGGGCGCCTTGGGGGCGGCCGGGGCGGCGCCGGGATCCTTCGC
>NZ_VJYK02000533.1 GCF_007097205.2 Streptomyces alkaliterrae
GCCGAACTCCCCTACCAGCTCACCGGTACCGTGCCCGACTACTCCGCGTACATCGACATCCGACTGGCCAGCTTCGGCTGCGACTTCATCTGCCTGCTCAACGAGTACGCCACCGCCGTCGACCTCAACGCGCAGATGCAGGCCCTCACGGCGCGGATCATCGTGCGGACGCTGTTCTCCGGACAGATCCGCCCGGCGGCGATCGCCGAGATCCAGGAGTGCCTGCCGGTCTTCACCAAGGGCGTCTACCGGCGCATGATCGCCCCCTTCGGTCTGGTCGAGCGGCTGCCGCTGCCCGCCAACCGCGACTTCCAGCGGGCCCTGGACCGTATGCACTCCGTCATCGACGAGACCATCCGCGACTACCGGTCGACCGGAGCCGACCAGGGCGACCTCATGTCGATGCTGCTCGCGGCCGAGGACGAGGAGACCGGACGCGGGCTGTCCGCCGAGGAGATCCACGAACAGGTCGTCAGCCTGCTGCTGGGCGGGACCGAGACCACCGGCAATGTGCTCTCCTGGGCGTTCCACCTGCTCGCCCACCATCCGGAGGCGGAGGAGAAGCTGACCGCCGAACTCGACCGGGTGCTCGCCGGACGCACCCCCGCCTACACCGACCTGCCACGCCTTGAGTACACCAGACACGTCATCACCGAGACACTGCGCCTGTACCCCTCCACCTGGCTGCTCAGCCGCACGACCACGGCGGACACCGAACTGGCCGGCGAACGGCTGCCGAAGGGCGCCGTCGTGCTGTTCAGCTTCTACGCCGTCGGCCGCAACCCCGCCCTCTTCGAGAACGCCGAACGCTTCGACCCGGGCCGGTGGTGTTCCGAGCGGGTGGCGTCCGTACCCCGCAGCGCCCAACTCTCCTTCGGGGCCGGCAGCCGCAAGTGCATCGGCGACCGGTTCGCGCTGGTGGAGGCCATGCTGCTGCTCGCCGCCGTGGGCTCGCGCTGGCGTCTTCGCCACGTACCGGGGACACGGGTACGAGCCAAGCCGAAGGCCAGCCTCAGCACCGGCCCGCTCCCCATGATCCCGCACCGTCGCCAGCCCTCCCACCTGGCCCGGGCCACCGCCCCGGAGGGTGACGCCACCGGCTGAACTCCTTGCGCTCGAAGGGCCCTTGAAACGATGGGCGATCACCCGTGCTACCTTGATCAAGCGTTCGACACCAGGGTGAAGTGCGCCTAGTGCGCGGCGCCGGAGTCGAGTGCAAACTGACCAATGCACCAAACAAACGGGTAGAAGATGTTTGATAAGTCGAAACGAGCACTCGTCGCAGTGACCATTGCGGCCTCCGCGGCTGTCGCCCCGATCGCGTTGGCCACGCCGGCGAACGCCGCGGCGATGGATTGTATTTCCTGGCTGCAGCGTCATGGATACAAGGTCGGCGATATTTCGAAGGCCGCCTGCAAGGAGGCCGAGAAGAGCAAGTCCGGGATCAAGAAGTGCAACAATATGCTTACTCGGATCGGCGTTACAAAGAAGAGGGCGGCCGATGCTTGTGACTATGGCTACTACGAAACCTTGTTCGGTGAATCCTGGGGCACTCTCGGACGATGAAGGGTGCTGACGCGGGTGCTCCGTAGGCTTGCGGGGCATGCTGCGTAGGTTCGAACGACGTGGTCGGTGAGCGGGGCTCCGGATCATGGGCGCTCCCTGTCGGGATGCGCCTGTGGCCGGTGCCTCGCTTCCTCGTGTGGGCAACCGGCCCTCGGCCAGGGTGTCTCAGGCGATCTGTGTGAGTTGTCGCCGAGTCGTTCCGGCCAGGGACCCGCTGGAGCAGCCGTGATGACAAGGCTGTTGCGAAGCTGTGCAGACCTTGAATCCTGCCGTCGGCCGGGGCATGACAGAGTTGGCGGTATGACGATTCCACCGCCTCCAGGTCAGCAGCCCCCGCCCCCGCCCGGTCCGCCCGGTTCGGGTGGGTACGGCCCGCCCAACGGATATGGCTATCCCGGTGGTGGCGGCGCGCCGCAGCCTCCGGG
>NZ_VJYK02000534.1 GCF_007097205.2 Streptomyces alkaliterrae
TCGCCACGGTCACCTACGAACGCGACCTGCCGCACGTCAAACACGTCGGCCTCTTCGGTGCCGTCCACCACCTCCGCGCCGTCCGCCGCGCCGGCCACGACGACGCGCTCTTCGTCGACCGCGCCGGAACCCTCAGCGAAGGCGCCACCTGGAACCTCGGCCTCGTACGCGACGACCAGGTGCTGTGGCCCGACGCCGACGTGCTGCCCGGCATCACGATGCGCCTCCTCGCCGACGAGTTCGGCCACACCGCCGTCCGTCTGACGCCAGCCGACCTCACCGGTGTCGACGCCGCCTTCGCCACCAACGCCGTCACCGGCGTCCGCCCCATCGCCCGGATCGACGACGCGCCCCTCGCCGCCGACCACCCCCTCGTCGCCCGCCTCGCACACCACCACGACCAGCTGCCCGACGAAGCGCTGTGACCACAAGACCGCTGAAAACGGGCGCCGTTACCCGTTAACCGTCGAATAGCCGTCGAACTCCCCCGACCCCGGCAGCGGGATGTAACGGCCCTGTGCGCGTCCGTCACCAGAGCTTGCGGCCGGCTCTCGCCCCAGGTCAGGGTGGTTACGGTCGGACCTCCGCGCGGCGGTAGGGTCGGCGTGCTCGCGGTAGGTCAGCTGTTCGGGGGAGTTCTGTCATGGCGATCATGTTGCCTGAAGAGCTTGAGTGGGTCCTCAACATCCTGGGCTTCAACTGGCCCGAGGCCAACGAGGACAAGCTCATGGAGTCCGCCCAGGCCTGGCGCCAGTTCGCCGTGGACCTGGAATCACTCCAGGCGACCGGCAACAGATCCGCCGGCAACGTGCTCTCCGAGAACTACGGCAAGTCGGTCGAGGGCTTCGACGAGGCGTGGCGCGAGTTTTCCGGCAGCGAGCGCGGCTACTTCGACGACGCGCGGACCGCCGCGCTCATCGTGGCCTTCGCCCTGGACGCCGTCGCGGCGATCGTCATCGCCTGCAAGATCGCCGTCATCATCCAACTCATCATCCTAGCGGTCCAATTGATAGCCGCCGCGGCGGCCGCCCCGTTCACACTCGGAATATCCGCCGTCGCCAGCGCCGGTATCACCCAGGCCATCAGACTTGTCGTCCGACAGCTGCTGAAAATGCTGCGCGACGCCATCGTCAGCACCATCGTCGACGCCCTACGCGAAACCGCGATGAAGGCCATCCAGGCCATCGCCCAGGACCTGATGCGGCAGGCCACCAACGTCCACTTCGGCGCCCAGGACGGCATCGACGTCGGCAACGCCGTCAACGCGGGCTACGACGCCGGCCGCCAGGAACTCAAGGACCAGTGGGACAACAAGGGCGAGAACTTCCGCGACAACTTCCTCTCTTCCGGCGCCGGAACAGCCCGCCAGAACATCGAACGATCCGGCAACAACGCCCTGGGCTGGGGCAACAACGACTCCGGCTCCGGCTCGAACTCCGACTCCAGTTCCGGCAGCGGCACCAACGAGGGCTCCTCCGGAACCTCCGACTCCAGTTCCGGCAGCGGCACCGGTAGCGGCGGCAGCAGCGACGGCGGCGGTGGAAGCGGCGGCACGGGTACCGGCTCCGGCTCCGGCTCCGGCTCCGGCGACGCAGGCAGCGGCAGCGGCAGCGGCAGCGGCAGCGGTGGCACCGGCACCGGCACCGGCACAGGCACCGGCTCGGGCGGCGGCGGCACGACCGCCAGCGGCGGCAGCGCCCCCACCAACTCCACCGGAACCAACAGTTCCACCAGCAACGGCAACGGCAACACCTCCACCACCCCCGCCGGTGGCGACACCACCACCTCCAACGGCTCGGACGGAAACACCGGCTCCGACGGCTCCGACGGCCGCAGCCACTACCCCCGACCGACCGACACCAGCGGGCAGGACTACAACCCGAACCCCTTCGACGCGCCCCGCTCCGAGTCGAACCAGAACACCACCACTCCCGACACCGAC
>NZ_VJYK02000535.1 GCF_007097205.2 Streptomyces alkaliterrae
CGGCCGGCGCCGAGCTGTCCGCCGACACCGTGGAGACCGTCGACGGGCTGCGCGAGCTGCTGGCCTTCGACGCCCTCGACAAGCGCCGCGCCGCCCTGCGCGAACAGGGTGAACGGGTCGGCCGGGCGCAGCGCGCCGAAGCGGTGTGGGAGGCGGGCGCCGCCGCCGTGCGCGAGGTGCTGATCGTGCTGGCGCTGCTCGCGGTCGTCGCGGCGGCCGGGCACGCGGCGCTCACCGACCGCCTGCACGGACCGTGGGTGCCGGCCGCGCTGGCCCTGTCGCTCGCCGTGCTCGCCCCGGTCGCCGAGGCCGCGCGGGCGCTCGGCCAGGCGGCGGGCCTACGGGCGGCGGCCGCCCGCGTCGGCGCCGGCGTCCGGGCACCGGCGCTCGCCCCCGAACCCGCCGAGCCCAGGCCACTGCCGGGCGGACCGCTGGGCCTGCGGCTGCGCGCCCTGCGCTTCGACTACGGCGGCGCTCCGGTACTGGACGGCGTGGAGCTGACCGTGCCGCCCGGCCAGACGCTCGCCCTCGTCGGCGCGTCCGGCGCCGGCAAGTCCACCTGCGCCCAGCTCATCGCCCGCTTCTGGGATCCCCGGCAGGGAGCCGTGCAACTGCTCGCCGCCGACGGCTCGGCGACCGACCTGCGGGACGTCGCCGACGCCGAGCTGCGCGGCGCGGTGGCCGTCGTCGGCCAGGAGGCGCCGCTGTTCCACGGCACGCTCGCCGAGAACCTGCGGCTGGCCGCGCCGGATGCCGACGACGCGGAACTGGCCCGGGTGGCGCGGCTGTGCGGCGTCGACCGGATCGCCGCGGCGCTGCCCGACGGTATGGCAAGCCCGGTGGGCGAGCGCGGCGCGACGCTCTCCGGCGGGCAGCGCGCCCGGGTCGCGTTGGCCAGGGCGCTGCTCGCCGGGCCGCGCGTGCTGGTCCTGGACGAGACGACCGCCCATCTGGACAACAGCGGCGAGGCGGAGCTGGCGGCGGCGTTGCGCGCCGGAGCGGCAGACCGCACGACGGTGGTGATCGCCCACCGGCCGGCGACCATCCGCCGCGCGGACCGGATCGCCGTCCTGGAGAACGGCAGGATCACCGAGACCGGCGACTGGCGTGAACTCACCGCCGCCGGCGGTGCGCTCACCCGCGTCCTCGGTTCGTCGGCCTCAGGCACCCCCGACCCGGCGCCCCTCCGAACCTAGGCGGTGCGGGGCGCCCGCCCGGGCGCTGTTTCAGCTCATCCGCAGGGCGAGGAAGAAGTCGAGCTTGTCCTCCAGACGCGACAGGTCCCGACCCGTCAGTTGCTCGATTCGCCCCACTCGGTAGCGCAGAGTGTTCACATGCAGATGCAGTCGGCTCGCGCAGCGCGTCCAGGAGCCGTCGGAGTCCAGGAACGCCTCCAGCGTGGTCATGAGCTCCGCGCGGTGGCGGGCGTCGTAGTCCCGCAGGGGGTCCAGGAGCCGGGCGGTGAAGGCCCGGCGGACGTCGTCCGGCACGAACGGCAGCAGCAGTACGTGGGAGGCCAGTTCCTCGTGGCCGGCCGCGCACACCGCGCCCGGGCGGGCCGCCGCCACCCGGCGGGCGTGCCGGGCCTCCTCCAGCGCGCCGCGCAGGCCCTCGGCGGACACCACCGTCGCGCTCACCCCGAGGGTGACCCGGCCGTCCTCGCCGAGCC
>NZ_VJYK02000536.1 GCF_007097205.2 Streptomyces alkaliterrae
GGGGATGGCCGGGTGGTCCGCGTCGTCGCTCGGCGCGGGTGGGCCGGTGAGGGTGATCCGCTCGGCCGCCTCCGGGCCGGCCAGGGAGTCCGTCAACACGGCCTGGTGCAGGCGGCGCAGATCGTGCCCGGGGTCCATGCCCAGCTCCTCCCGCAGCACGCGACGGCTCTCGGCGTAGACGGCCAGCGCGTCGGCCTTGCGGCCGCAGCGGTGCAGGGCCGTCATCAGCTGACCGCGCAGCCGCTCCCGTACCGGATTCTCCGCGACCAGCCGTACCAGCTCCGGGACAAGCGAGGTGTGACGGCCGAGCGCGAGGTCGGCGTCGATCCGGCTCTCCAGCGCCGCCGTATAGGCCTCTTCTATGAACGGGCCTTCGGCGTCCACCAGTTGCTCGGTGACGCCGGCGAGCGCCGGGCCGCGCCGCAGCTCCAGGGCCGCCGTGAGGTCTTCGGCGGCCTGCGCGTGCCGGCCGTCGGCGAGACCGGCGAGGCCGCGACCGGCCAGCCGCCGGAAGAGGTGCCAGTCCAGCGTGACGTCACCGATGTCCAGCCGGTAGCCGGGACTGCGGCGCTCCAACCGCACCCCGGCGGGCAGCCGCTTGCGCAGCTCGGACACGTGCGCGTACAACTGCGCGGTGACCGTCGCGGGCGGATCGGTACCCCACAGGCGGTTCTTCAGCAGCGCGTCCGACAGGACCCTGCCACCTGCCAGCAGCAGCGCCGCCAGCAGCGTGCGCTGCTTCACTCCGGCGAGCCGTGTCGCCCCGTCCCCCACCAGCTCCACCGGACCGAGGATCCGGAATTCCATCGCTGTACGCCCCGTCCTGCAGGTGGTCGGTCCGCGGGAGAGCCGCCGCCGTCCGACGTCGCGGCGGCCGTCCCGCTCCACCCGCCTGGTCTGTGCCAACGGCTCGATCTGAAGCCATTGGTACCAGCCGCTCACTGCGCACTACAACGGTACGGTCAGCAAACTGCCAAGCCTCGTGAACTGTGTTTACGCATCTCCCTTTTGATCACATGGGTGGATTCCCGTGTTTGCGGACCGGTAGTTCGGCGCGCTTGCTGCGCAGCATCGCCAGCGAGCGGACAAGCACCTCGCGGGTCTCGGCCGGGTCGATGACGTCGTCCACCAGCCCGCGTTCGGCCGCGTAGTACGGGTGCATCAGCTCCGCCTTGTACTCCTTGACGAGCTGGGCCCTTGCCGAGTCGGGGTCGTCGGCGGCCGCGATCTGCCGGCGGAAGACGACGTTCGCGGCCCCCTCGGCGCCCATCACCGCGATCTCGTTGGTCGGCCAGGCGAAGGCGAGGTCGGAGCCGATGGAACGCGAGTCCATGACGATGTAGGCGCCGCCGTAGGCCTTGCGCAGCACGACGGAGATACGGGGCACGGTGGCGTTGCAGTAGGCGTAGAGCAGCTTCGCGCCGTGCCGGATGATGCCGCCGTGCTCCTGGTCGACACCCGGCAGGAAGCCCGGCACGTCCACGAGGGTGACCAGCGGGATGCTGAAGGCGTCGCAGAGCTGGACAAAGCGCGCGGCCTTCTCGGAGGAGTTGATGTCCAGTACCCCGGCGAGGGTGCGCGGCTGGTTGGCCACGACGCCGACCACCTCGCCGCCGATCCGCGCCAGCGTGCACACCACGCTCGGCGCCCAGCTCTCGTGGACCTCCATGTGCTCGCCGTCGTCGACGATCTCCTCGATGACGTGGCGCATGTCGTAGGGGAGGTTGCCGTCGGCGGGCACCAGGGAGGCGAGCGCCGGGCAGAGCCGGTCGGCGGGGTCGGTGGGCTGGACGGCCGGCGGGTTCTCCCGGTTGTTCTGCGGGAGCATCGACAGCAGGAAGCGGACTTCCTCCAGACACGACTCCTCGTCGTCGTACGCGAAGTGCGCCACACCCGAGGTACCCGCGTGCACGTCCGCGCCGC
>NZ_VJYK02000537.1 GCF_007097205.2 Streptomyces alkaliterrae
TTCCACGGGTGGTGCGCCGCCTGGCCGGACGGCGGTGGTGCCGTCGATCCTGTCGCGCGTGGTTTGCCGACCTGTTTCGGCCGAATGACAACCGGTTGCGGCCGACTCACCCGGCCCGCGAGACCGGTTTGAGGTCCGATTGCCGTCCGTGTAACGCGAAGCGCCGCCGCGCGTAACATGCGCGACGCATGATGTGCGGCATGAGCGCCACGCCTGTCTCCACCGCATCGGCCGCCGCCAAGGCACCCGGCAAGGGTGACGACCGGGCGGTGGACACCCACTGCCCCTACTGCTCGCTGCAGTGCGGTATGGGACTCGTGCCGACGCCCGACCGTCCCTCTCCGGTGGCGGTGACCGAGCGGGTCGCCTTCCCCGTCAACCGGGGCGCGCTGTGCGGCAAGGGGCGTACGGCGCCGGCGCTGCTGGCCGCCGGGGCGCGGCTCACCGTCCCGCTGGTGCGCCGCACCCCGGGCGGGCCGCTGGAGGAGGCCGACTGGGACGAGGCGCTGGGCCGCGTCGCGGAGGGGCTGTCGCGGACCCGGGAGCAGCACGGCGCGGACGCCGTCGGGGTGTTCGGCGGCGGCGGCCTGACCAACGAGAAGGCGTATCTGCTGGGCAAGTTCGCCCGGCTGGTGCTCGGCACCTCGCAGATCGACTACAACGGCCGGTTCTGCATGTCGTCGGCCGCGGCTGCGGGGAACAAGGCGTTCGGTCTCGACCGCGGGCTGCCGTTCCCGCTGGCGGACGTCGCCCGCACGGACTGCGTGATCCTCGTCGGGTCCAACCCGGCCGAGACGATGCCGCCGGCGCTGCGCTACTTCACCGACATGCGGCAGCGCGGCGGCAAGCTGATCGTCGTCGATCCGCGCCGCACCCGTACCGCCGAGCAGGCCGATCTGCATCTGGCGCCCAGGCCCGGCACGGATCTCGCGCTGGCGCTCGGCATGCTTCACCTGATCGTGGCGGAGGGGCGCACGGACGAGGAGTACATAGCCGAGCGCACCACCGGCTGGCCGGCCGCGCGGGCCGCGGCGATGGCGCACTGGCCGGAACTCGTCGAGCGCGTCACCGGCGTCCCCCTCCCCCAACTGCGGGAAGCCGTGCGGTACTTCTGCGATGCGGAGTCGGCGATGGTGCTGACGGCCCGGGGCCCCGAGCAGCAGGCGAAGGGCACCGACACGGTCGGCGCGTGGATCAACCTGACGCTGGCGACCGGCCGGGCCGGCCGACCGCTGTCCGGCTACGGCTGCCTGACCGGCCAGGGCAACGGGCAGGGCGGTCGCGAACACGGCCAGAAGGCCGACCAGTTGCCCGGCTACCGCTCGCTGACCGACCCGGCCGCCCGCGCCCACGTCGCCGAGGTGTGGGGGGTCGATCCCGACAGCCTGCCGGGCCCGGGGCGCAGCGCCTACGAGCTGCTGGACGCGCTCGGCCGCGACGTGCGGTCGCTGCTGCTGCTCGGCTCGAACCCGGTGGTCTCGGCGCCGCGCGCGGCCCATGTCGAGGAGCGCATACGTGCGTTGGACTTCCTCGCGGTGTGCGACGTGGTGCTGTCGGAGACGGCGCGACTCGCCGACGTGGTGCTGCCGGTCGCACAGTGGGCCGAGGAGACCGGCACGATGACCAACCTGGAGGGCCGGGTACTGCTGCGCCGCCGCGCGGTCACCC
>NZ_VJYK02000538.1 GCF_007097205.2 Streptomyces alkaliterrae
CCGCCGCGCCCCCGCCCACCCCGCCAAGCCGCGGGTCGGACGGGGTGCGGCGGCACCTTCTTGTCAGATATCCCGGAAGATCTCGATCTGGGCGCCGATGGAGTTGAGGCGGTCGGCCAGGTCCTCGTAGCCGCGGTTGATGACGTAGACGTTCCGCAGGACGGAGGTTCCCTCGGCGGCCATCATGGCGAGCAGGACCACCACCGCCGGGCGCAGCGCGGGCGGGCACATCATCTCGGCGGCGCGCCAGCGGGTCGGGCCCTCGACCAGTACCCGGTGCGGGTCGAGGAGCTGGAGCCGGCCGCCGAGGCGGTTGAGGTCGGTGAGGTAGATCGCCCGGTTGTCGTAGACCCAGTCGTGGATCAGTGTGGAGCCGTGCGCGGACGCGGCGATGGCCGCGAAGAACGGCACGTTGTCGATGTTGAGGCCGGGGAACGGCATCGGGTGGATCTTGTCGATCGGCGCCTCCAGCTTGGAGGGCCGTACGGTGAGGTCGATCAGCCGGGTGCGTCCGTTGTCGGCCGGGTACTCGGGGCTGCGGTCGTGGTCGAGGCCCATCTCCTCCAGCACGGCCAGCTCGACCTCCAGGAACTCCACCGGTACGCGCCGGATGGTCAGTTCCGACTCGGTGACGACGGCGGCGGCCAGCAGGCTCATGGCCTCGACCGGGTCCTCGGAGGGGGAGTAGTCGACGTCGACGTTGATGTCGGCGCGTCCGTGCACGGTGAGGGTGGTGGTGCCGACGCCCTCCACGTCGACGCCGAGCTGCTCCAGGAAGAAGCACAGGTCCTGGACCATGTAGTTGGAGCTGGCGTTGCGGATGACGGTGACGCCGTCGTGGCGCGCGGCGGCGAGCAGGGCGTTCTCGGTGACGGTGTCGCCGCGCTCGGTCAGCACGATGGGGCGGTCGGGGCGGACGGAGCCCTCGACGAGGCCGTGGTACATGCCCTCGGTGGCCGTCACCTCCAGCCCGAACCGGCGGAGGGCCTGCATGTGCGGCTCGACCGTGCGGGTGCCCAGGTCGCAGCCGCCGGCGTAGGGGAGCCTGAAGCGCTCGGCGCGGTGCAGCAGCGGGCCCATGAACATGATGATCGACCGGGTGCGGCGGGCGGCCTCCGCGTCGATGCTGTCGAGGTCGAGTTCGGCGGGCGGCACGATCTCGAGGTCGGCGCCGTCGTTGATCCAGCGGGTGCGCACGCCGATGGAGTTCAGCACCTCCAGGAGGCGGTAGACCTCCTCGATGCGCGCGACGCGACGCAGCACGGTGCGACCGGAGTTGAGCAGCGTGGCGCACAGCAGGGCGACGCACGCGTTCTTGCTCGTCTTGACGTCGATGGCGCCCGAGAGGCGTCGGCGGCCGACCACTCGCAGGTGCATCGGGCCGGAGTAGCCAAGGGAGACGATCTCGCTGTCCAGCGCCTCTCCGATACGGGCGATCATCTCAAGACTGATGTTCTGGTTGCCGCGCTCGATGCGGTTGACCGCGCTCTGACTGGTGCCGAGCGCTTCCGCGAGCTGGCTCTGGGTCCAGCCACGGTGTTGCCGGGCGTCCCTGATGAGCTGTCCGATGCGTGCGAGGTAGTCGTCGGTCATGGCGGCGACCATATCTCAGATATGAGATGCGGTCATACCGCGACGCACTCTGTCAAGTGTCGGATATTCCGGACATCATGTTAGCGCGGTGCGGTTCCCCTGGCGGTGAGGGCGCGCTTGGCCGGCGACGGTCGGGGTGGCCGTGCCGGGTGTTTGGGGCGGTTGCGCCTGTTGTGGCCGGCTGGGCTGATCGGGTGATCGGGCTCGGCCGGCGAGGCCGTCCCCGCCGCGCCCGCGTGATGCCGTCAGGGGGTGCGGGGCGACGGGGGCGGCCTCGCC
>NZ_VJYK02000539.1 GCF_007097205.2 Streptomyces alkaliterrae
GGACGGTACGCGCCGGCGCCGGACACCCGGCGCCGGCGCGTACCGTCCCGCCCGACGGCCCGGTTACCCCCGGGCCGTCACGGGCAGGCTTGTAGGCACCCGTGTGGCCCAACCGCGCGCCGCCGCACGGTCTATCTCTCTCGACACGTCCCGACCAGTCGGACAGCCACAGCCGCACATCCGGGACACTTCACCTCAGTTGCCGTGTGCCCGGAGAAAGCCCGGTGGAAGGTGCCATGACCGCAATGCCGGACAGCTCCACGTCGCGCATCGCCCTGCCCGATACGGCGGGCGGCGCCGCACTGCTGCACTCGATCGGCCCGATGCTCACCAGTTGGCTGCCCCGACAGCGCTGGTTCGCGGGCAAGGGCCGCCCCCTCGACGGCCTCACCCTGGCCGCCGCGACCGAACTCCTGCCCGTCGCCGGCGGACCCGCCCCCGGCCTGCTGCACCTGCTGGTCACCGCCCACCAGGGGCGCACCACCGACTGCTACCAACTCCTGCTCGGCGTACGGCACGTGCTGCCGCCGGTGCTGGCACCGGCGCTGATCGGCCGGCCCGAGGAGGGCGCCCTGCGCGGCATGTGCGTCTACGACGCCGTGCCCGACCCCCGGCTGACCTCCGTCCTGTTGGAACGCCTCCGCGCTCCCGGCCGGCTCGGCGCTCTGGGGTTCCGCCGCGAACCGGGCACCGCCATCCCCTCCGGGCTGGTCCCCAGACCCCTCCGCAGCGAGCAGTCCAACTCGTCCGTCGTCTACGGCGATACGTTCATCCTCAAGCTGTTCCGCAGACTCAGCCCCGGCCTCAACCCGGACCTCGAACTACCGCTCGCGCTCGCCCGCGCCGGCTGCCGCCAGGCCCCGGCCCCGGTCGCCTGGTTCGAGGCGGAGAACCCGGTGCGGACCGACACGGACGCCACACTGACGCTCGGCATCCTCCAGCCCTATCTCGCCGGCACCAGCGACGGCTGGCAGCTCGCGCTGCGGGCGCTGGCCGCAGGACGCGAGTTCCACCGCTCCGCCTTCGAACTCGGCCGGGCCACCGCCGCCGTACACACCGCCCTCGCGGCGGCGCTGCCGACCTCGGTCCTCGCGGGCGCCGAACTCACCGCGGTGGCGGAGGAGATGACCGAACGACTCGAACGCGCCGTGGAGGCCGTACCGGCACTGCGACCGTACCGGCCCGGGCTGCGCGAGGCGTTCCGCGCCGTCGCCACCCTCGCCCGCACCGGACACCAGTGCCCCGTGCAGCGCATCCACGGCGACCTCCACCTCGGCCAGGTACTGCGCACCGACGCCGTGGGCGTCGACGCCCACGACAAGGACGACGGCGGCAGCTGGGCACTGATCGACTTCGAGGGCGAGCCGGCCGTCCCCATCGCCGAACGCCGCCGCCCCCAGCCCGTCCTCCGGGACGTCGCCGGGATGCTCCGCAGCTTCGACTACGCCGCCTGCCAGCGCGGCTCCGGCGACCGCAGACACCGCTGGGCGGCGGCCAACCGCGCCGCGTACTGCGCCGGTTACGCGAGCGCCACCGGCGCCGACCCCCACGCCCAGGCGGCGCTGCTGCGCGTCTACGAGACCGACAAGGCCGTCTACGAGGTGCTGTACGAGGCCCGCCACCGGCCCAACTGGCTGCCCATCCCGATGGCCGCCATCCGACGGCTCGCCCAGGACCCCAAGTAGGCGCGGTGCCCGCGCGCGGCCCGACGCGTGTCGGGCACCGCGCGCGAGCGAGCCCCGACGAGCCGGCCCCAGAGGCCGCCGACGACCCGAGACCCCGAACCCAGCCCCCGACGCCCGACGCCCAAGCCAAGGGAGTACCCCCAAGTG
>NZ_VJYK02000054.1 GCF_007097205.2 Streptomyces alkaliterrae
GGCCAGCAGGGGCCGGTGCAGAAGTAGTCGACGCCCGGGTCGGCGAGGGCGGCGTCGACCTCGGCCTCCGCGTGGGTGGACCGGCCGATCAGGATGTCGTCCGGGGTCGGGCCGAGGATCGCGCGGGCGGCGGGCACCGGAAGGTCGCCCTGGCCGAGGTGGAGCACGTCGGCACCGGCCGCGTGCGCCACGTCGGCGCGGTCGTTGACCGACAGCAGCCGGCCGTGCCGGCGGCAGGCATCGGCGAACACGGCCAGGTGGTCCAGCTCCTCGGCGGCCTCCATGCCCTTGTCGCGGAGCTGGACGACGTCCACTCCGCCGGCGAGCACGGCGTCCAGGAACTCGGGCAGGTCGCCGCGGTCGCGCCGGGCGTCGGTGCACAGGTACAGCCGGGCGTCGGCGAGTGCGGCCGCGGCCGAGGACACGTGGGACATGGGCCCCTCCTGGACGGGACGCCCGGGCCGCCTCCCCGTGGCGGGGCCCGGACGTCTACGGTTCGGTGGCGGTCAGACGGCCAGCGCCTGGGCGCGCCGCTTGACCTCGGTGCCGCGATTCTCCCGCAACGCCTGCGCGGGGGTGCCGGGCAGGGTGTCGTCGGGGGTGAACAGCCACTCCAGCATCTCCTCGTCGGTGAAGCCGTCGTCACGCAGCAGCGTGAGCGTCCCCGACAGGCCCTTGACGACGCGGCCGTCGCCGATGAAGTCGGCCGGCACCATCAGTACCCGGTTCTCGCCCCGGCGGACGGCGATCAGCTGCCCCTCCCTGATCAGCTGGCGGACCCGGGTCACCTCGACCCCCAGCCGCTCCGCCACCTCGGGGACGTTGAGCCAGGCGGGAACCAGTGCATCTGTCTTCGTGTCGATCTCGGTCACGAGTCCAAGCCTGCCACCAGTGACCGACAATCACACACTTCCCGCCGCCGAAGCGGCCTTCTTCAGCGGTACGGCGGGGTCCTCGGCCAGCCGCCGGTCCAGGCCCGCGCCGCGTTCGATCAGCCGGCGGCCCTGCGCCAGATCGCGCGGGCGGCCCACGGCCAGCAGCGCGGTCAGCCGCCCCTCCCGCAGCCAGCACACCGACCAGGACGCGCCGCCCGGATCGCCCCGCCACAGCAGTTCCTCGCCCTCGCCCGGCTGGCCGGCGAACTGCACAAAGCGCCCGAACTGCTCCGACCAGAAGTAGGGGACGGGGTCGTAGGGCTCCACCGCGCTGTCCACGGCCTGGCCGCTGTCCCCGCCGACCAGGCCGAGCGCGACGGAGCGCGGCCCCTGGAGCGCGTTGTCCCAGTGGTGCACCAGCAGCCGCCGGCCGTAGCGGCGGGACGGGAAGGAGGCGCAGTCGCCGACCGCGTAGACGTCGGGCACCGAGGTGCGCAGCCACTCGTCGACGAGGACGGCGCCGTCCTCCCCCAGTTCCACGCCGGAGCCGGCGAGCCAGCCCGTCGCCGGTCGCGAGCCGATGCCGACCACCACGGCGTCCGCCGGCAGGACCGTGCCGTCGGCCAGCTCCACCTCGCCCGGTCGGACGGCGGTCACCGCGACCCCGGTGCGCAGTTCGGCACCGGCCTCGGCGTACCACTGCCGCATCGGCGCCGCCACGTCGGCCGGCAGCGCTCCGGCCAGCGGCTGCCCGCCGGCCTCGACGACCGTCACCGGGCAGCCGGTCTCCCGGGCCGCGGTGGTGAACTCGGCGCCGATCCACCCGGCGCCGACCGCCACGACCGGCCGGGCCTCGGCCAGTACCGGCCGCAGCGCCCGCGCGTCGTCCAGGGTCCGCAGCAGATGGACGCCGGGCACCCCCTCGGAGCCGGGCAGCAGCAGCGGCTCGGAGCCGGTCGCGATCACCAGCCGGTCGTACGGCACCTCGCCCGCGTCGGTCTCGACGACCCGGCGGTCCGGGCGCAGCGCCGTGACCTCCCGGCCGAGGTGGATCTCCACCTCCAGCGCGGCGAAGTCCACCTCGAAGGTGGAGCCTTCCGCCTTTCCGGTGAGCACGGCCTTGGACAGCGGCGGGCGGTCGTAGGGCGGGTGCGCCTCCGCGCCGACGACGGTGACGCGGCCGGTCCAGCCGGCCTCACGCAGCTGTACCGCCGTCTGCACCCCGGCCAGGCCGGCGCCGACGATCAGCGCGTGCGGTTCTGCTGTCTGAGCACTCTGAGGGGTCACACCGTCACCATAGGCTCTGCCGCCCCCACCGCCGACGCGGCCCCGCGGCGAGTAGGGTGGGGCGCAATGCACTCGCGGGAGCCCGGCGGACCGGGCTGAGAGGGAGGCTGGCGGCCTCCGACCGTAGGAACCTGATCCGGGTCATTCCGGCGAAGGGAGGAGCCGACCCCATGCGTGTCTGCGTGATCGGTGGCGGTGTCATCGGGCTGGTGACGGCCTGGCGGGCCGCCCAGCGAGGAGTACGGGTCCGGGTGGTGGACCCGGAACCTGGCCGGGGCGCCGCCCGGGTGGCGGCGGGAATGCTGGCCGCCGTCACCGAACTGCACTACGGCGAGGAGACGCTGCTCTCGCTGAACCTGGAGTCCGCCCGCCGCTATCCGGCCTTCGCCGCCGAACTCGCCGAGGCGAGCGGCCGGGAGGCCGACCCGACCGTCATCGGCTACCGGGCCTGCGGCACGCTCGCCGTGGCGCTGGACGCCGACGACCGGGCGCACCTGCGGGAACTGCACGCCCTCCAGCACCGCTGCGGACTCGACTCGCAGTGGCTGACCGGCCGCGAGTGCCGCCGCCTGGAGCCGATGCTGGCACCCGGGGTGCGCGGCGGGCTGCGGGTGGACGGCGACCACCAGGTCGATCCGAGGCTGCTGGTGGACGCGCTGCTGCGGGCCGCCGAACGCGCCGGGGTGGAGTTCGTCCGCGTCCGCGCCGAACGCCTGCGGACGGGCGGCGGACGGGCGACGGGCGTGGTCCTGGCGGACAGGCGGGAACTGGCCGCCGACCAGGTGGTGCTGGCCGGCGGGAGTGAGAGCGGCCGGTTGGCGGGCCTGCCGCCGGAGGTGGTGCCCTCGGTACGGCCGGTGAAGGGCCAGGTGCTGCGGCTGCGGATGCCCAGCGGTGCGGCGTACGGGCGCTTCCTGTCCCGTACTGTCCGCGCGGTGGTGCGCGGCGGCGCCCTGTACCTCGTGCCGCGGGAGAGCGGGGAGTTGGTCGTCGGCGCCACCAGCGAGGAGCTGGGCTGGGACACCACGGTGACCGCCGGCGGCGTCTACGAGCTGCTGCGCGACGCGCACGAGCTGGTGCCGGGCATCACCGAGCTGCCGCTGGTGGAGACGTGCGCGGGGCTGCGGCCCTGCTCCCCGGACAACGCGCCGATGCTGGGCGCCACCGCCCTGCCGGGCCTGCTGCTGGCCACCGGCCACCACCGCAACGGAGTGCTGCTGGCTCCGGTGACCGGCGACGCCCTGGCCGCGGCCCTGGTGGACGGCGAACTGCCGCCGGTGGCGGCGCCGTTCACCCCGCTGCGGTTCGCGGGCGGCGACCGGGCCGGGGCCGTCGGTTTCGGGGCCGTCAGCAGGGAGGAGGAGACGGTATGAGGATCCGGGTGAACGGCGAGGAGCGGCCGGCGCGGGAGGGCACGTCCCTCGCGGAACTGGTCGCCGGTCTCACGGCGGCGACCAGCGGGGTCGCCGCCGCCGTGAACGAGAGCGTCGTCCCGCGCAGCGCGTGGGCGAGCACGGCACTGAGCGACGGGGACCGGGTCGAGGTCCTCACCGCCGTACAGGGAGGCTGAGCACCATGACGGCTGAGACGGCTGAGTCCACCGCAACGGCGAGCGCCGCCGAACCGCTGGTGCTCGGCGGGCACCGCTTCGACTCCCGGCTGATCATGGGCACGGGCGGCGCACCGAGCCTGGAGGTCCTGCGGCGGGCACTGGATGCCTCAGGCACCGAGCTCACAACCGTGGCCATGCGGCGGCTCGACCCCGGGGTGCGGGGCTCGGTGCTGTCGGTGCTGACCGAGCTGGACATCGCGGTGCTGCCCAACACCGCCGGCTGCTACACCGCCGGTGAGGCGGTACTCACCGCCCGGCTGGCCCGCGAGGCGCTGGGCACGGACCTGGTCAAGCTGGAGGTCATCGCCGACGAACGCACCCTGCTGCCGGACCCGGTCGAGACGCTGGACGCCGCCGAGACACTTGTCGACGACGGCTTCACCGTCCTCCCCTACACCAACGACGACCCCGTTCTGGCACGGAAGCTGGAGGACGTCGGCTGTGCGGCCGTCATGCCGCTGGGCTCGCCCATCGGCTCGGGGCTGGGCATCCGCAACCCGCACAACTTCCAGTTGATCACCGAGCGGGCCGGCGTCCCGGTGATCCTCGACGCGGGTGCGGGTACCGCCTCGGACGTGGCGCAGGCGATGGAGCTGGGTTGCGCGGCGGTGATGCTCGCCTCGGCGGTGACCCGGGCCCAGGAGCCGGTGCTGATGGCGCGTGCGATGCGGCACGCGGTGGAGGCCGGCCGGCTGGCGGCGCTCGCCGGTCGCATCCCCCGCCGGCACTTCGCGCAGGCGTCCTCTCCGGTGGAGGGCGTGGCCCACCTCGACCCGGAGCGGCCCGCCTTCTCCTGAGCGGGGGTGTCCCCGGCGTGTCACCGTTGTGCTTCAGTGAGCGCTCGCGGGCGCCCTGCCCGGAGTCGGCGGCCCTACCGGCTCGTACACTCTGCTGCTGTGGATGCGACCCTTCAGGACCCTCTGGTCGGCCAGACGCTCGACGGCCGGTACCGCGTGGCGGCGCGGATCGCCGTGGGCGGCATGGCCACGGTGTACCGGGCCATGGACACCAGGCTCGACCGGGTGGTCGCGCTCAAGGTCATGCATCCCTCACTCGCCGCCGACGCCGCGTTCGTCGAGCGCTTCATCCGGGAGGCCAAGTCGGTCGCCCGACTGGCGCACCCGAACGTCGTCGGGGTGTTCGACCAGGGCACCGACGGCACCTACGTCTACCTCGCGATGGAGTACATCGAGGGCTGCACCCTGCGTGACCTGCTGGGGCGGCGCGGCGCACTGAGCCCCCGGGCCGCCCTCGACGTGCTGGAGCCGGTGCTGGCCGCGCTCGGCGCCGCGCACCGGGCCGGTCTTGTGCACCGGGACGTCAAGCCGGAGAACGTGCTCATCGGCGACGACGGCCGGGTGAAGGTCGCCGACTTCGGGCTGGCCCGCGCGGTGGACGCGCAGACGGCGGCGTCGACGACGTCCGTCATGGGCACCGTCTCCTACCTGGCGCCCGAGCAGATCGAGGACGGCAGCGCCGGCACCCCGGTGGACGTCTACGCCTGCGGCGTGATGCTGTTCGAGGCGCTGACCGGCGCCAAGCCGCACACCGGCAGCACCCCCGCACAGATCCTCTACTCCCATCTCAACCGGCCGGTGCCGCCGCCGTCGTCCCGGGTGCCGGGGCTGGCCCTCGCGCTGGACGGGCTCGTGGCGCGCGCCACCGACCGCGACCCGGCCCGTAGGCCGGCGGACGCCGTCGAGCTGCTGCACGAGCTGCGCTCCGCCCGCGCGAAGCTGACCGAGGCGGAGCTGGACGCCGAGCCGCCGAACGGCGAGGACGCCGACGACACGACACCCGTCGCCACCCCGGACGCCGAGCCCCACTCCGCCTCCGACTCGACGCCCGACCCCGACTCCGAGCCGACCAGGCGCGGGGTGAAGATGACAAAGGGCGCGGACGACGGGGTCACCGAGGTGATCCGGCGGCCGCTGCCGGAGGCGCGGGCGGAGCACACCAGTGTGCTGCCGCCGCTGCCCGCCGATCCGCCGCCGTCCCGGCCGCGCGGGCCGCGCGCCCTGCTGGAGGGGCGGCGCCGGCTGCTGGCGCTGGTCGGCGCGGCACTGCTGGTGCTCGGCATCGGCACCGGCGTCTGGTACATCAACTCCGGTCAGTTCACCCAGACGCCGAGCGTGCTGCGGCTGTCGCAGGCGGACGCCGAGCGCACGCTGACGGAGGCCGGGCTGCGGGTGCGGGTCACCCACGAGTTCAGCACCACCATCGACCGGGGTCTGGTGATGGCCAGCGACCCCGGACCCGGCGACCGGGTGCGCGGCAACGCGACGGTCACCATCACCGTCTCCAAGGGCCCCGAGCTGGTGAAGGTGCCGAAGGTGCGCGATCTGCCGCTGGCCGAGGCGCGCAAGCGGCTGCGGGCCGCCGGGCTGGTCCCGGCGACGGTCAGTCGGGCATTCGACGACGAGGTGGCGCGCGGCGCCGTCGTCTCCACCGAGCCGAAGGCCGGCAGCGAGCTGCGGCCCGGGCGGGCGATCTCCCTGGTGGTCTCCAAGGGCGAGCGGCTGGAGGTGCCGACGGTCACCGGGCTGCCGGAGGAGAAGGCACGCGAGACGCTGACCGGCACCGGTTTCAAGGTGAAGGTGGCAGCCGCGCGGGTGCACTCCGAGCAGAAGCCGGGCGAGGTGGCCCGGCAGTCGCCGGACGCGGGCGCCACGGGCGCGCGCGGCGACACCGTGACGCTGACGCTCTCCAAGGGCCCGGAGATGGTGACCGTCCCCGACGTCGTCGGCAAGGACGAGGACGAGGCGGTCAGGCTGCTGAAGGCCGCCGGCCTCGACGTCACCGTGCGGCGCATCTTCTTCACCGGGTCGGTCTTCAGCCAGTCCGTGGACGGCGGCGAGCAGGCCGCGAAGGGTTCCTCCATCACCATCTGGGTGCGCTGACACCCGACCGCCGGAGGCGGTTCCCGACGGGCGGCGGCACCCGCTGACAGTGAGTGCTGCCGCAACGTCGCATCGTGAGGCCAGGGCACCCCGGTTGTGATCCCGGGCATAGGGCGCACATCACCTACGAGCGGGATTAGTGGCGTCTGTCCGGTTCTTCCCGTTGGCAGACCGGGTGATTCCGGACGAGTTCCCACTAGCGGGCGTAGTACGTCACACCTTTGCCACGCGAATTTCCGGCCGCTAACAATTCTCGTCGTCGCACGGCGCCGTGGATCCACCATCGGCGTTCACCGCCGCCCGGCCCAGCGACCCCGAGCACTTGTGAGAGGTCCACTTCGCCATGCCCGAGTTCAAGATTCCCCGCCAGCGCCTCGCCG
Source organism: Streptomyces alkaliterrae (assembly GCF_007097205.2). Taxonomy (GTDB): domain Bacteria; phylum Actinomycetota; class Actinomycetes; order Streptomycetales; family Streptomycetaceae; genus Streptomyces; species Streptomyces alkaliterrae. The sequence goes on from NZ_VJYK02000054.1 coordinate 7,055, forward strand.
TCACCAAGACCCAGAAGTTCACCGCGATCGGTGTCGCGGCGGCCGCCGGTGTCGCGAGCCTCGCGATGAGCCTTACCCCGGACAGCACGACGGAAACCACTCAGGTCCGGGCCGTCGCCGAGCCCGCCGCGCCGGTCCTGCTGCCCGCCGGCATACCCGAGCAGCAGAGCGACCTCGGTCGCCAGCTGGCCGAGGCCGAGAAGCGCGCCTCCACGGAGAAGGAGGCCGCCGAGAAGGCCGAGGCCGCCAAGGCCGTCGCCGCCGCCAAGGCGGAGGCAGCCCGCAAGACGCAGCTCGGCCAGAAGGCCGAGGAGGCCCGCAAGGCCGAGCAGGCGCGCAAGGCGGAGGCGGCCCGCAAGGCCGAGGCCGCACGCAAGGCCGAGGCCACGCGCAAGGTCGAGGCGGCCCGCAAGGCGGACGCCGAACGCAAGGCCGCCGCCGAGCGCAACCAGAAGGCCGCCAGCCGTTCCGTGGCGCGCAGCTACCCGAACAACCTGGACGGGTGGATCCGCGAGGCCATGGACATCATGAAGGCCAACAACATCCCCGGCTCGTACAACGGCATCCACCGCAACATCATCCGCGAGTCCAGCGGTGACCCGAACGCGATCAACGACTGGGACATCAACGCCCGCAACGGCGTGCCGTCCATCGGCCTGCTCCAGGTGATCAAGCCGACGTTCGACCACTACCACGTGGCGGGCACCAAGAAGAGCCAGTACGACCCGGTCGCCAACATCGTCGCCGCCTGCAACTACGCGGCCGACCGCTACGGCTCGATCGACAACGTCTTCAGCGCCTACTGACCGACCCGGCGCACACGCCCGGCGCGGCCGGGCCCTCTCACGGCGCCGGCCGGCGGACCTGCTCCGCCGGCCGGTGCCGGCGCCTGGCACCCTTGGAGCCGTGAGTCCCTCGCCTACCGACCCGGCCGATCCCGCCGCCGACCCGGCCGATCCCGCCGTCCGACGCAATCCCGTGGGCGGCCACGTGCCGGTCGCCGGCGGCCTGGCCGCCACCGGCCTGTCCTACGCCGCCACGCTGGAGGCCGAGACCGTCCAGGTCTTCGTGGCCAACCCGCGCGGCTGGGCCACCCCGCCCGGCGACCCCCGCCAGGACGAGGCCTTCCGGGCCGAGTGCGCCGCGAGGCGCCTACCGGCCTTCGTCCACGCGCCCTACCTGATCAACTTCGGTTCGCACTCCCCGGAGACGGCCGCGCGCTCTGTCGTCTCCATGCGGCACTCGCTGCGGCGCGGCCGCGCGATCGGCGCGGCGGGCGTGGTCGTGCACACCGGATCGGCGACCGGCGGCCGCACCCGCGAGGTCGCCCTGGCGCAGGTCCGGGAACTGGTCCTCCCGCTGCTGGACGAGCTGACCCACGACGACGACCCGTGGCTGCTGCTGGAGCCGACGGCCGGCCAGGGCTCCTCGCTCTGCTCGCTCGTCGCGGACCTGGGCCCGTACTTCGACGCCCTCGACCACCACCCCAGGCTGGGCGTCTGCCTGGACACCTGCCACGTCTTCGCCGCCGGACACGACCTGGCGGCCCCCGGCGGCACCAAGCTGCTGCTCGACGAGCTGGTCTCCGTCACCGGCGGCGGCCGGCTGAAGCTGATCCACGCGAACGACTCCAAGGACGTCGCGGGCGCGCGCAAGGACCGGCACGCCAACATCGGTGCCGGCCACATCGGCGCGGAGCCGTTCGCGGACCTCTTCCGGCACCCGGAGACGGCGGGCGTGCCGCTGGTCATCGAGACGCCGGGCGGCCCCGAAGGCCACCACGGGGACGTCCTGCACCTCAAGCGGCTGCGCGAGTCGGCGCACCCGGGCTGAACCTCCCGGGACGGAGGCTCAGAGCTCCGGGCCCTCGCCGGGCTCCTCCTGGTAGGAGTAGCGCTGCTCACGCCAGGGGTCGCCGACGTTGTGGTAGCCGCGCTCCTCCCAGAAGCCGCGCCGGTCGGCGGTCATGTACTCCACGCCGCGCACCCACTTCGGCCCCTTCCAGGCGTAAAGGTGCGGCACGACCAGCCGGACGGGGAACCCGTGCTCGGCGGTCAGCAGCTCACCCGCGCGATGCGTGGCGAAGAGGGTGCTCCCGCTGTCGAAGTCCGACATCCTCAGGTTGGAGCTGAAGCCGTACTCGGCCCAGACCATGACGTGCGTGGCCTCCGGCGCCGGCGGGGCCAGCTCCAGCACGGTACGGGCGGGCACGCCGCCCCACTCGACGTCCAGCATGCTGAACTTCGTCACACAGTGCAGGTCGGCGGTGACCGTCTCGTACGGGAGGGCGCTGAACTCCTCGTGGGTCCAGCAGTGCTTGTCACCGTCGGCGGTGGCGCCGAAGACGCGGAACTCCCAGCGGTCCGGACGGAACCGGGGCACCGGCCCGTAGTGGGTGACCGGCCATCCCCGCTGCCGCCGCTGACCCGGCGGTAGCTGCGCGTGCCCTGTCCCCTCACTGCCCGGATGACCCATGAATCCATGGTGACAGACCTCGCGGGGTGCTCCGCACCACGCCGGACACCGGGCGGGGCACAACCCGTATACGGGACGAATCACCGCAAAAGATGGGCAAATTCGGTAAGCCTGGTCTTACTGGACGTGATCCACGTCTCAGTGCGAAGATGCGGCGCACAGTAACCTCCCGAGCGTTCCGGAAGGAGCCCGCAGATATGCAGGGCGACCCCGAGGTCATCGAATTCCTCAACGAGCAGCTGACCGCCGAACTCACGGCGATCAACCAGTACTTCCTGCACGCCAAGATGCAGGAGAACAACGGCTGGACGAAGCTGGCGAAGTACACCAGGGCCGAGTCGTTCGACGAGATGAAGCACGCGGAGGTGCTGACCGACCGCATCCTCTTCCTCGACGCCCTGCCCAACTACCAGCGGCTGTTCCACGTGCGGGTCGGGCAGACCGTGACGGAGATGTTCCAGGCCGACCGCCAGATCGAGGTCGAGGCCATCGACCGCCTCAAGCGCGGCATCGAGGTCATGCGCGCCAAGGGCGACATCACCTCGGCGAACATCTTCGAGGACATCCTGGCCGACGAGGAACACCACATCGACTACCTCGACACCCAGCTGGAACTGGTGGAGAAGCTCGGCGAGCCGCTGTACATCGCCCAGCTGATCGAGCAGCCGAGCAGCTGAGAGGCCCCGCCGTCAGGCGGCGGCGGCAGCGCTCACCGGCGCGGCCTCGCCGCGTGCGACCGACCCACCCATGGTCGGCACCGTCACGGCCGGCACCAGGCCGCCCGTGCGGGCGGGCGACTGCTCAGCGGCGTCCGGAAGCAGAGCGGCGGCGGTCTCCGGCACGCTCTGCTCGCGTCGCCCGCAGCCCCTGCCGAGCAGGCCCTGGATGCGGCGCACGCAGGAACCGCAGTCCGTCCCCGCCTTGCACGCGGAGGCTATCTGCCGAGGCGTGCAGGCCCCGGCCGCCGCGTGGTCACGGACCTGCTGCTCGGTCACGCCGAAGCAGGAGCATACGTACACGCGGTTTCACCTCCACTGGGGACTGAGGCTGAGGTTAACCTAACCTTACCCTCGCCCACCAGGGGGTAGTCGCGACCTCGGGGCGCGGATCCCTGTGATCCGCGCCCCAGATCATCTCCAGCGGCGCTCCGTCATCCGAGCGCCCCGACACGACGGGCGAACGCCCGCACCCCGGGCAGCACACGATCGTGCCGCATCAGGCCTCCGGCCATGACGCGAACAGGCCCCCTCCGAACCTCCTCCTGCGCCGCCTGCTCGGCGGCGAGCAGCGCCCGGTAGCAACGGTCCGGCTTCCCCCACTGCTCGAAGGCCCGCGCCACGTCGATCCAGTACCGAGCCCGCCGCTCCGCGCTGGGCAGACCAGCGGGATCAACACGCCGGGCGTGCTCGATGGCCTCCCCCACGTCGCCGAGCAGGTAGCTCACCGAGACCTGGTGCAGGGCCACCTGACCGGGCCCGTCATGACCGAGCCGACCGGCGATCGCCGCAGCCTCGGAGACGAGGCCCCGCGCGGTGTTCCGGTCGCCCTGCTTCGCCGCGGTGTACGCGGCGGTGGCGTAAAGGTTGGCCTGCGCGGAGAGCCGTTCGGCGATGTCGACGGTCCGGCCGGCGCCCAACTCCTGCGCTGCCGTGACCGCAATATCTGTGGCCCGGGCGTAGTCGCCCCGGCGGCGCCAGGTGGAGGACACCATGCGGTGGGCCCCGGCCACGGTGACGGCGTCCGCGCCACCGAGGGCCGCGCTGAGAGCCCGACCGGCGGTGACGGGAGCCAGCCCGTCCTCGCCGAGCTTGATGCACAGCCGCGTCGCGATGCTGTACAGCCTGGCGACGGCGGTCGCCGCCTGCTCAGGGCTCCCCTCGGAGCCGAACGCCTCAGCGAGGGCGATCCGCGCCGGAAGGGCCCGGGAGAGGGTGTCGTAACGGCAGGCGCTGAACTCAGTCCGAGACGCGCGCACCGCCGCAGCGAGGGCGGACGGGGTGGGCTCCGCCGCGCGGGCGGCGGACGGCGAACCGACGACCGCGCCGGTGGTGGCTGCGGTCAGGGTCGCCAGGAGTTCTCGGCGTCGCATCGGGTCGTCCTCCTCTTCGCTGAACAGGACGTGCGCAGCCACCCTAGCGGCCGGCATGGTCACGGTTGCGGCTCTGCTGGTGGCCGCGGGCGGCGTAGCGCATCAGGTAGCGGGTGCTCTTGGCGAGCGAGCGCAGCAGGGCGGCCGGGTCGGCGGCGCTGTGGTCGTCGCGTAGGAGGGCACGGGCGTGGTCGACCGTGGCGCTCGCGAGGTCCCGCGCGTGGCTGTCCGCGAGGCTGCGCGCGTGTGCCTCCGCCGGGTCGGCCAGCAGTGTGAGGTAGGAGCGCAGCCGTCGGCGGACCTCGTCGGCAGCGGGGCCGGTCGGCCGGCCCTGCGCGAGCGCGAGCGCCAGGTCCACGTCGCGTCCCATGTCGTGCCACGTGGGCGGCGGGTTCTCGGGCGCCCCGGTCACCGGTCGCACTCCTCTGCCGAGCCGCCCCGGCCGTCGCGCTCGGCGTCGGCGTCGGCGCAACGGGAGAGGAAGAGGCCCCAGCCGTGGGCGGCGCGGGCGAGCAGTTCGGCGGAGGGCTGCTCCGGGTGCAGACCGGCTCCTGGGACCCGCAACGGGAGTTCGGGACGGTCGGGAGTGCTTTCGCGATCGGTCATCGTGGTCTCCAGGGAGTGTGGCGGCGCCGCCGGGCTGGGAAGAGAAGGGGAGTGCTTGTCACTGGTCCCGGCTTCTCACGATTACGACCAGTCAACTGGCAGGTGGTCACGAGGAGTACGGTGTTGGGCACTCACAGCGGTTTACGCGGTTTAAGAGGGGACGCCATGGCACCGGATCGCGAGCCCAACACCGCGCTGGCGCAGGTCATCGCGGAAACCGGCCTGACCAACGCCGCGTTAGCCCATGCCGTGCGACGGGTCGCTTGGGAGAACGGCGAGACCGTCCAGACCAACAAGTCCACCGTCACTCACTGGGTCCGGTACGGCGTGCAGCCGTCCGGCAACGCTGGGAGGCACCTCGCCGAAGCACTGTCGCGGCGCCTCGGCCGCGTAGTCACCCTTCGGGAAATCGGTCTACCCGAGCCCGACCCCGAGCTGCTGGACTGGCGCACGGATACGCTGAGCGCCCTGGCCGATCTGGGGAGGATCGACACCATGGACATAGACCGCAGGCAGGCCATGGGGACTGCGGCCTACTCACTGGCCGCCCTCACCCTGCCCGGCAGCTCATGGTGGACGCACATGGCCGATCACGGCAGAACACGGCGGTCAGGCCGCGTACTTGCCGGCCAGGGCGATCTCGACGCCGCACGCGACATGGCCGGTCTCTTCTCCACCATGGACCAGCGCCACGGTGGAGGACACGCCCGCACCGCCGTCGTCCGATATCTCACCACCGAGGTCTCCAGCTACCTGAACGGCACCTTCTCCGACGACCGCGTTCGGCGGGGCATGTTCTCGACTGCCGCCGAACTCGCGTACCTCTCGGGATGGATGGCCTTCGACAACGGCGAACACGCGACTGCCCAGAAGCACTTCACCGTGGCGGTGAAGCTCGCTGCCGAAGCAGACGACTCCCCCATGGCCGCCCACATCCTCCGCGCCATGGCCCACCAGGCGAACGACCTCGGCCACCCGAAAGCCGCCCTCGACCTCGCCTCCGCGTCGGTGGAAGGCAAGCGCTACGCGGAGGCAAGCCCGCGAGAGAGGGCCCTCCTTGGCGTCGTCCACGCCCGCGGCCTGGCTTCCACCGGGCAGAAGAATGCCGCTGTCCGGGCGCTTCTTCGTGCCGAGGACGACTTGGCCGCAGCCCGGCACGGTGACGGCGAGCCGGGACGCGTCTTCTTCTTCCAGGAAGCTTCTCTTGCCCATCAGACCGGCCTGGCCCTACGCGACACAGGAGACCTCTCCGCAGCCGAACAGCAGCTCCAGCGTTCTGTGCGCACCCGCAAGGCCACCACCTTCACCCGCACCCACGCTGTGACCCTCGGCTACCTCGGCAGCGTCCAGGCCCGCCAGCACCGCGTCGAGGAGGCATGCTCCACATGGTCTGCCGGCCTCGACGCGATGACCGGCGTTCGCTCGGCCCGGACGCGACAGGCCGCTGTCGAGATGCGCGCCGCGCTCTCGTCGCTTCGGCAGCGTGGGATCCGAGCTGTCACCGACGTAGACACCCGAGCCGCAGCGTATCTCGCCGCTACGGCCTGATCCCTGAAGGGGACCTGAATGACAGACCGTGAGAGGTTCGAAGTCGAGGCGTTGGGACGTGTGATCGGTGGGCGGGTTGAGCCGACCGACGACTACTGGGGCGGGACCCAGGCGATCATCCAGCTCGACGACGGCCGGTTCACCTCCGACGCCACAAAGGGCCTGGAGGAGTTCTCGCATCTGGAGGTCGTGTTCCGTTTCCACCTCACCGACCCGGCCGACCTCAACCTCGGAGCGCGGCGGCCGCGCGACAACCCCGACTGGCCGGAGGTCGGAGTGTTCGGGCATCGCAACATGCGGCGGCTGAACTGGCTCGGGGTCTCGCGCTGCCGCCTGGTGAAGGTCGACGGGCTCGACCTTCACGTCGAGGGGCTGGACGCCGTCGACGGCACCCCGGTGCTGGAGGTGAAGCCGTGGTTCGCCGAGATGGGGCCGCGTGGCGAGGTGCGGCAGCCCGGGTGGGTCGGGGAGATGCTGGGCGACTACTACGCGCCCGGCGAGGAGTAGCCAGACGCGGCGCAGGGCGCGGATCGGGGATCCGATCCGCGCCCTGCGGCGTCGTGCGGTGTGTCGGCCCACGTCATCACCGGCTGACCTCAACCTCACGCTGCGCCCGCACGATCAATGTCCCCAACCCCTCCACCGGCGCCGCAAGACAAGTCGCGTCAACGACCGCGAACCCGTTGCGCTTCAAGAGGTCAGCCCAGACCTCCGGCGGATAACACCACCGATCAACGGTCATCCCCCTACCATCAGGGCCTTTCCCGTACATAGGCTGACGACCATACAACTCACCCCGAACCTCCCCGTGCGAGAACACGAACGCGCCGCCGGGACGAAGCCGATCAAACACCAAGGGGAACAACTCCTCCGGATCGGTGAACCACACCGCCCCCCAGATCGAGTAGATCACGTCGAAGGTCAGTTCCGTCTCAGCCAGGTAGGCGCACGCCTCTCCATGGACGAAGTCAAGGCCCGGCTCGCCTGCCCACCACCGCCGAGCACGCTCCACCTGGACACGTGACAGGTCCAGGGCGGTCACGTGCACACCCTGCCGCCGAGCCAGGTACGCAGCTTCCCGGCCCTCGCCCGGCCCCAGCTCCAAGGCAGTAACTGGGTTCCCCAGTAGCTCCGTCCCGGGCCCATGCCCCTCGTACTGAGTCCACTCGAAACCCACCACCTCGGGCGCGGGACAGTCTCTGATCTTGTCGGGCTTGTAGCGATCCCAGAAGAGTGAAGCGTGAGACGTCTGTGGCATGGGGTCCTCGAAGGGCGGGGGAGGCGGTTGTCCAACGGATCGACAACCTAGCCCCCTCGCCCTCCTTGTAGGCGTGAACTTCCCACGTTCACGCCTACGGGTACCCCACAGCGCCTCGTCGCTCAGTGACAGTTACTGCCCGGTCGGCAGGGCCCGCACTTCGCGTAGTCGGCCTCCCACAGCTTCCAGTCCACCTCGAAGCCGTTGTCCGCGATGATCTGCGCTGTCCGCTCCACGGAGCCGTCGTGCTTGAACTCGATCTCGGGGATGTGCTCCAGGAAGCGTCCGCCGAAGTGCTGAGCGCAGAAGTTGCGGTAGTTCGCGGTGTCCAGGATGAAGACGTGGACGGCGATGTCGACGATCCGACCGCAGCACATCTCCAGGCCCTGGCCCCACTTCTCGATGGCCGTGATCAGGTAGGAGACAGCCGCGTGGAAGAGCCGCGTGGCCATCACCTCGTCGAACGGATAATCACGCATGAGGAGAGCGACCTCCCGGTCCCACACCTCCGGCGCGACATAGTCCCGGGGGTCACGAACGCGTGCTTCGATTGCCGTCGCCATGCTGACCTCCATGATCGCGTTGTCCGTCAGCCGCCGGTGCGGCTGGCCGTAACGCCACTTCAGCGCAGCTCAGCGCCGAGATGCTATCAACTTGCCTCCCGTGCACAGCGTTTGCAGAAGCTGCACATGTCCTCGACGCGTTTCGCCGGCGCGTTCTACCGTGAAAGGGCCTCAGCCCCTGGCCCTGGGAGGCGTCATGCGCACGACCGACCTGCTGTGGAGCAGCGACAAGGCGCAAACCCTCATCCAACACCGACACGCCGGCGGCTTAATCAAGATGGCACGTCGTGCCCGAGGATGGCGCCAACAGGACCTGGGGATGCGGATCGGCTGCTCAGCCTCCACGGTCTCCCGCCTCGAAGCCCGAGCAACGGTCACTGACCTCGCCCTCCTACGAACGGCCGCACAAACGGTTGGCGTCCCACCCACAGTTCTAAGCGAGGCGCTCGGCCTGACGCCCCCCAGAACCACTAGAGTTACGGCATCCGGTCCATACCAGGCTCAGGAGGACCCCATGCGACGCCGCACCCTGCTCACAGCTGCAGGGCTCGCAGCCCCCGCCCACCTCCTGGCCGGAGTGGACACCGCCCTCGCCGAAATGCCCGCACCGGCCGGCTCACCCATCCCCCTCGACACCCGACTGGCCGCTGCCCGAACTCATTTCGACAGAGGCAACCACAACCAACTTCTCGCGCTCATCCCCGATCTCCTTGCCTCAGCCCACGCCCAGGCCGCAGGACGCACAGACACCTCACACGCCCGCCTGTCCGCCTGCTACACCCTGACAGCACAGGTTCTCGTAAAGATCGGCAAATACGAGCACGCGCGCCTCGCCGCCGACCGCGCCGCGACCTACGCCGATCTCTCAGGATCACCGCTGACAACCGCCGCCGCAGCCCGCGAACTCAGCATTGTCCTACGCCATCAGGACAAGCCCGAGGCAGCCCACCGCCTCATTCTCGCCGCAGCGGCGCAAGTGGAGAAGACAGGACTTACCACCGACGCACAAGCAGCCGCCTACGCACAAATGCTCTGCACCACCTCCTACACCGCCGCGCGCTCAGGACACCGCCACGAGGCGGTCGCGATGATCCAGGAAGCGGCCAACGCCGCTCGCCGACTGCCCACGCAAGCGCCCGCCGGCCGGCTGTTCTCGATCACCCCCGCCTCGGTCAGCCTCTACGAGGTCAGCGTTCACTGGGCTCTGGGAGACGCCGGAGCCGCCCTTCATGTCGGCGAGCGCCTACACCCACGGCAGTTCCCCACAGCAGAACGACGAGGAAGACTGCACACTGACCTCGCCCGAGCCTGGTGGCAATGGGGAAAGCCCCGCCAAACGGCACAATCTCTCCTGGACGCCTACCGCGCCGCGCCGACAGAGGTCCGAGACCGCCCCGCGATCCGCAGCCTTGTGACGCACCTCAACGACAAGCACCACCAGCTCACCGAGGTACGTGAACTGGCCCGAGCAGTACTGCACCCCACAAGGCCACCAACGAAGTAGAACCATCCCCAGCGAGTCAACGCCCTCAGCCATCCTCGACGTCTCATCCGACCTGGTGCATGGCAGTTAGCGGCCGGCGCGGTCACGGTTGCGGCTCTGCTGTTGGGCGCGGGCGGCGTAGCGCATCAGGTAGTGGGGGCTCTTGGCGAGCGAGCGCAGCAGGGTGGCCGCGTCGGCGGCGCGTGGTCGTCACGTAGGAGGGCACGGGGCGTGGCAAGCAGTAGACGGCGCGCCACTGGGCGCGGATCGGGGATCCGATCCGCGCCCAGTGGCGTCGTGCGGTGTGTCGGCCCTTGCGGGCCGGTAGGCCTACTGGTGGCGGTACATCTCGGCGACCAGGAAGGCCAGGTCCAGGGACTGGCTGCGGTTGAGGCGGGGGTCGCACGCGGTCTCGTAGCGCTGGTGGAGGTCGTCGACGAAGATCTCGTCGCCGCCGCCGACGCACTCGGTGACGTCGTCACCGGTCAGCTCCACGTGGATGCCGCCCGGGTGGGTGCCGAGCGACTTGTGGACCTCGAAGAAGCCCTTGACCTCGTCGAGCACGTCGTCGAAGCGGCGGGTCTTGTGGCCGGAGGCCGCCTCGAAGGTGTTGCCGTGCATCGGGTCGCAGACCCAGGCCACCTGGGCGCCGGAGGCGGCGACCTTCTCCACCAGGGTGGGGAGCCGGTCGCGGATCTTGTCGGCGCCCATCCGGGTGATGAAGGTGAGCCGGCCCGGGGTGCGGTCCGGGTCGATGCGGTCGATGAGGGTCAGCGCCTCTTCGGGCGTGGTGGTCGGGCCGAGCTTGACGCCCACCGGATTCTCGATGCGGGAGACGAACTCGATGTGCGCGCCGTCGAGCTGCCGGGTGCGCTCGCCGACCCAGACCATGTGGCCGGAGACGTCGTAGAGCTTGCCGCTGCGGGAGTCGGTGCGGGTCAGCGCGCCCTCGTAGTCGAGCAGCAGCGCCTCGTGGGAGGAGAAGAACTCGACGGTCTTGAACTCCTCCGGGTCCACTCCGCAGGCGTTCATGAAGTTCAGCGCCCGGTCGATCTCCCGGGCCAGCGCCTCGTAGCGCTGCCCGGAGGGCGAGTTCTTCACGAAGTCCTGGTTCCAGGCGTGCACCTGGCGCAGGTCGGCGTAGCCGCCGGTGGTGAAGGCGCGGACCAGGTTCAGCGTGGACGCCGACGCCTGGTACATGCGCTTCAGCCGCTGCGGGTCCGGGTTGCGGGCCTCGGGGGTGAACTCGAAGCCGTTGACGGAGTCGCCGCGGTACGTCGGCAGGGTGACGCCGTCCCGGGTCTCGGTCGGCTTGGAGCGCGGCTTGCTGTACTGGCCGGCGATGCGGCCGACCTTCACGACCGGCACCGAACCGGCGTAGGTGAGGACGGCGCCCATCTGGAGCAGCGTCTTCAGCTTGTTGCGGATGTGCTCGGCCGACACGGCGTCGAACGCCTCGGCGCAGTCGCCGCCCTGGAGCAGGAACGCCTCACCGCGCGCGACGGCCGCCATGCGCTCCCTGAGCTGGTCGCACTCGCCGGCGAACACCAGCGGCGGATAGGACTCGAGCTCGGCTACGACGTCGCGCAGGGCCTTCGAGTCCGGGTAGTCAGGCTGCTGCGCCGCGGGCAGGTCTCGCCAGGTGTGGACACTGGCGTCGGTTTTGGCGTTCACGGTCACGTGCCCAAGGTTACGCCGTCCGCCGGCGTCCCCCGGCAGGCGACCGATTGCTGAGACGGCACGTCCCGGTGACCGGTTCCGATCCCCCCGGCGGAAGGGCGGCCGCCGCGACACACCCGGCGTCCGTACCGTGGAACACCGTCGCCCGGGCCTCGTCGGCCGGGTATGGTGACGGCGTGATCGCGCAGCGCACTCTCCGTCAGCACACCACCTGGCTGTGGCCCGCCCTCCCGGCGGCCCACTGACCTGCGCGTATCCGCGAGAGTCCACCACGAGGCCGCCCGAAGGGGCGGCCTTCGGCGTGTTGCGGCCCCCCTTCGACGGTTGTCATCCGAAGGGAAGCAGCCCCATGCCACCGCACCACAGCCCGGCCGACCCGGCCCAGGACACCGACCACGACCCCGCCGACCACGACGCCGCCGCCGCACTCCGGCGGCTCGGCGAGCCGGACGCGCCGCCGTTCGCCCTGCTGCACCGGCGCGCGCCCGGCCGCGACGAGAGCACGGCCGAGCTGCTGGTCGGCACGGTCAGGGACGTCGAGCGGCTGGCCGAGATCCCCGTGGACGGACCGCTGGGCGCGCTCGCGCTTGTCCCGTTCCGGCAGATCCGCGAGCAGGGTCTGACCGCGCACGACGACGGCACCCCGTTGAGCGTGCTGCTGCCGCACAGCCGTCACGAACTGCCGCTCGCGGATCTCACGGCCGTGCTGCCGGACCACCGGGTCGACGTCCGGGAGGAGGGCTTCGACCTGTCCGACGCGGAGTACGAGTCGGTCGTGCGGCGGGTCGTCGACGAGGAGATCGCCACCGGCGAGGGCGCGAACTTCGTCGTCCGGCGCACGTTCCACGGCGTCATCGACGGCTACACCCCGCGCGACGCGCTGGCTCTCTTCCGCCGTCTGCTGGCGCAGGAGCGCGGCGCCTACTGGACGTTCGTCGTACACACCGGCGACCGCACGCTGGTCGGTGCCAGCCCCGAGGCGCACGTGCGGATGACCGGCGGCACGGTCGTCATGAACCCGATCAGCGGCACCCATCGCTATCCGCCCGGCGGCCCGACCGTCGAGGCGCTGCTGGACTTCCTCGCCGACCGGAAGGAGACCGAGGAGCTGTCCATGGTGGTGGACGAGGAGCTGAAGATGATGTGCGCGGTCGGCGACCGGGGCGGTGTGGTCGTCGGCCCACGGCTCAAGGAGATGGCACACCTCGCGCACACCGAGTACGAGCTGCGGGGCCGCAGCACCCTCGATCCGCGCGAGGTGCTGCGCCGCACGATGTTCGCCGCGACCGTCACCGGCAGCCCGCTGGAGAACGCCTGCCGGGTGATCCGCCGCCATGAGCGGACCGGGCGCGGCTACTACTCAGGCGCGCTCGCCCTCTTCGGCCGGGACGCGGGCGGCGCGGTCACCCTGGACTCCCCCATCGTCATCAGGACCGCCGAGATCAACGCCTCCGACGGGCGGCTGCGGGTCGGGGTGGGTGCCACGCTGGTGCGCGGCTCGGACCCGGCGGCCGAGGTCGCCGAGACGCATGCCAAGGCGGCCGGGGTGCTGGCCGCGCTCGGCGTGCGCCCGGGCCGCCCGGCCGGTGCGCGGGACGGGCGGCCCGAGCGGCGGCTGGCGGAGGACCCCCGGGTGGTGGCGGCGCTCGCCGAGCGTCGTTCCCGGCTCTCGCCGTTCTGGCTGCAACTGCGGGACGGTCTGCCCGCGCCCACCCCGCCGGTCGACGGCGCGACACGGCCCGAGGTGCTGGTGGTGGACGGCGAGGACACGTTCACCGCGATGCTCGCCCATCTGCTGCGGTCCACCGGCCCCGAGGTGACCGTGCTGCGCCACGACAGCCCCGACCTTGAGAACGTGGTGCTCGCGCATCCGGGCCCGGTGGTGCTGGGGCCGGGCCCCGGCGACCCCACCTGCGGGGACGACCCCAAGATGCGTCGGCTGCGGCGGCTCACCGGTCGGCTGCTGGCCGAGCACCGGTACGGGCTGCTCGGCGTCTGCCTCGGCCACGAGCTGATCGCGGCGGAACTCGGCCTGGAGTTGGTCCGCACCGAACGGCCGCGTCAGGGCGCCCAGATGGAGATCGACTACTTCGGGCGACGGGAGACGGTCGGCTTCTACAGCTCGTTCGTCGCGCGCTGCGACGACTCCGCGGCCGCCGCCCTCGCGGCACGCGGGGTGGAGCTGGGCCGGGACGGCACCAGCGGTGAGGTGTACGCGCTGCGCGGGCCGGGGGTGGCCGGCACGCAGTTCCACCCTGAGTCCGTGCTCAGCCCCGGCGGCGCGCGGCAGCTCGCAGAGCTGCTGCACGGCGCGGCGCTCACCGTCTGACCAGTCGCACACAGGACGGCTCGGGCGGTCGGGGGGACACCGGCCGCCCGGAGCCGTCAGGCCGGTTCAGCCGAAGAAGATCTCGTTCTCCGCGTAGCGCGCGGCGTCGACCGTGCGCGTGCCGGAGACGGCCTCCCGCAGCGGCACCCGCACGATGTCGGTGCCGTGCAGCGCGACCATCGCGCCCCAGTCCCCGTCGTGTACGGCGTCCACGGCGTGGAGTCCGAAGCGGGTGGCGAGCCAGCGGTCGTTCGGGGTGGGGGTGCCGCCGCGCTGGATGTGGCCGAGGACCGTGGTGCGCGCCTCGTGTCCCGTCCGGCGCTCGATCTCCCGGCCCAGCCACTCGCCGACGCCGGACAGCCCTTTCAGGTCGACCTCGCCCTTCGCCGGGACCGCGCTGTCGGAGACCACCACGATCGGCGCGTAGCTGGCCCGGAAGCGGGACTCGACGTACTCGCAGACCCGGTCGAGGTCGAAGGGCCGCTCCGGGATCAGTACGCAGTTGGCGCCGCCGGCGAGTCCGGCGTGGATCGCGATCCAGCCGCTGCACCGGCCCATGACCTCCACCACGAGCACCCGCTTGTGGGACTCGGCGGTGGTGTGCAGCCGGTCGATGGTCTCGGTAGCGACGGTGACGGCGGTGTCGAAGCCGATGGTGTAGTCGGTGCCCTGGATGTCGTTGTCGATGGTCTTGGGCACGCCGACGCAGGGCAGGCCCTCCTCGTCGACCAGCCGGGCCGCCGCCGTGAGGGTGTTGACGCCGCCGAGCACGATCAGCGCGTCCAGTTCGTGTGCGGCCAGCGCGGCCTTCACCCGGCCCGCGCCGCCGGTACCGGCGAGCGGGTCGGTGCGGGAGGAGCCGAGGATGGTGCCGCCGCGCGGCAGCGTGCCGCGCACGGCCGGGATGTCCAGCGGGACCGTCCGGTCGTCGAGCACGCCGGCCCAGCCGTCCAGGAAGCCGGTGAAGGTGTCCCCGTGCTCCTGCACGCCCTTGCGGACGATCGCCCGTAGGGCGGCGTTCAGTCCGGGGCAGTCGCTGCCGCCGGTGAGCACTCCGATCCGCATGTTCGTCTCCTCCTGGGTGGTCGACGTGTCGGGCGGGACCGGTCCGGCCTCCGGTCAGCCGTCCAGCCCGCGCTCTATGGCGTACCGCACCAGTTCCACGCGGTTGTGCAACTGGAGTTTGCCCAGCGTGTTCTGCACATGGTTCTGCACGGTGCGGTGCGAGATCACCAGGCGCTCCGCGATCTGCTTGTACGACAGGCCCTTGGCGACCAGGCGCAGCACCTCGGTCTCCCGGTCGGTCAGGCGCGGCGCCTCGGACTCCGCCTCGGTGCGGCGTCCGTCCTCGGCGGCCAGTCGGCGGTACTCGCCGAGTACCAGTCCGGCCAGGCCGGGGGTGAACACCGCGTCGCCGACGGCCGTCCGCCGGACGGCGTCGATCAGTTCCTCGGCGCCCGCCGACTTGAGCAGGTACCCGGTGGCGCCGCTTTTCACCGCCTCCAGCACGTCGGCGTGCTCGCCGCTGGCGGACAGCACAAGCACCCGGGGGCCGCCCCCGGTGCCGACGACCTGGCGGCAGACCTCGACACCGGGCAGCCCGGGCAGGTTGAGGTCGAGTACCAGCACGTCGGGTTCGGCGGCCCGGGCCCGGCGTACCGCCTGCGGGCCGTCCTCCGCCGTGGCCACGACCTCGAAGCCGGCCGCCGCCAGGTCGCGGGCGACCGCGTCCCGCCACATCGGATGGTCGTCGACGACCATCACCCGTACCGCCGTCGGCACGCCGTCCACCTCGTTCATCTCGGTACCCTCAGCTCCACTTCCGTTCCCTGCCCGGGAATCGACACGTACTCGGCGGTGCCGCCCAGTTCCCGCAGCCGTCCCCGGATCGACAGCGAGACGCCCATCCGGCCCTCCGACTCGGCGGCGGCCAGCCGGCCGGGCGCGATGCCGGGGCCGTCGTCGCGGACGGTGACCCACACCGCCTCCGGCTCGTCCTCCAGCAGGATCCAGGCGCGGGCGTCCGCACCCGCGTGCTTCCGTACGTTGTCCAGCGCGGCGGCCACCGCCGCGTCCAGCGAACGCGCGACCGCGCCCGGTACGACCACCGGGGTGCCGGGACCGCTGAAGCTGACCCGTGCCCCGGCCCGCGCGGCAAGCAACTCGCCCAGATCGCAGGGGGTTTCGGGGTCGGCGGTCCGCTCGGCCGCGTCCCGGACGGCGGCGGAGGTGGGGACGGGGA
>NZ_VJYK02000540.1 GCF_007097205.2 Streptomyces alkaliterrae
CCCGCCGCCGGGACCCCGCTGCCCCCGGCGGCCACCGCCGAACCGCACGGCCTGGGCACCTCCCTCCCGGCCGCCGACGGGCTCGCCAAGGCACTCGGCACCCTGCCCTACGCCGCCGACCTGTGGGCCGAGGGCCTGCTGTGGGTGGCCGTGCTGCGCTCACCGCACCCGCACGCCCGGATCGGCGCCGTCGACACCGCCCCGGCCGCCACGATGCCCGGCGTGCACGCCGTCATCACGCACGCCGACGTGCCCGGCCACGCCACCCACGGCCGACGCGTCGCCGACCGCCCGGTCTTCGCCCGCGACGTCGTACGGCACTACGGCGAGGCCGTCGCCGCCGTCGCAGCCGACCACCCGGACACCGCCCGGCTGGCCGTCGCCGCCATCGCCGTCGACTACGAGGTGCTGGAACCCGTCACCGACGCGGAGACCGCCTTCGAGGCCGAGCCGATCCACCCCGACGGCAACCTCATCCGCCACATCCCGCTGCGCTACGGCGACCCGGACGCCGTCGGCGAGGTCGTCGTCGAAGGCCTCTACCGCATCGGCCGCCAGGACACCGCGCCCATCGGCGCCGAGGCCGGACTCGCCGTCCCCCGCCAGGACGGCGGCGTCGAGCTGTACACGGCCTCCACCGACCCGCACGCCGACCGCGACCAGATCGCCGCCTGCCTCGGCCTGCCGCCCGAGCAGGTCAAGGTCGTCGTCACTGCCGTGCCCGGCGCCACCGGCGACCGCGAGGACCTGAGCTTCCTGCTCCCGCTTGCCCTGCTCGCCCTGCGCACCGGACGGCCCGTGAAGATCGCCGCCGGGCGCGAGGAGTCCTTCCTCGGCCACGCCCACCGGCACCCGACCATGCTGCGCTACCGCCACCACGCCGACGGCGAGGGCAGGCTGGTCAAGGTGGAGGCGCAGATCCTCCAGGACGGCGGCGCCTACGCCGACGCGTCGGCCGACGCGCTCGCCGCCGCCGTCTCGTTCGCCGCCGGCCCCTATGTCGTCCCGCACGCCGTCGTCGACGGCTGGGTCGTGCGCACCAACAACCCGCCCTCCGGCCACGTACGCGGCGAGGGCGCGATGCAGGTGTGCGCTGCCTACGAGGGCCAGATGGACAAGCTCGCCGCGCGACTCGGCCTCGACCCGGCCGAGTTGCGCGCCCGGAACGTCATGGCCACCGGCGACCTCCTGCCCACCGGCCAGACCGTCACCTGCCCGGCCCCCGTCGGTGAACTCCTCCAGGCCGTCCGCGAACACCCCCTGCCGCCGACCCCCGGCCAGGACGACGACCCCGACACCGAATGGCTGCTGCCCGGCGGCCCGGCCGGCGCCGGCGACCCGGCCGCCGTGCGACGCGGCGTCGGCCACGCGCTCGGCATGGTCCACATGCTCGGCGCCGAGGGCACCGACGAGGTCTCCACCGCCACCGTGAAGGTCACCGGTCCCGTCGCCACCGTGCTGTGCGCGGCCGTCGAGACCGGCCAGGGCTTCACCACCCTCGCCCGGCAGATCGTGCAGGACGTCCTGGGCATCGAGGAGGTGCACGTCGCCGCCGTCGACACCGACCAGCCCCCGGCCGGCCCCGGCGCCCGCGGCCGCCACACCTGGGTCTCCGGCGGCGCGGTCGAACGAGCCGCCAAGATGGTCCGCACGCAGCTCCTCCAACCACTCGCCGCCAAGTTCGGCATGTCCACCGAACTGCTCACCATCGCCGACGGCAAGATCACGTCCTACGACGGCGTCCTGTCGACGACGGTCGCCGAAGCCCTGGAGGGCAAGGAGCTCTGGGCCACCGCCCAGTGCCGCCCCCACCC
>NZ_VJYK02000541.1 GCF_007097205.2 Streptomyces alkaliterrae
TCACCGACCCGAGCGGCGCCACCCAGCAGGCCGTCAACGACCCCGCCGGCCTGCCCCTCCGCCTCACCGACCCGCTCGGCCACACCACCACCCTCGAACGCGACGCCTTCGGCCGTCCCGTGCGCCTCACCGACCCGCTCGGCGCCACCACCCGCCTCACCTGGACAGTCGAGGGCAAGCTCGCCACCCGCACCGAACCGGACGGTGTCACCCAGAGCTGGACCTACGACGGCGAGGGCAACTGCGTCAGCCACACCGACGCCAACGGCGGCGACTCCCGCTTCGAGTACACCCACTTCGACCTGCTCGCCGCACGCGTCACACCCGACGGTGTCCGCCACGAGTTCCGCTACGACACCGAGCTGCGCCTCACCGAGGTCCGCAACCCCCAGGGCCTCACCTGGAACTACCTCTACGACGCCGCCGGCCGCCTCATCGCCGAGTCCGACTTCGACAACCGCACCCAGACCTACGCCCACGACCCGGCCGGCCGCCTCACCTCCCGCACCACACCGCTCGGCGAGCGCATCGCCTACACCTACGACAGCCTCGGCCGCATCCTCACCAAGGACGTCGCCGGCGCCGTCACCCACTTCACCTACGACGCCGCGGGCCGCCTCGCCTCCGCCACCACACCCACCTCCACGCTCACCCTCCGACACGACCCCCTCGGACGCCTCCTCGCCGAGACCGTCGACGGCCGCACCACCCACTACACCTACGACAGCCTCGGCCGCCGACTCACCCGCACCACCCCCACCGGCGCGACGACCCGCCTCGCCTACGACGCCGCCGGCAACCGCACCTCCCTCGACATCGACGGCCACGCGCTCACCTTCACCCACGACGAACTCGGCCGCGAACACACCCGCAGTTTCGGCCTCCCCGCCGACCCGCTCACCCTCACCACCACCTGGAACCCCGCCGGCCAACTCACCGCACAGACCCTCACCGCCACCAGCACCGGCCGCGCCCTGCGCTCCCGCGCCTACACCTACCGCGCCGACCGCTACCTCACCTCCGTCACCGACCAACTTACCGGCGACACCACCACCTACACCCTCGACCCCGTCGGCCGCCCGCTGACCGTCAGCGCCGACAACTGGTCCGAGACCTACGCCTACGACGCCGCCGGCAACCAGACGGCCGCCGACTGGCCGGACCGCACCCCCGACGCGTCCGCACGTGGCGAGCGCACCTACGTCGGCACGCGCATCCAGGCCGCCGGCGCGATCCGCTACACCCACGACGCCGCCGGCCGCACCACCGTGCGCCGCAAGACCCGCCTCTCCCGCCGCCCCGACACGTGGCACTACACCTACGACGCCGAGGACCGCCTCACCTCCTGCACCACCCCCGACGGCGCGTTCTGGACCTACACCTACGACCCCCTCGGCCGCCGCACCGCCAAGCTCCGCTGGTCCACCGACCGCCAAACGGTCGTCGAGCACACCACCTTCACCTGGGACGGCACCCGCCTCGCCGAACAGACCGACACCGCCACCGGCGTCACCCTCACCTGGGACCACGAGGGCCACCGCCCCCTCACCCAACTGGAACGCAAACCCTCCACCCTCACCCCCTCCGAGGTCGACAGCCGCTTCTTCGCGATCGTCACCGACCTCGTCGGCACCCCCACCGAACTCGTCGACGAGACCGGCCACATCGCCTGGCACACCCGCACCACCCTCTGGGGCACCACCACCTGGAACCGCGACGCCACCGCCTACACCCCCCTCCGCTTCCCCGGCCAGTACGCCGACCACGAAACCGGCCTCCACTACAACCTCCACCGCCACTACGACCCCACCAC
>NZ_VJYK02000542.1 GCF_007097205.2 Streptomyces alkaliterrae
TGAGGATCGTTGTCTGTGTGAAGTACGTGCCCGACGCTACTGGCGAGCGGCAGTTCACGGAGGACCTGACCACGGATCGTGAGTCGGTGGACGGTCTGTTGTCGGAGTTGGACGAGTATGCGGTCGAGCAGG
This sequence comes from Streptomyces alkaliterrae, assembly GCF_007097205.2. Lineage (GTDB taxonomy): Bacteria > Actinomycetota > Actinomycetes > Streptomycetales > Streptomycetaceae > Streptomyces > Streptomyces alkaliterrae. Next base: position 133 of record NZ_VJYK02000542.1, read on the forward strand.
CGTTGCAGATCGCGGAGGGTTCGGACGACGCGGAGGTCACCGTGGTGACGGTGGGTCCGGAGGACGCGCGGGATGCGTTGCGGAAGGCGTTGTCGATGGGTGCGGACAAGGCTGTGCATGTGGAGGACGATGATCTGCACGGCACGGATGTGATGGGTACGTCGCTGGTGTTGGCGCGGGCGATCGAGAAGTCCGGGTTCGACCTGGTGGTGTGTGGTATGGCGTCGACGGACGGTGGGATGGGTGTGCTGCCGGCGTTGTTGGCGGAGCGGCTTGGGGTGCCGCAGGTGACGTTGTTGTCGGAGGTGTCGGTGGAGGGCGGTTCGGTGGCGGGTCGTCGTGATGGTGATGCGGCGACGGAGCGGCTTGAGGCGTCGTTGCCGGCGGTGGTGTCGGTGACGGATCAGTCGGGTGAGGCGCGGTATCCGTCGTTCAAGGGGATTATGGCGGCGAAGAAGAAGCCGGTGGAGTCGTTGGATCTGGATGATCTGGATCTGGAGGCTGAGGAGGTCGGTCTGGAGGGTGCGTGGACGGTCGTGGAGTCGGCTGAGGCGCGTCCGGCTCGGTCGGCCGGCACGGTGGTGAAGGACGAGGGTGAGGGCGGTAAGCAGCTCGCCGAGTTCCTGGCGGGTCAGAAGTTCATCTGATCTCGCGTCTTCGAGTCCCCTTGCTGTCTTTGACGGCTTCTCTCTTCCGGTAGGAGTGCGGTTCCCATGGCTGAAGTTCTGGTTGTTGTCGATCACGTGGATGGCGCGGTGCGTAAGCCGACGTTGGAGTTGTTGGCGTTGGCGCGTCGTTTGGGTGAGCCGGTGGCGGTGTTTTTGGGTGCGGGTGTGGAGTCCGCGGCGCCGGTGCTGGGTGAGCATGGTGCGGTGAGGGTGTTGGCTGCGGATGCGGCGGAGTTCGGTGAGTTTTCGGTGGTTCCGAAGGTGGACGCGGTGCAGGCGGCCGTGGGTGCGGTGTCGCCGGTGGCGGTGCTGGTGTCGTCTTCGGCGGAGGGTAAGGAGGTCGCGGCGCGTGTTGCGGTGCGGATCGGGTCGGGTCTGATCACGGACGCGGTGGATGTGGTGGCGGGTGATGAGGGTCCGGTGGTGTCGCAGTCGGTGTTCGCGGCGGGGTTCACGACGCGGTCGCGGGTGTCGCGTGGGGTGCCGGTGATCACGGTGAAGCCGAATTCGGCGGCGCCGGAGGTGGCTCCTGCGGCGGGTGCGGTGGAGGAGTTGGTGGTGGAGTTCGGTGAGTTGGCGCGGGGGACGCGGGTGGTGTCGCGGGAGGCGCGGGCGTCCAGTGGTCGTCCGGAGCTGACGGAGGCGGCGATCGTGGTCTCTGGTGGTCGGGGTGTGAACGGTGCGGAGAACTTCCGGGTGATCGAGGAGTTGGCGGACTCTTTGGGTGCGGCGGTGGGTGCGTCGCGGGCGGCGGTGGATGCGGGTTGGTATCCGCACACCTCGCAGGTGGGTCAGACGGGTAAGACCGTCTCGCCGCAGTTGTATATCGCGGCGGGTATCTCGGGTGCGATTCAGCACCGGGCGGGGATGCAGACCTCGAAGACGATCGTCGCGGTGAACAAGGACGCGGAGGCGCCGATCTTCGAGTTGGTCGACTACGGCGTGGTCGGCGACCTGTTCGAGGTCGTGCCCCAGCTCACCGAAGAGGTAAAGACCCGCAAGGGCTGA
>NZ_VJYK02000543.1 GCF_007097205.2 Streptomyces alkaliterrae
CCCCCGCGAAGGGAAGATCGTACAGAGTAGTGGGCGCCACCGGACGTGGCAGAAGCGCCGCCAGCGGAACCTACCGGCTCGCTGGCAACCCGGAGAACACTACGGATGAGCACCGGCCGTGTCAAGCGTCGCCGGTGCGGCTCGGTCAGCCCTGGCCGGAGGCCAGTTCGCGGCTGCGGTCGCGGGCCGCTTCCAGGGCGGCGATGAGCGCGGCCCGGACGCCGTGGTTCTCCAGTTCGCGGATGGCGCTGATGGTGGTCCCGGCCGGCGAGGTCACGTTCTCGCGGAGCTTGACGGGGTGCTCGCCGCTGTCGCGGAGCATCACGGCGGCGCCGATGGCGGCCTGGACGATGAGGTCGTGGGCCTTGTCGCGGGGCAGGCCGAGCAGGATGCCGGCGTCCGTCATGGCCTCGACGAGGAAGTAGAAGTACGCCGGGCCCGAGCCGGAGAGCGCGGTGGCCGCGTCCTGCTGGCTCTCCGGGACCCGGAGCGTCTTGCCGACTCCGTTGAAGATCTCCTCGGCATGTCGGAGGTCGGCCTCGCTGGCGTGGGTGCCGCCGGAGATGACCGACATGGCCTCGTCGACGAGCGCGGGGGTGTTGGTCATGACACGCACGACCGGCGTGCCGGGCGCCAGCCGCTCCTCGAAGAACGTCGTGGGGACGCCGGCGGCGCCGCTGATCACCAGTCGCTCGGCGGGGATGTGCGGGGCCAGCTCCTCCAGGAGGACGCCCATGTCCTGGGGCTTGACGGTCAGGATGAGGGTGTCGGCGGTCTTGGCCGCCTCGACGTTGCCCACCGCCTCGACGCCGTAGCGTTCGCGCAGCTCCGCGGCCCGTTCGGCGCGGCGTGCGGTGACCATGAGGTTCTCGGTCGGCCAGCCGGCGCGGATCATTCCGCTCAGCAGGGCCTCGCCGATCTTTCCGGTGCCCAGTACGGCGACTTTCTGCGTCATGCCGTCCATGGTGGCAGCTTCCCGGGGGTCGGCGGGGCCGGTGTCCGCTCGCTGGAACGCCGGGGCCGGGAGGAAGGCCCGGAGTCGCGGGCCCGTCAGGGGGTGCGGCGGCGGAGTGTCGCGGCGCCGAGGGCCAGGACGAGCAGGGCGCTGCCGGCGACGACGGACACGTCCCGGACGAACGTGCCGGTGATCTCCGTGTTGAGCAGCACCTCGTTCATGCCGCTCACCGCGTACGACATGGGCAGCACGTTGGAGACCGCTTCCAGGACGGGCTGCATGGAGTCGCGGGGCGCGAAGAGTCCGCAGAGCAGCAGCTGGGGGAAGATCACCGCCGGCATGAACTGGACGGCCTGGAACTCGGAGGAGGCGAAGGCCGAGACGAAGAGTCCGAGGGCGGTGCCCAGCAGGGCGTCCAGTACCGCGACGAGCAGGAGCAGCCAGGGCGAGCCGGCGAAGTCCAGATCGAGTGCCCAGATCGCGACGGCGGTGGCGAGGGACGCCTGGACGACGGCGAGCGCGCCGAAGGCGAGCGCGTAGCCGAGGACGAGGTCACCCTTGCCGAGCGGCATGGCGAGTAGTCGTTCGAGGGTGCCGCTGGTGCGTTCGCGCAGGGTGGCGATGGAGGTCACCAGGAACATGGTGGTCATCGGGAAGATGCCGAGGAGGGAGGCGCCGATGCCGCCGAAGGCCCGGCGGTCCGCGTCGAAGACGTAGTACAGCAGGACGAGCAGCAGCACGGGGAGCACCAGCAGCAGTGCGATGGTGCGTCGGTCGTGGCCGAGCTGGCGGAGTACGCGACGGGCGGTGGCGAGGGTGCGGCGCGCGGAGAGGGCGGCCGGTGCCGGGCG
>NZ_VJYK02000544.1 GCF_007097205.2 Streptomyces alkaliterrae
CCGCGATGACACACCCGTGCCCGGCACCCACCCCGTGCCGCCGAACGACAGTGACGGAAACCAGTGATCACCACCACGGACCTGACCAAGGTCTACCGCACCCGTGACCGCGAGGTCACCGCCCTGGACGGGGTGAACCTCCATGTGGCGGAGGGCGAGGTGTTCGGCGTCATCGGACGCAGCGGCGCCGGAAAGTCCTCCCTCATCCGCTGCGTCAACCTGCTGGAACGCCCCACCTCCGGCACCGTGACCGTGGCCGGCGAGGACCTGACCGCGCTCGCCCCGACCGGCCGGGCCGACGGCGGACGCCCCTCGGCCGCGCTGCGCCGCGCCCGCAGCCGCATCGGCATGATCTTCCAGCACTTCAACCTGCTGTCCTCGCGCACCGTCCAGGGCAACGTCGAACTCCCCCTGGAGATCCTGGGCGTACCCCGCCGCGACCGGGCCCGCCGAGCGCTGGAACTCCTCGACCTCGTCGGACTCGCCGACAAGGCCCGCGTCCACCCCGGCCAGCTCTCCGGCGGCCAGAAGCAGCGCGTGGGCATCGCCCGCGCCCTGGCCGGCGACCCCAAGGTGCTGCTCTCGGACGAGGCCACCAGCGCGCTCGACCCCGAGACCACCCGGTCCGTCCTGCGGCTGCTGCGCGACCTCAACCGCGAGCTGGGACTCACCGTGCTGCTCATCACCCACGAGATGGACGTCGTCAAGAGCGTCTGCGACTCCGCCGCCCTGATGCGCGGCGGCCGCGTCGTGGAGTCCGGCCGGGTCGACGACCTGCTCGCCACCCCCGGCTCCGAACTGGCCGCCGAACTCTTCCCCGTGGGCGGCGAACCCGTCACCGCCGGCGGCACCGTCGTGGACGTCACCTTCCACGGCTCGGCCACCGCACAGCCGGTGATCTCCCAGCTCGCCCGCACCTACAACATCGACATATCGATTCTCGGCGCCGCCATGGACACCGTCTCCGGACGCCAGATCGGCCGGATGCGGATCGAACTGCCCGGACGCTACGAGGACAACGTCGTACCGATCGGCTTCCTGCGGGAGCGCGGCCTGACCGTCGACGTCCCCACCGCCGCCGACGCCGAGCGGCTGACCGAGGAGGTCGTCAAGTGACCTGGTCCCAGATGCAACCGCTGCTGGTGCAGGGCTGCGTGGACACCCTCTACATGGTGGGCTGGTCCACGCTCGTCGCCGCCCTCGGCGGGCTCCCGCTCGGCGTCCTGCTCGTCCTCACCGACCGGGGCGGCATACTGCGCAACACCGCCGTGAACAAGGTGCTCGGCGCGGTGGTCAACGTCGGCCGCTCGCTGCCGTTCATCATCCTGCTGGTCGCGCTGATCCCCTTCACCCGGCTGCTCGTCGGCACCTTCATCGGGCCCACCGCCGCCATCGTGCCGCTGGCCGTCGGCGCCATCCCGTTCTTCGCCCGCCTGGTGGAGACCGCCGTCCGCGAGGTCGACCACGGGCTCGTCGAGGCCGTCCAGTCGATGGGCGGCGGCACCGGCACCACTGTGTTCAAGGTGCTGCTGCCGCAGGCGCTGCCCTCCCTCGTCGCCGGCCTCACCACCACCGTCATCGTGCTCGTCGGCTACTCCGCGATGGCCGGCGTCGTGGGCGGCGGCGGCCTGGGCAACCTGGCACTCACCTACGGCTACCAGCGCTTCGAGACGGGGCTGATGCTCGCCACCGTCGCCGTGCTGATCGTCCTCGTCACCCTCGTCCAACTGCTCGGCGACACCGCCGGGCGGCTGCTCACCCGGCACGAGCGCAAGGGCGGCTGACGGCCCACCCGGCCACCCC
>NZ_VJYK02000545.1 GCF_007097205.2 Streptomyces alkaliterrae
GCCACGCTCCGCGGGCACGACGCGCCGGCCCTACGGGCCGGCAGACTCCCGACGCTTCGCGTCGGGAGTCTGCCGCGCTCCGCGCGGCTACCGCGCTCCGCGCGGTGTCGAGTCCGCTTCGCGGCCTCGATGGGAATTCGCTTCGCGAATTCCCATGGCTGGCTGCGTGGTTGGGGGCGCCTCGCCTTTCTTGTTTGACGTAGCGTCAAACAAGACTGACTGTTCGTCACTGATTGTTTAGGCTGAAAACCCTACCGATGTGACGTACTCGTACTTTCCCCATTGGGATCCCAGTTCCACCATCTGGTCAATCCAGGCATCGTCCAGCATTCGACTGTCGCCCTTTGCCCAGGCGTTGATGATCGCATCCCAGTGACGGATATTCAACTTCCTGTATTCTAGCACGCGTTGACGTGGAACCAGTACACGACTCTGATCCAGAGGATGAATCTCCACTCGTGTACCACCACGAGAATTCAACCTCTTGAGAAGATACTTCGCCACGTTCTGACGGCGAAACGACCAATAGGACCGGTCGATCTTCTCCAGATTCGCGTTGTTCGGTCGTTGAGTACCTGCCAGCCAACGCTTCATCGTCCGCGACGTGACGCTGATACCGGCCTGCTTCATCGCCTCGTAGCCGGCCTTCGAACGCGTCAAATAACGCAACCGCGCCGACAAACCCCGACCCGACGACACCGGAGACGAAATCCCACCCGCCAACGAATCAAGAACCCGAGCAGCAGCCTCACTCCCCCGCTCACCCTGAGCCCCAAACAACCCGAACTCATGTGTCCTATCCGGCACTTCACACCCCTACCATCGAGCAGCGCCCACAGTGTAGGTGTCCTTCACCTTCACCTGAGACACCGCACGCCCCTCACTGAACACCGCACGCCAATCACCAGCGACATGCAACTCATCGGTTCCCATCACCCGAACCACCGCCAGACCAGCCACATGCGCCTTATAGCCCTTCAACCAGAGGTTCACAAACGCCTGCGAACGGATGATGTGCATCCAATCAGGACGATAAAGCTCCCGATTGAAGTTCGACTCACCCATCGTCGACACCAACTTAGAATACATGGCCTTCACGTATTCTAGCGTGATCTCGTCCGATTCCTCAATGGCTCGTTCCCGAGCGTCCCGCATCACCTGACGAAACTTTTCAAACAGATGCTCAGTCGAACCCGACGTCCACGACTCATGAATAACCGGAGGATCACACAACTTACCGTACTTATCCGTCGACAGACGCTGCATCAACCGCAACGTCGGCTCCGTCACCCACACCCTGCCAGGCTCCTCACGATTCCCCATCGGATTCGGCAGATACGACTCATGCTCCCACTCCGGCGGCGTCACCAAATGAATACCCGACCGCCGGCTGGAGTGAACATTCCCCGACGACAACTCCAGAGCACCCAAAGGAAGATGCGTCTTCAACGCCGACAAATACGCACCGTTGATATCCAATGCCGTCACCTCCGACCCTGCCGGAAGCTCCCGACACGACCACCGCGGCCGCGCCTCCCACACCTCATCAGAACCCTGCGCCGACTTCTTCCGCAACACACTCGGCAACGGAGGATGCCCCACCACGTCATACCGAGCACCCACACGACACGCATCCAACAACTCCATCGCATCCGGAATCGCATGCCGCAACAACCACCCCAACACCTCATCCCTATCCCCACCACACTCCACCATCGCCTCCTCCACCTTCAAACGCACCCACTCCCCCAGACCCGCCACATCAGAACCACCACCCCGAACAAGCC
>NZ_VJYK02000546.1 GCF_007097205.2 Streptomyces alkaliterrae
CGCGTAAGATCGTAGGCAGCGTCAGATGTTTATAAGAGACAGCTCCGACGGCGGCACGACCCCACCCGAACTGGAAGCAAGACTCACGGCCTTCGTCGCCGCCGCCACGGAACGCGAGGTGCACGCCCGCACCCTCGACCGCCTCACCGGCACCCACACCACCGCCGCCGAGGCCGCCACCCACGAGACCGGCCAGAACAGTCACATGTAGCCCACATATAGTCACACCATGCGCTCAGCCTCGACCGCCGCCCTCACCGCGGCCCTCTGGTACGCCGCCCTCCCCGTGCTGACGTACGCCTACCTCACCCGCGACGTGACGATGGCGTTGTTCTTCGTGGTGACCGCCGTGCTGCTGGCGGTCGGCGGTGTGCTGCTGCGCCGGGAGATGCCCGTCGGGACGAAGGTCGCCACCGTCGGTTGCGCGCTCAGCCTCGCCGTCTCGGTCCTGCTCGCTTTCCGCTTCGTCTCGATGTTCACCAACGAGCCGGAGGCGTGGGTGGAGGGCCAGTCAGCCTCCGACCTGGTCGGCCTTGTCGCCGTCGTCGTCGGCTACGTGCTCGGCGCCGCCGCCCCCGCCGCCCTCGTCCTCCGCCGGCTGCACCGCACCCCGCTGCGCCGCCAACCCACCTGACCCAAAACCCCTTTGGCCCACTCGCCACCGGCGGCATGCTGGCCGTCATGGACGAACAACGCCTGACGCGCGTCTCCAAGTACCTCTCGCGCCACCTCCGGCACCGGCCGGAGGGGATAGGCATCCTGCTGGACGAGCACGGCTGGGTCGCCGTCCCCGTACTGCTGCGCGCCGCCGCGCGGCACGGCTTCCCTATCGACCGCGCGGAGCTCGAAACCGTCGTCACCGCCAACGACAAGCAGCGCTTCGCCCTGGATCGGGACGCCGACCGGATTCGCGCCCAACAGGGGCACTCCGTGCCGGTCGACCTCGGCCTACCGCCCCGCGAACCACCGGACTTCCTCTTCCACGGCACGGTCGGCCGCTTCCTCCCGGCGATCCGCCGCGAGGGGCTGCGCCCGATGCGCCGGCACGCGGTGCATCTGTCCACGGACCGGGACACCGCACTCCGGGTGGGGGCGCGGCGTGGCAGACCGGTGGTGCTGACGATACGTTCGGGGGAGATGCACCGCGACGGACATGTGTTCCGGTTGAGCGGGAACGGCGTGTGGCTGGTGACGGCCGTTCCCCCGAGGTACGTCGCCGGTGGTAGGAGCTGACAGGGGGAGCTGTGGAGCTGCGGCGGCTTGACGAGGATCTGCTGGGCGCGTTGTTGGAGACGGCGGTCAGGGACGCCGAGCCCGCCGAGGTGATGCCGCCGGTGGCAGGGCCGCCCGGCTGGACCCGGCAGCGTCGCGAGGCGTTCCTGCGCTTCCACCGCGAGCGCCCCCGCGCCCGCCCGAAGGAGCGGGTGTTCGCGGTGGTGGTGGACGGCGCCGTGGTCGGCGCGGCGCGGCTCGACCCCGTCGCGGACGAGCCGGGGGCGGTGGAGATCGGTGTCTGGCTGGGCCGCTCGGTGCGCGGCCGCGGTCTGGCGTCGCTGCTCCTGGAGGAGCTGGTCGAGCAGGCCCGGGGGATGGGCGCCCGCCACCTGGTGGCCAGCACCACCGTGAGCAACCCGGCCGCCCGACGCGCGCTGGCCTCGCTCGGCGCGGACATGACGCAGATCGGCGACACCACCGTCACCGCGCACCTCCTCCTCACCCCCGCCGCCC
>NZ_VJYK02000547.1 GCF_007097205.2 Streptomyces alkaliterrae
GGACCGCCGAGCCCGTCGTCGATCCGGCGGCCGTGGCGCTGCGGCGTGCCGCACGGTTGCGTGCTGAGGCGCTGGCCGCGGCCGGGCGCGTCCCGGGAGGCGCGGCATGAGCCTGATGACCCACCTCGCCCGGATGGAGGCCGCCGACACCGGCCGCGCGCGACCACTGGCCACCGTCCGCCACCGCCACCTGGCCGACCGCCCGATGGTCGTGGTCCCTCTGACGACGGCCGGGGAGACGGGCGCGCCGCTGGGCGTCATCCTCGGTACGGACCCGGAGCGGCCCGTACTGCTGACCGTGGCCCAGCCCAGGGACCGGGATCTGCGGTCGGCGTTCCTCGCCGAGTTGGCGGACGCGCTGCTGCCGTGCCTGGAGTCCTGCCAGGACGACACCGAGCAGGTCAGGGACGACGCGGAGCTGTGCCGGGACGCGCCCCAGCTGCTCGTGCCGAACCGGGCGGGGGTGGAGTTCGTCCGGCTGCTGGGCAGGGCCACCCGCTTCCGCCGGACGGCGGAGGAGGACCCGGCGGCGACTCATCCGGCGCCGCCCCGGGTGCCGCTGCTCGGCCGGTGGCTGAGCCACTACGGCGACCGCGCCCGGGTGCCCGGATCCTCCCTGCTGCTGGCGATGACCGACGTGCTCTCGCGGCACTGGGCGACCGGCCAGTCCTCCCTGGAGGACCAGCACCTGGGCGCCCTGCTGGCCTGGCTCGACCCGCCGGACGGGCTGCACGGCGCGCGGGCCGCGCTGCTGGTGGAGACCGCGCGGGACGAGACGGGTCAGCTGCGCACGCCGCCCGCGGGCCCGGCCACCGACCCCGCCTTCGACAACCGGCTGCTCGTCCCGGCCATGGCCCGCCACGACGCCGGTCTTCCGGGCGCCGCCGACGAGGTGCGGGAGCTGGTCGGCTCCCGGCTGCGACCGGTGTGGGAGCAGATGTGGCGATGCGTGGCGCTGCTGCGCGAGCTGCCGCCGGGTGAGCGGGTGGCGGGCCGGTGGGAGAGCGACCGCTGGTCCTACACCGCGCACCGGGACCGCCTCCGCGCCGGGGAACCGCCGCAGCCGCGTCGCGACGACGCGGTCACCGCCGCGCGCAAGCTCGCAGTCCGGGAGCGCGACCAGGCGAGGCTGGCGGCGCAGGAGGCGCTGGACGATCCGCTGGTGATGGCCGAACGGCGGCTGACGGGTGAGGCGTTCACCGGCGTGGTCACGGCCGTGGAGCCCGGGTGGTCGGAGGGCCGTCGGCCGATGCCGCGCCCGCTGGTGACCGTCGAGACGGACGACGAGCCGCTGCTGACGCCGGGCACGAAGGTGTACCGGGTCCTGCCCTCCGGCGCCACCCAGGCCGCGGAACTGCTCACCGGCCGCGACGGCTCGGGCGGCCGCGCCGACGGCTCGGGCGGGCCCGAGCCGGTGGTCGTACGGCTGGTCAACGGCATGGGCCGGAGCAAGGAGCCGGCGCCGGGCACGGTCCCCGAGGTGGGCGAGCGGCTGTGCTGGACGCTGTTCGAGCACGCGCCGCGCGGTGGTCCCGCCCTGCCGGAGCCGGAGGACACACCGTGGACGCACGGCGGGCCGCCCGAGCCGCCCGCCGCCGTGCCGCCGCCGCGTACACCGGCGCCGGGCGGCGGCACCGCGCCCGTCAACGCCGCCGAGCTGTTGCACACCGCGCTGCCCGATCCGGCGACCCCGGAGGACCTGCTGTGAGTCCCCTCTCCCCCACC
>NZ_VJYK02000548.1 GCF_007097205.2 Streptomyces alkaliterrae
GCGGGAGACCCGATCTGCCCGAGGGGCCCGGCGGGCGGCGGCAGGGCGATCGTGCGGTCGGCGAGCGCCAGCAGCGCGGGGCGGTGTACGACAAGCAGGACGGTGCGGCCTTCGGCGAGGCGTCGTACGGCGTCGACGACGGCGGTCTCGGTGGCGCCGTCCAGCGTCGCGGTCGGCTCGTCGAGCAGCAGCACCGGCCGGTCGGCGAGGAACGCCCGGGCGAGCGCGACGCGTTGGCGCTGGCCTGCGGAGAGTCCGGCGCCACCCTCGCCGAGCGGGAGCGCGGGGTCGATGTCGTCGGCGGCCGCGTCCCGCAGGGCGGCGGCGACCTCGGCGTCGGTCGCCTCGGGGCGGGCGAGCCGGACGTTGTCGGCGACGGTGCCGGCGAGCAGCGCGGGGTGTTGCGGGACCCAGGCGATCTGGCGGTGCCAGTCGGCGCGGTTGATCTCGCGCAGGTCGGTCTCGCCGACGAGGACCCGGCCCTCGGCGGGTTCCGCGAAGCCGAGTACGGCGTTGATCAGGGTGGACTTGCCGGCACCGGAGGGGCCGGTGAGGGCGACGGTCTCGCCGGGGCCGACCCGTAGCGTTGTCGCGGGGAGGGAGTCGGCGGTCCGGCCGGGGTGGCGGACGACGAGGTCGTCGACGGCGAACCCTCGGCCGGTCGGGGCGGGCAGCGAGCCGTTGGCCGGCGGCGGGGTCTCCAGTACCTCGAAGACCCGGTCGGCGGCCGCCAGTCCCTCCGCCGCCGCGTGGTAGCGGGCGCCGACCTGCCGCAGCGGCAGATACGCCTCGGGCGCCAGGATGAGCACCACCAGGCCGGTGTAGAGGTCGAGTTGGCCGTAGACGAGTCGGGTGCCGATGCCGACGGCGACCAGCGCGACGGAGATCGTCGCCAGCAGCTCCAGGGCGAAGGAGGAGAGGAAGGCGACGCGCAGGGTGCGCATGGTGGCCCGGCGGTAGTCGCCGGTCACCGCCCGGATGCTCGCCGCCTGCGCCTTGGCGCGGCCGAAGACGCGCAGTGTGGGCAGCCCGGCGACGACGTCCAGGAAGTGGTGGGAGAGCCGGCTCAGCAGTCGCCACTGCCTGTTGACGCGGGACTCGGTGGCCCAGCCGATGAGCACCATGAAGAGCGGGATCAGCGGCAGCGTCAGCACGATGGTGAGCGCCGAGATCCAGTCGTCGGTGACGATCCGGGCCAGTACGGCGACGGGCACGGTCGCGGCGAGGCCCAGTTGTGGCAGGTAGCGGCCGAAGTAGTCGTCGAGCGCGTCGATTCCCCGGGTGGCGAGCGCGGTCAGCTCGCCGGTGCGCTGCCGGGTGGCGGCGGACGGGCCGAGGGCGGCGGCGTGCGCGAGGAGGCGCAGCCGCAGTTGCGACTTGACCGAGGCGCCCGCTCGGTGCGCGGCCAGTTCGGTGAGCCAGACGACCGCCGCGCGGCCGAGCGCGACGGCGGCCAGCGCGGCGAGCGTCGGGTACAGCTCGGTGACCGCCGCGCCACCCTGGAAGGCGCGGACGATCACGTCGGCCAGCAGCATCGCCTGCCCGATGACCAGCCCGGCGCCGACCAGCCCGAGTACCACCGAGGCGAGCAGGAAGCGCCTGGTGGCGCGGGCGTGCCGGAGCAGCCGGGGGTCGACGGGCTTCACGGCTACCCCCTCGCCGCGTCGGCGGCGTCGCCGCCCGAGACGTCGGCGGGCTCGGCGTCGGGGGCCGGGTG
>NZ_VJYK02000549.1 GCF_007097205.2 Streptomyces alkaliterrae
CTCCTCCCACCGACCGCCCGGCGGCACCACCCACACCCGGCGCCCCAGGCGCCCTCCCGGCGGGGAACCTCGGCGCACCCGCCGCCGCCCGAGTCCCGGAGCCCGGCGACGGGCCACCCGAAGCCGACGCGGAGGAAGGCCGTCCGGCCGCGTCCGACGCGGCCTCCCGCCCCGGGGCGCCGCGCGCGTTCGGCGGCCCAGCAGCGGGCATCACCCCGCCGGACGGCGCGCCCGCGCCGGGCGGTGCCCCGGCCGGCGACGTCGGCACACCGGCAGCCGCCGACGGCCCGACCGCCGCCGGTGCCCAGCACGACACGACGGAAGCGCCGGATTCCGGCCGACCGCCAACGGACAGCTCCGTGCCGGGCGGCGGGCCGGTGCCGGGCGCCACCGCGGTGGGGGACGCCGCGGCTCCCGAGTCCGGTGAGGGCCCGGCCGCGGGCGGCGGACCGGCGGGGCGGTCGTGACGACCGCCGGTGCCGCCGACCCCGGGGCCGGCGCGCCTTCGGCGCCGCCCGCCGGCCGTCCGGCCGACGAGGCGGCCGTGGCGACCGCGCAGCGGCTCCTGGACGAGCTGCGCGGCGAGGTCGCCCGCGCGGACAGCAAGGCGTCCGTGCTGCTCGGCGCGATCGGCATGACCGTCGGCACCGTCACCAGCGTGCTGACGGGACGTTCCTGGGGGCCCGGCCGGCTGGCCGTCCCCGCCCAGATCGTGTGGTGGGCGGGCGCCGGCTGTCTGCTGCTGGCACTCGGCTCGCTGCTGATGGCCGTGCTCCCCCGCTACCGGGACAGCCGCTGGCAGCCGGGGCGGCCGCTCACCTACTTCGCCGACATCCGCCGGGCCGCCGCCGACGGCCGGCTCAGGGACGCGCTCGCCGACACCGAACGGGCGCCGCTGGACTCGCTGGCCGCCTCGCTGGGCGAGCTGAGCCGGATCGTCTCCGAGAAACACCGATGGGTCCGGGCCGGGCTGCTGGCCTTCTGCCTCGGTGTGCCCCTGCTGTGTGTGCCGATGCTCGCGGGCTGACCCGGCCCGCTCACTCTCCGACTCCCAACCAGCTCATCGCGAGGAGCAACACCGTGACTCCCCCAGCAGAACCCCGCCCCCCGGAACGCGACGGTACCGAGCGCGCCGCCGGGAGCGGCCGCGGGAACCGTGACGGCCGCGAGGCCGGTGGCGCGCAGCCCGAGTACCCGCGAGCGGTCAGCAGGCCTGAACGGCCGCGCTACCCCGGCGAGCCTCGGCGGCCGGACGAGGCGCCGCCTCGGCGCGGCGCCGGCGACGAGGCGCCGCCCTACCCCGGCCCGCCCCGCTACCCGCTCGAGGACGGCGTCCGGAGCCGGCCGTATCCCGGCGGCGCCGTGCCCGGGTCTCCTCCGCAGCCGTACGAGAGGCCGTACCCGGACCGGGTCGGTCCGCGCCATCCGGACGCGGCCGGGCCCGGTGGTGCGGGAGCGGCGCGGCAGGAGCCGCCCCGCTACCCCGGCGAGCCGCAGCCGTACGGCACTGCGGGAGCGCCGCCCGCCGGCCCGCCGCCCTACCCGGGACAGGCGGCGGGCACACCTCAGGGCGCGGCGCCGCAATACCCCGCGCCGGGCGCCGGTACACCACACGATCCGGGCGTTCCCGGGGCCTTCGTCCCGCCGCAGGGGCAGCCGTCTCCCGGTCACACGCCGCCCGGACCCGCGCCCGCCTACCCGGCCGACCCGCAAGCC
>NZ_VJYK02000055.1 GCF_007097205.2 Streptomyces alkaliterrae
CCTTGCCGATGCCCGCCCGTCTTCGGTTCGGCGGCCACCAGCTCGATCCGCAGGGAGACCCGCACCCCGGAGTCGAGCCCGGCCGACACCTCCTCGGCCCAGCCGCGCAGCTGGGGCACGTACTGCGGTTCGGCGGCGGCGAAGGCCGCCCGGCCGGTCGCCGCCTGGGCGGCGGGCGTACGCGGCAGCGTGTCGGCGACGGCGTCCAGGAACGCCCTTACCAGGCCCTCCGGTTCGGGCAGCCGCACGGCCGCGCCACCCGTGCCGGCCAGCGGTGTGGCGTACGCCTCGGGCGGTGCCGCGGCGACGAGTTCCCGTACCCGGCGGACGTCGTCCAGGTCCAGCGGGCCGACCCGCCAGGCGTCGTAGCCGTCGGGCGTCACGCCGGGCAGCAGCCGCTCCCGCGCCGCCAGGTGCAGGGCGATCGCCGCGGCCCCGCCCCAGAAGGCGGCGGCCGGATCGGCCCCCGCTCCCGGACCGGCCGCGCGCGCCAGCACGGGCAGCGCGTCGGCGACCGGCAGCCGGACCGCCGGGACCGTACGGATCACGGGCGTCCCGTCCTCGACGACGACGACGTCCACCTCGTCCCGCGCCGGGGGGCCGCCGTGCGCGTTCCAGAACACCACCGTGCCGGTGCGGGGCGGGTCGGCCGCCTCGAAGAGCACCGCGCACCGCGTGAGGTCCTCCACCTCCGCACCCGTCTTCCCTGCCATGTCCCCTGGCTTCCTCTCGGTCCGGCGTGGCCGGTCTCAGCGGCTGAGCCGCCTTCAGCGTCGCACGGACCGGGGAAGGAAGATCGGAAGAACCGTCACCGGCCGCGCCGCGCCCGCCGACGACAACGACCTGCCCCGCCGCCCGTGTTCCGCCGCCCTACGGACGGTCCGGGACAGCGGCGCGAGGAGGCGAACGCCAGTGCGAACGCGCGGCTCGAGTGGCCGGTCGTGCGCTGTCCGGAGGCGGCTCGACGCGGCCCGGTGCGGCCCGGGGCGGCAACGCACATGTTGGGTATCATCGGGCGCCAGTATGGTTTTGACGTCTTCCAGAAGGACGAGGTAGCGCCGTGAAGAAGTTTCTCCTGGTCGCGCTGGCCGCCATCGGTGGGCTCCTCGTGTACCGCCAGATCCAGGCGGACCGGGCCGAGCAGGACCTGTGGACCGAGGCCACCGACTCGGTGCCCGCGGGCCCGGGTGCGTGAGCCGCGACACCCCAGCGTTCCGTGTGAAGCCCCGGCCGGGGTCCGAATCGGCCGGGGCTTCGCCATGTCCGCGGTGAGTCGCGCGCCACGACGGGTCGGGGGCCCTCAGGCCTGGTGAGCCTCGTAGTGCCGCACCGCGTCCGACGTCTTGCCGGCGCCGTAGACCTTGAGGAACTCGGCCAGTTCGGGGTGGTCCTCGGCCAGCAGCTGCGAGGCGGCGAGTACACCCTGTGCGTCGGAGATGGCCCGCAGCAGCGACTGGATCTCGCGCACCGCGCGCTTCACGGTCGTCTGCTGGCCGGACGCCGTCGGCTGACCGTTGGCGCTGAGCACGCTCTGGCCCGCCGACCGCCGGATCTCGTCCATGCGCTTGGTGGCGTCCGCGGCGCTGAGGTGACCGCCGGCCACCTCGGAGGCCAGCTCCTGGAGCGCCTGCACGCGCTGCACCACGGCCGGGTTCCCGATCTTGGCCCGCTGGCCGCTCATCAGCTGGGAGAGCATCGGCGCCGACAGCCCCAACACGGCCGCCAGTCGCGCCTGGTTCAGCCCCAGGTCGTCGATCAGCCGCCGGAAGAGGGTGCCGAGCGGTTCCCCGTACCAGGCGCTTTGCAGCTCCCTCGCCTTGGCCGTGGCGTCCTGCTGTGCTGCATCCATGCTGTCTCCCCTGAATCTCCCCTGTTCGCTTCGCGACAGCGAACTTGCCGCGCATCCTACGGAGCGTTGATCTCCGGGGCGAGACCCGGTCGGAAATCAGCGGGCGGACCAGGTACCCTGGTGGGGCTACGGGGCCTTAGCTCAGTTGGTAGAGCGCTGTCTTTGCATGGCAGATGTCAGGAGTTCGACTCTCCTAGGCTCCACTTTTGGGAAGCCCCCTTGACCTGCGGAAACGTGGTTCAGGGGGGCTTTTGGTGCTGACATGTCAGCACTGACGGCAGTGGGAGGCCGGACCTTCTAGGCCTCGGGCGGGTCCTGTCGCCGACATGGCGCCTTGTGGGGTTCGTGATCCCTTGGGCCCTCGCGGCGAACCGTCCGGGGCAGCGAGCTACTGCCGGGGCGCCTCGGCGGTTTCGGAGCCCTGGCTACGGACGGGCGCGGGCCGGCGCCGTCCGGGGGTGGAGGGAAGCGTTGTAGCGCTGGACTTCGCCGGCGGTGCGGTCGCAGCCGATCAGGACCGGCTGCGGGCCCAGGTGCTGGAGTTCGGCCGTGTGGCGGTGGGTGGTGCCGGACCGGGGGTCGTGGGCCGTGAGGCGGTAGTGGGTGTCGGTGGTCGGGCGAAGGCTCAGGTGGTGCGCGGGCCAGTCCCATCCGTAGGTACGGAAAAGCTCACGTTCGAGGACCTGCTCGCCGGGGTGGGGCAGGCAGGCCCAGCCTCGGTAGAGGTCCATCAGATCGGCGGGGCTGCCGGTGCGGTTGACCAGCTGGTCCATGCGGTCCGGGGTGAGGTTGCCCCAGACGCGGCCTTCCGGGAAGTCGACCAGGGTGGGGGCGAAGCGGTGGCCGCCGAAGCTGCTGATGCGCCACACCCGTACCTTCCCCGTGCTGCCGTGGGCCCGGCGAAGCTGCTGGAAGAACGGGTAGCCGAGCGTGCCGCAGCACGCGTCGACCGAAGCATGGGTGCAGACGACCAGGTCACGGTGCGGGGTCGGGTCGCGGAACCGGGCGAAGGGAGTGAGGGCGGCTGGGTCGTCGGTGAAGAGACCGCTGATCAGGGCCGGGGCCCGGTCGGTGGGGAGGTGGTGTTCCGTACGGGTCAGGGGAGCGGCCGGGCCTGGGGCGCGGTCGAAGCGGATGATCCGGATCAGGCCGGGGGTGGAGTACTCCGGGTCGGGTGCGGCGGCGAACGTCTTCATGGTCAGGCCGCGTTCCTCGGTGCGGCGGGTGGCGGTGCGCAGTGCGGCACGCAGAGGGGCGGGGACCCGGTCGGTCTCCCACACCGGGGTGCCCATCCCCGGTGGCCAGGGCAGGGGGAGTTCGAGCATGAGGAACCGGTCGAAGGGGCGGGCGGTGCCGATCGGGTCCTCCGCGGCGGTGCGGGCGACGAGGGAGCAGGACAGCCGGGCCGGGATCGTACGTGCCGGTTCCGGGCGGTCCGGTACGCGGCCGGCCATTGCGTCGAGCAGGTTTCGGCGGGCCCGGTCCGCCTCGGAGTCGAGCTCTTCGACGGTGCCGAGCCTGGTGACGCTCTCCACGGCGCTCGGCCCGGTGAAGCCGTGTGCGCGCAGGGTCCGGTAGAGCTCGGTGAAGTCCACGATGCCGTCGCCGGGGGTGATCGCGGGCGGCATGCCTCCGGTGGTGGTAGCCCGGTACCGGCCACGGACCGGGTGGTCACGGACGCCGACCGCAGCGATGTACGGGGCGAGTTCGGCCAGTCCCCGAGCGGGCGGCTCACCGCCGTAGTGCACCAGATTTCCCGCGTCCCAGCAGGCTCGGAAGGCGTCGTGGCCGACGCGTTCGACGACGGACAAGGTGTCGGCAGCGGTACGGGTCAGCCCGCCGTGCGGCTTGACGGCGATGGTCACCCCATGGGCGGCGGCGTACGGGGCGGCGGCTGCCATGAGCCGTAGATAGCGGTCGCCGTGGGTGAGTTCGGGGCACCCCATGTCGACCAGGGTCGGCACCTCCAGCCGGGCGCAGTGGTCGATCTGGCGGCGCAGCGCGCCCAGCGCCTGGTCGTCGTCGCGGTCCAGGTCGGCGGCGTGGCTGAGGACCAGCAGCCGCAGCCCGTGGTTGCGGATGAGCGCGCCGATCTCCTCGGCCCCTGCGGCCGGGGTGTCGGGGGTGATCACCTCGGTGACCCCGTGCACCGGGAGGGCGACCGCGTTGAAACCGGCCGTACGGATGCCGTGCAGCGCACGCTGAAGCGGGAACTGAGCCCAGGGGCGCACAGTGCAGGCGATGGCGGGCAGGGGTGTCATGGACGGCACCTCTCCGGCCGGTGGGCGGTGGTCATGAGGGCAGCTCCTGGTCGTAACGGGTGACGATCACTCGGCGGGGCGCGCCACCGGGGTCCTCGTTGAGGACGAGGGTGTGTGCGCGGACGCCGTAGAGGGCTCCGACTGCACTGTCGGTGAGCAGTTCATCGGCCGGGCCGATCCGGACGTCGGTGCCGCCGAACATGAGCATCGCTGTGTCGGCGATCTCCATCGCGTGGTCGGGATGATGGGTGGTCAGCACAATGGCGAGGCCCTCGTCGGCAAGGCCGCGCAGCAGATCCAGCACCCGCCCCTGGTTGCGCAGATCCAGCGCGGACGCGGGCTCGTCGAGGACGAGTACCGGGCCCTGGGCGGCGATCGCGCGGGCGATCAGCACCAGTTGGCGCTCTCCCCCGCTCAGCGTCGGGTAGTCGCGGTCGGCCAGGTGACCGATGCCGACTCGCCCCAGGGCGCCATAGGCGAGCTCGTGGTCCCGGCGGCCGGGGGTGGCCAGCGCACGCAGGTGGCGTACGCGGCCCATGAGCACCATGTCCAGGGCGGTGTAGGCGAAGGTGGTGTGGTGACTCTGCGGGACGAAGCCGACCGCGCCGTCGGCCCGTACCCGTCCTTCGGTGGGGGTGGTGAGGCCGGCGACACAGCGCAGCAGGGTGGTCTTGCCGCGGCCGTTCGGGCCGAGGACGGTGAGGACCTCGCCGGGGGCGAGCTTGTGGGAGACATCGCGGAAGAGCCAGCGTCCGGGGTCCTGCCCGGGGTCGTGGGAGAAGCCGAGCCCGTCGAACTCAAGCATCGGACCACATCCGGCGGCGGCTGCGGTGCAGCAGCAAGAGGAACACCGGCGCTCCGACGAGCGCGGTGAGCACACCCAGCGGGATCTCGGCCACCCCCAGGTTGCGGGTCACGGTGTCGATGACGGTGAGGTACGCCGCACCCAGGCCGAGGCTCACCGGGATGAGCACTCGGTGGTCGGGGCCGACCCACAGCCGGGCCAGGTGAGGCACCACGAGTCCCACCCAGCCGATGACGCCGCTCACCGCGACCGCTCCGGCGACGACCGCGGCCACTGCGGTGAGCAGCAGCCAGCGCAGCCGCCTCGGGCGTAGTCCGAGGGTCATGGCGTCCTCGTCCCCGAGGGAGAGAACGTTGATCCGCCAGCGCAGTGCGTAGATCAGTGCCCCACCGAGCAGGACCGGCACCGCGGCCACGGCGACCTTGCCGTAGGTGGCCGTGGCCAGACTCCCCAGCAGCCAGAACACGATGGACTGGAGCTCGCCGTAGGGGTCGGCGAGGTACGTGAGCAGGGAGACCAGCGCCGAGAAGAACGCTCCGACGACAATGCCGGCGAGCACGATCGTCAGCGGTGGTGCGGGCCCACGCACCCGGCTGGTGGCGAACACCGCCACCAGCGCGAGCAGTCCGAAGCCGAACGAGCCGAGCACCAGCGCGGTCGACCCCAGGCCGAGCACGATCGCGAGCGCTCCGCCGAAGGACGCTCCGGAGGAGACACCGAGGATCTGCGGGCTGACGATCGGGTTGCCGAAGACTGCCTGGAGCGCCGCACCGCAGACCGCGAGCCCCGCGCCGACCAGCATGGCCAGCAGCACCCGAGGGAGCCGCACCTGGAGTACGGCGGCCTCCTCGGTGTCCGACCAGGTCCGCTCGATCGGGAGCACCTGCCCGAGCAGGATCCGTACGACGTCGTCGAAGCCGACCGTGTAGCGGCCGACGCCGAGGGCGATGACGCCGGTGAGCAGCACCGCGACCGGCAGCCCGATCAGCGCGGAACGCTGCCGTCGGCGCCCGAAGGCCGGTGCGGCGGCGGGTTCGGGGCCGTGGTCGCGCGCCCCTGTCCGCTCAGCGGCCGAAGTCGTCATAGTCCCGGGAGCCGGAGTTGGCCGGCAGCTTGAGGATGGTGTCCAGCTGGGCGTCGGTGGGCTTGGCGCCGTAGAGGAAGGCGTACTCACGGACGACCTCGGCCCGCAGTCCCGGGCCCCCGGTGCCGTGGACCAGACCGGCGAGCCACTGCCACATCAGCGGGGACTCCTGGCTGGGCGGATCCCATCGGTATCCGCCCAGCGGCACCTTGTAGATACGGCGCTCACGCACCGCCCGCAGGGCTGCCAGTGTCGGGTCGTCATACATGTCCTTCGGTGTGGCCGGACCGAAGTTGCCGAGCAGGATGATGTCGGGGTCCCACTTCAGCAGCTGCTCGACGTCGATGGTGGCCTGTTCGGCCTTGATCTCGGCGGCGGGGTTGCGGCCGCCGACGAGCTCGGTGACGAAGTGGTTGTACGAGTCGCCCCCTCCGACCTGCAGACCGTCGGAGGCTCCCCGCAGATAGAGCACGGACGGCGGGGTGCCCGCTCGGCCGGGAAGCTCCGTGCGCAGCTTCTTCAGCTGTCGGCGCATGCCGTCGGCGATACGGTCGGCCCGGTCCTGCTTGCCGAGCAGCCGGCCGTACATGGCGACGGCGCCCTCCAGGTCCGCCTGCGTGCCGTAGGTGAGCTGAGCGACCTTCAGGCCCGCTTTGCGCAGCGGGTCGACGATGCCCGGGCCCCGGTCGCCCCACTGGATCACCACATCCGGGTTCCGTGCGAGGACGCTCTCCACGTTGGGCGCGAACTCGGCACCGGCCACATCGGTGGGCACCTTGAGCAGCTCCGGATACGCCTCGCCCAGGAAACTGCCCTTGATCGCGGTGAGTGACGCGGCGTTCATCCCGGCCAGCACCTCCGGTCCCCCGTTCACCGCGACCACCATGGACGCGGCGGGCAGCGGGATCGTCACCACCCGGTGTGCCGGGCCCGGCAGTTCGAGTTTCTGACCGGTCAGATCGGTGACGGTCAGCCCACTGCCGGATTTCGTCTGCTCGGTACGTCCGCAGGCGGTCCCGAGGAAGGGCAGGGTGGCCGCGGCGAGCGCGCCTCCGAGCAACCGGCGACGCGAAACGTCCAGGCTCGGCCGGGGGTCCGGGGGGCCGGAGGGTTGCGTCCTCCGGGAAAACACGGCAGGCATCCGGGTTCCTCTCGCGTCCGGGGCACAGGCCGCCAGGGGCCGGCAGCCGGGACGGCGGCACACGCCGGCTTCGGCCCACTGGGCCCTACCCGCCGCATGCCGAGCACCCGAACGAACCTGCCGCACTTGCCGGTGCCGCAGGCCGCATGCACGCCTCCTGGGGTCCACGCCCCGTGGATGGTGTCCGCGACAGGTCAGTGTCCTGACTCCCGGATCGTCGCTCACCCCGACCTTCCAGCCTTCCGGCCGTGGTCGTGCGTGGGGTCCGCTCCCCGGTCACAGTGGCGGGACCGTGCCGGATTCCCACCGGCTTCCTGGTTCCCGTCGCGATCGTAGACTGCCCACAGTAGCCAACCCGCCCGCACGGGGGGAAGAAGGCCAGGTCGGCGTACCGGCGCAGGGGCAGACAGTCATACCGGGCCCGGGACCAGGGGGTCTGTTCGGGTCACAGCATCGCGGACCGGTTGTCACGGAGGCGATGTTGGTGACGTACAGCTCTGTGTCCATTGGCAAATTCGCGGGGCGGTACGGCATGTCTGTGACCCGGATCGACATCGATGACGACGCCCTGGAACGCGCCGTGGCGGCCGGCGCTGGTTCTACAGTGCTCTGACGTGGCTGGTGAGGTGGCCGTTGTGGAACAGGTGGAAGGTGAGGGCCGGCGGGGCCTGGTGGGTCTTCCAGGAGTCGTCGGGGCCTTGTTCCCACGGGGGCAGCGCGGTGGAGGCGATGCCCGGGGCGCAGACCAGCGGGCGGCCGGCGAAGGACGTCGTGGCGGCGGTGTGGGCGTGGCCGCAGAGGACGGCCGCGACCTGCGGGTGGCGGGCGAGGACGTCGGCCAGGGCCTGGGGTTCGCGGAGGCCGATCCGGTCGAGGTAGGGCAGTCCGAGCGGCACCGGGGGGTGGTGGAGGGCGACGAAGGCCGGCTGGTCCTGGGCGGCGGCCAGGGTGGTGTCGAGCCAGTGCAGGGTTGCGGGTGCCAGTTCGCCCTCCGAGCGGCCGGGGATCGAGGAGTCGCACATGAGCACCCGTACGCCGTCGATCTCGTGGACCTCGTTGACGGGGTCGGTGCCGGTGGGCAGGCCGAGCAGGAACGCCCGGTACTCGGGTCGGGAGTCGTGGTTGCCGGGGCACGTCAGTACGCGGTAGCGGTCCCGTAGCGGTGCCAGCGCGGCACGGGCCTCCCGGTACTCCTCCTCGGTTCCGTGGTCGGCGAGGTCGCCGGTGACGAGGACGGCGTCGACTCGGCCGGGCAGGCCGGCGAGGTGGTCGACGACGCTTCGGACGCGGTCCGCGGCGGCGCTGCCGCCGTCCAGGTGCAGGTCGCTCATGTGGGCCAGTACGGTCACCGCTCGACCCTTTCGGTGGTCGGTGTCGGGGTGGCGGCCCTGCTGGTCTGCCTGTCGTGGCGCCAGCGGGCCCAGGTGCCCAGGCACATCGCCGCGCACAGCCCGGCGATGCCGAGGAAGACGTGCTGGGACTGGTCGAGCCTCGGGTCGAGGAACTGCGTCAGGTAGGTGATCAGCAGGTTCGTGCCGAACAGCATCGAGACCGTGATCGGCTCGGTCCGCACGATGCCCTGCTGGAGCAGGTAGAGCGAGATGATGACGCCGACGAGGCTGATCGCGAGGAGCGCGCCCACGTTGGCGGGCGAGTAGGTGCCGAAGCTGTCGCGTACGACGAGGAGGACGAGGGTGGCGGCGACGAGGACGACAAAGCGGGAGGCCATCATCTGCGGGACCGTCATCCCCGCGTCGCCCAGTCGCCTTGTGTAGAAGGTGATGCCGGAGAGCGAGAGGGAGGTGAGGAAGCACATCACCAGACCGAAGACGAGGTCTCCGGTCGGGACGTCGCCGAGGGCCGACGCCCCGTCGTGGGCCATGACCAGCAGGTAGGTCATGGCGCCCAACATGGCTGCCGCGGCGGCAAGTTCGAGCGGCAGGGGCTTTGTCCCCGGGCGGAGCTTGAAGCCGAGCACGATGGTGAGGGTGGGTCCGAGCCCGATGATCATCGAGTTGGCCACGGCCGGTTCGAGCACCGTGAACGCGTACAGCACCGCGATCCAGCAGACCGCGGTGGAGATGTTCAGCATGATCACGTCGGGCAGGCAGCGCCTGACCGCCGTCCGGAGCGCCTGCTTGTCGCGCAGGGTCAGGAAGTAGAAGGCCTGGGCGACGGCAAAGGCGTTGAACGCGATGAACTCGGGCGACAGGCCCTGCACCAGCGCGCCCTCCAGGACCGACTTCGTCGAGTTGATGACGCAGTAGCCGAGCACCAGGAGCGGGCCGGCCGCCAGGGCGAAGCGGCGGCCGGGCGAACGGGACGGCACGGGCGGACTAGACGACATGGTAGAAACCCTCGCCGTCGAGGTGCCGGGCCGTCATGTAGTCGTGGGTGACCACGCCTTCGACCTCGTGGACGAGGTGGACGAGCATCGGATAGGTGAGGTCGTTGACGGTCCGCGACAGCTCCTCGCCAGGCCGGACCTTCAGCAGGACGTCGTGGAAGCTCTCCAGGGCCCGCAGCTCGTCGAGCTTGGGGTAGTCCAGCAGCTTGCCGCTCTCGGGCGCGATCATGTTGACGCAGACCGCGTGGCGTGTGAGGGGGTAGTCGGTGCGCCGGCGCGCCTCGAAGGCATCCGGGTCCGTGTAGGCGAGCACGGTCCACTCCAGTTGGCTCTCGCCGAGAGCGGCCCGGGTGAGGAGCGGCAGCATGGCGCCGCACACGCGGGCGCCGGTCTCGACCAGGCGGGGGCCGTCCGGGGTGAGCTTCAGCTCTGTGTGCGCGGGCCCGTTGCGGATGCCCAGGGCGTCGAGCACGGAGAAGGCGTACTCGGCCAGCAGGTCCTGCTCGGGGCCGCGGGACGCCATGAGCGACGAGCCGCCGAGCAGGTCCCTGACGCCGTTGACGCCGAGGTGCTGCGTCTTCCACAGGTCGCACACCCGGTGCCGGCCGTCGAGGCTGACGGTGTTGACGTAGTACTCGGCGCCGACCAGGTACTCCTGGGCGAGCACCGCGTCGTTGCGGACGCCGAGCGCGCTGTCCGCGCCGACGAGGTCGCCGAAGGCGGTCCTGACCTCGGCGGCGGTGGAGCAGAAGGAGACACCGTCGTTGAGGGCGCTGCGCACCGGCTTGAGGACGACCGTCCGGTCGGTGTCGCCGTACCAGTCCAGCAGGGTGTCGAGGTCGCCGGCGAGGATCTGGTCGACGGCCGGCACGCCGGCGGACCGCACGGTCTCCATCATCCGGTACTTGTCGCGCCGGGCGGCGCTCAGCGCGGTCCCGTTGCTCCGCACCCCGAGCGCCTCGCTGAGGACGTCGGCGAGTTCGACGCCTATCTCGGCGCCCGCCAGCAGTGCGACCGGGGCGTACGGTCTGATCGCCGCCAGGGTCTCGGCCACGTCGCCGCGGTGGGTGACCGTGTCCACGAAGTCCTCGGGGCGGAAGGAGGACGCGAAGACCGGCGGTGGTTCGGCGACGCTCCGCACGTGGAGGCAGTCGTGGCCGGCGGCGTGGAAGAGCGGCGCGAGATGGCTCGCCGTGGAGTAGGCGTCGACGATCGCGACGACGGGGCGACCGCTCCTGGCGGTGTTCATGAGCACGTCCTTTGTGAGGGGGCCTTCGTGAGGGGGCCGTTGTGAGGGTCCGTTGTGAGGGTCCGTTGCGAGGGGGCCTTGGTCAGGCGGAGTTGGTGAGTCGGCTTTCGGGTCGGGGCGCCGGCGGGCTGTCCCGTGAGGCGGCGCCGTCGGTCGGGCCGTCCGGCGGGAAGGCGCCGCGGGAGACCGCCCGCTCCAGCCACCACCCGGCGATCTGCGAGGTGACGATCGCGGTGAGCACCAGCGTGGTGAACATCGGTGCGTTGACGATGCCGGCGTCGAAGGAGACGGTGGCGAGCACGATTCCGGGTCCGCCGCGCGCGTTGAGCGCGACGGCGAGGTCCAGCGACTCGGCCTTCGGCTGCCGTGCCAGTCGTGCCCCGGCGTACACGCTGGTCGCCTTGGCGAGGCAGGCGACCAGGATGAACCCCGCGGTGAGCCAGAGGTCGAAGGAGCGGAACAGGTCGAGCTTCAGACCGACGACCGCGAAGTACACCGGGATGAAGAACCCGGACGCGAAGGCCCGCAGTTGCACGAGCGGTTCGCCGGGCCCGGCCCGGCGGGCGCTCCCGGCGACTCCGGAGAGCAGGCCCACCACAAACGCGCCGAACATGGGCGCCACGCCAAGGAAGACGCAGCTCGCCGCCACGGCGAGGATGACCGCCATGCGGACGGCCACCGTTACCGGCGTCCGAGCCGCGCCGTCGGGGGAGGCCGCCCCCCGCAGTCTCCGCAGGGCGGCGGCGGCGAGGACCACGAGGGCGAAGAAGGCCACCGACGCCACCGAGTGGTACAGGGCCGAGCCGTTCGCGGATGTCACGCCGAGGGACTGCGACAGACCGAACGCGCCCGGGTGGGAGCCCGCCACCATGCCGAGGGCGACGGAGAGGATCACGTTGAGCACGATGTCCTCGAGGACCGCGACCGACAGGACCACGCGGGCGAAGCGGGTCCTGATGATGCCCAGGTCCAGCATGATCCGGGAGATCACCGGGATGCTGGTGACGGCGATGGCGCAGGCGACGACCAGGGTCAGCGCCGTGACGTCCTGGGCGGGCCCGATCACCCGGTCGGTGTCGACCAGCCGCACGGCGAGCAGCCCCAGGGCGAAGGGCACGACCATGCCCGCGAGCGCGATGACCAGTACCGGTCTTCCGTCCGCCCGGGAGAAGACGGTGCGCATCTCCATCCCGGCGACGAACATCAGCAGCAGCATGCCGAGCAGGTGGACCAGCGCCAGCGCGGACGCCGCCGGGCCGTCGTCGGGGAAGAGCCACTCCTGCGCGTCGGGCAGCAGCCGGCCCAGCACCGTGGGCCCGAGCAGCAGGCCTCCGAGGATCTCGCCGATCACCGGGGGCTGCCGGTAGCGGGCGAAGAGCCGGCCGACCAGGTGGGCCGCGGTCAGCAGCAGGGCGAGCGCGGCAAGGACCCGGAACAGGTCAACCTGCGACATGCCGGTCCAGGCTGAGGCGGGAGGCGACGGCGGAGGAGGAGCCGGTGTACTTGCCGTCGTACTCCACCGCGTCACCCTGCATGGACCAGAAGGCCAGCTTGCCGATCATCATGCCCGGGTACACCCGCACCGGGTGGGCGACCTTCATCTCCAGCGTCCACGGGAAGACGGCGCCGCTGTGTCCGAGCGGGGCGGAGAACTGGATCCAGATGCCGAGTGTGGAGGCCGACCGGCAGGCGTAGAGGGTGGCGGCGTAGTGCGGGCTGCCCATCGCCTCCATGGTGCCGCCGAGGTAGAAGCGCCCGGGTTCGAGGACCATGCCCTCGGGGCCTATCTTCACGTGGGTGGCGTGGGGCGGTTCGAAGCAGTCGATGACGTCCTGCTCGTACCAGAGGATGTCGTCGGCGAGGCGGAAGCCGTAGCTGTTCGGTTCGAGGCGTTCCGGGTCGAAGTCGTCGATGTGTATGCGCCCCGCCCGCACCTCGGCGAGGATCTCGGGCCCGCTCAGAATCACAGCCAACTCCCCAGCAGTTCGTGGACGGCGGACCGGTAGGTGTGCAGGTCCGAACCGTTGTCGAGCACGGCGTCCGGTGTGATCAGGTCGATCTCCCGGGTGGAGCGGTCGGCGCGGGACGGGTCACCGCGTCCGGCCAGCCGGGTCTGGCGCAGTTCCTCGTCGCAGGTGACGCGCAGTATCCGGAAGCCGTGGGCGCGCAGCGCCGGGGCGTCCACGTGCGGGTCGCGCAGGTCGTCGTTGACGACCAGGTCCGCGTCGACGGCGGCGAGGCGGGCGGTGAAGTCGTCGGCCAGGGACTCGGGCCGGATCCGGCGCATCGCGTCGGCGAGCGCCTCCATCAGGACCTGGTCCTGCGCCCCCGCGGCGAGCGATCCGCCGGCCCGGCGGTACACCTCGGCCTGCAGGTCGTACAGCGGGGTGGCGAGCTTGACCCGGGCGTGGGCCAGGCCCTTGTCGCGGGCGAACTCCTCGATGAGCGTCGCACAGGTCGACTTGCCGGCGCCGGCCAGGCCGATCACCGCGATTCGCAGGGGGCGGGGGGCTTCGGGCGTGGTCATCCGTTCTCCTGCGCGGTTGTCGGTGCGGTTGTCGGTGCGGTTGTCGGTGCGGTTGTCTGCGCGGGGGCGTCGGACCGGCCGAGGACCGCGTCCGGGTCGACGTCGAGCGTGCCGCGCAGCCTGACCATGGCGACGGAGTCGAGCGCGGTGCGCAGCCCGGCCAGGGAGCGGTAGAAGTCCGTGTAGTCCGGGACGAGGTAGGACTGCCAGGTGAAGAAGGTGGTGTCCACCTGCCTGTCCACGATCTTGTTCAGATGCGCCCAGCGCTCGTTGCCGTCCGTGAGGTGCCGGACGGACAGCGGCTCGCCGGGCACGACCTCGGGCAGCAGCAGCGCGGTGAGCCGCCGGGGCTCGGCGCTGAACTCCGAGCCGAGCCAGGACTCGAAGACGTCGGGGTCGATGAGGATCTTGTGGCCGGGGTCGTGGTCGTCGACGCGGTCGTCGACGCCTTCGCGGACCATCGACTCGAGCCGCGGATCGGCCCGGATCGTCCCCACGCCCACGTACGGGTAGTCGCGCCACGGGTGGACGACGACGGCGCCTGACTCGACCGTGCAGAACAGCTTGTCGCCGGTGAAGTACCGCCAGCCGGGGCGGCGCAGGACGGACAGCAGGGTGGTGGTCTTGCCGGCTCCCTTGGGCCCGGCGATGATCACTGCCTCGCCGTCCCGGTGCGCGCCCGAGGCGTGCAGCACGACGGTGCCGGTGTTCTCCTCGTTGCGGATCACCAGGTCGCGGACGAAGTCGAGGACCTGGACGGTGGAGCGCTCGGTGACGCGCAGCGCGAAGGTGTTGTCCTTCGCCGTGTCGACCGGGGTGTCCAGCAGCGTTGCGCGGTTCACGTAGAGCCGCCGTCCGCCGCCCTCGACCACGTGCGCGTCGAAGTTGAACTCCGCCGCGTTGCTGCGCCGTACGACGGACGTGGGCGTCCGCCACACGTGCGGGGCGACGTCCCTCTCCGGCTCGTAGTGCCGTACGTCGATCCGGAAGGTCGGCTCGCGGGGCGCGTCCGTGGAGATCAGGTGCCGGAAGAAGCGCCGCACCGGGGCGAAAGCGGCCTCGGCCTCGGCGGCCACGTCGAACCGCACGGTGGTGTGCAGGAAGTTCAGGTACAGACTCATGTCGGGTTCTTCTCCGTCGCGCGGTGTTCCGCGGCGCGGGCCGACACCGCTCGTGTCAGCGCGTCCGCGTGGGCCTGGAAGGACTGGGTCCAGATCGGTTCGAGGAGCGGCGCCAGTCCGTCGACGCCGAGCTCGTACGCGAGGGTGAGGCGTACGAGGGTGCCGTCGTGGGCGGCGCTCACGGCCCACTCCCCGGAGAGCCGTTCCAGGTCCCCCGTGGTCTGCTCGAAGCGCAGCCGCAGGCCGGGGCCGGCCGCCTCGCGTTGGGTCCAGGTCACCTCGCTGCCGTTGAGCAGGACCTTCCACTCGTTCAGCCGGAACGTCCGGTCCTGCTCGGACAGCGCTCGTACGGAGACCACGTGTGCGGCCGGGGAGGCGATCCCGGCGCTGTCCTTGACCAGTGGCCACACCGTCTCCGGGGTCATCCCCCCGACCAGTGTCTCGGCCCGGATCTCGGGCATGTCCCACCTCGTTCTTCCTGTTTCAGGCGGCTTTCATGAAGGGGGCGAGGAAGCCGATGTCGAGCCCTGCCGCGCGGGCGAGGTCGGCCCACACGCGCAGGGTCAGCAGCATGTCCCGCTGCCCCTCGGCGACGAGCCGGTCGGGCAGTTCCCCGGGGAAGGCGTCGAGGAGCCGTTCCCAGAGCAGGTGGATCTCGTCGACGGCGCAGCTCTCGCCGCCGAACTCCTCGTCCAGCCCGAAGACATCGGCGAGTTCGGGGCCGGTGGCGTCCACGACCTCCCGCATCCCGTACTCCAGGCAGACCGCCAGGCAGTGCGCGTCGTCCACGGGTACGCGGCCCGCCAGGCGCTGGTCGATGTCGAGGAGCTGTTCGAGCAGGCGGAGCTTCGCGGCCTGCTGCATCTGCGGCTGTTCCGTGCCGCCTTCGAGGTCCTCGATGTACGCCCGCCCCTCGGCGAGCATCAGCCAGGCCGCCTGGGTCCAGGCCTCCACCGACGCCGGGCCGGTCATGACGTGGCCGGCGCGCACGGAGGGGAAGGCGGTGAGCTCGGCTGCGGTCCGCGTGGCGCGGGCCGGTCGGCCCTCGGTCATGTCCGACTCCTTGTCCGGGTAGCTGGTCATCGGGCCGTCCCGTCCGGGTAACCGATCCGCAGGCGGGCCACGCCCGCGCGCAGTGCGCGCAGCAGGGTGGCCGCCGACCGGGCGTCGAGACCGGCCAGTTCGTCGAGGCCCACGGGGGCGCCGGCGAGCGGGAGGCCGTCCTCGGCGCCGACGCCGGGCAGCACCACCGCGGAGCCGGCGTTCAGCAGCAGCGAGGCGTCCGGCAGGAACGGCTTGGCCACCACGCCGGGTCCTTCGGCCTCGACCGCGACGGTCACGGCCGAGGCGGTGCCGGTGGCCCGTACGGCGTCGAGGGTGAGGGCGGCGAACGCGCCGGCCAGCGGCTCGGTGGCGGCGGAGGGCCGCAGGGTGGCGCCGACGCCCTTGCGCAGCCGTTCCAGGTCCGTGGCGACCGCTTCGAGCCGGTTGTCGTGCCAGCCGCCCTGCGCCGTCATCCGGGCCCACCGCAGCGCGTACCACTTGCGGGTGGTGTACACGTCGCCGTGGTGCGACAGCAGCGCGTCCATGAGGTGCAGCAGCACGTTGTAGGCGTAGCCCACCCGGCCCCTGGTCTCCCCCGCGCTCTCCGCGAGCAGGCAGTGGACGGCCTGTTCCACGGCGAGTTGGAGGGAGGCGCGGCTCCACACCCGGCCGAGCGGCGGCAGCCAGTCGACGAAGGGCGCGGAACCGTCCAGGGTGAGGCCGTTGACGATGCGCTCGGTCTGCTTGCGGCGCGGCTCGCGTTCCTTGTCCCACCGCCGGAAGCCGGCCACGGTCTCCTCGACGGGGAGGCCGGCAAGCCGGTGCAACTCCTCCAGATTGGAGGCGAGTTCGGCGCGGCTGAACGAGACCACCTCGAGGTGGTGGCCGTCCTCGAAGATCTTGGTCGAGATCCGGGGCCCGTCGATCGGGGCCTCCTGGACGCGGATGAAGTCCAGGTCGCTGGTGGGATTGGCGAGGCCGTGCACCGGCGAGCTGGTGAGCAGCAGCAGTCCCTCGCCGACGCGCTCACGCATCAGGTCGGAGAGCCACTTCGCCTCCAGGGACCGGCCCGCCAGGAAGGCGGCCACGTTGCGGTGGCGGCGCTCGACGAGGTCGGCCGCCGACCGGGCGGGTGGGAAACCGGACGGCATTCCATCAACTCTCTTCGGGGGGTTCGGGAACGTCACCGCGGCACCGCCGGGACCGGCGGGGGCGGCGCCC
This sequence comes from Streptomyces alkaliterrae, assembly GCF_007097205.2. Taxonomy (GTDB): domain Bacteria; phylum Actinomycetota; class Actinomycetes; order Streptomycetales; family Streptomycetaceae; genus Streptomyces; species Streptomyces alkaliterrae. The sequence continues at coordinate 16,650 of NZ_VJYK02000055.1, forward strand.
AGCACGTGGCGGACAAGCCGCGCCGGCCACGTGTTGTCGACCAGAGGCGGTACCGGGCCGGCCGGGACGCCGGACCCGAGGGCGGCGTGGACGGCGTGCAGTCTGTCGTCGCCGGTGTGCACGACGTGGGCGCCGGTCTTCGGAGTGCGGCGGACCACCGCACCGTCGCCCGCCGGTCGGGCGGTCGGCTGGTAGTCGTCGGCGAGGACGACAAAGGACACGAAGGGGTCGCCGTCCGGATCGGCGGGCCGGAGGTGGTCCCGGTCCAGGAAGCCGGTCACCACCGGGCGGCCGGTCTCCGGGTCGGTGAGTGTCCGCAGCACGGCGTGGGCCCGGCGCATGGCGGCGCGCGCGCCCTCGGGGTCGCCTGCCAGGCCGGGGCCGACCCACAGGGAGCCGTTGTTCGCCGGGTGGTAGAACACCGCCGACCGTTCGGCGTCGAGGCCGCCGTCGGCCCGCGCGTGGCTGAGGCCGGCGCGCAGCAGGGCGTCGCCGAGGTGGACGAGGTGGGTGCTGCCCACCATGCCGTGGTCCGCGCCGAGGAGCACGGTGTCCTCCGCCCCGGCGCGGTCGAGCACCCGGCCGAGCACCGTGTCGCACCACTGGTAGCAGCGGCGCACCCGGGCCCACACGGCCTCGGAGACATCCGGTCGGTGGGCCGCGCTCCGCTCGTCGCACCAGCCCAGCAGCTCGTGGCCGACGTCGTCCGTCATCGGGAGGTAGACCACCACCAGGTCGGCGTCGTGGGTCTCCAGAACGGCGCCCGTCGCTGCGGCGAAGTGTTCCGCCACGCACTCCACCGACGACAGGAAGACCTCCTCCGCCGTGCCGTCGCCGCCCTCGGCGAGACGCGGGCCGAACACGCCCTCGCGGTACAGCGGGCCGACTCCCTCACCGGCGAACGGCGGGCACTCGGCCAGCCGCCGCAGCGCGGCCCGGTTCCGCCCGGCGGTCCGCGGCCGCCACACACCGGTGTGCACAAGCGTCAGCCGGCCGTCGACGACAAGCCGGGTGACCCAGGTCCCGTGGTCCCCGTCCAGCGCCAGCGGCCGCCACTCGCCGTCCGTTCCGAGGACGAGGTTCCCGGCCGGGGAATCCGCGGCGGTCAGCCGGACCGGGTCGGACGGCCGCGCCGGCGCGGTGACCGCGACGTCGAACCCGCCTATCCGCCAGTCCTGTTCGCCGGGCCGCGGCGCCAGTGCCGCGTGCCGGGTCAGACGTCGGCTGTACGCCTCGACGGCGACGTCGACGTGCGACCCGACCCGGCCCGTCTCGTCGAACACCCACGGTGTGTGGACGAACGCGCTGCTCAGGTCATGGGCCGCAAGCACCTCCCACACCGGCGGCACGGCGGGAAAGCCCGGCGCGAAGCCGCTGACGTGGCTGTCGAGGCCTTCTCCCGCGCCGGGGACGGTGAACCCCGTCACGCCGTGCTCCCGGGGCCAGGTTCCCGTGAACAGGGTGGCCAGCGACGGCGGCGTCTGGCAGTTGGGGTACGCCGGGCGGGCCGCGGTGAGCACACCGTCGCGCCGCATGCGGCTCACGGCGGGCAGCGCTCCCTCGCGCTCCAGCCGGTCCACGACCCAGTGCGCGGCCGCGTCCCACACCACCCAGTAGACGGTCACGGGCCGACCAACTCACGTAGTAGGTCCGGGAGTTCGGTGACAGAGTCGATCTCGTGGCCGGCCTGTCCCGTAAGCCCCTCGGCCCGCTGGTCGGCGTACTTCCCTGTCCGCACCTGGACGGTCCGCATGCCGGCCGACCGGCCGCCGGCGATGTCGGTGGTCGCGTCGTCGCCGACCACGACGCACTCGGCGGGAGCCGCGTCCAGCGAGCGCGCCGCGAGCGCGAAGAAGTCCGTCGCCGGCTTTCCGAGTACCCGGGCGGTGGTCCCGGCGGCGTGCTCGATCGCCCGTACGATCGCGCCGGTGTCCAGGTGGTCGCCGTCGGCGCGCTTGAAGTAGCGGCCGGTCTGCAGCGCGAGGAGTTCCGCGCCGTCCCGTACGGCCCGGAAGGCGCCGTCGAGCGCCGGGTAGTCGAGGGTGTCCCGGCAGTCCCCGACGAGCACGTGGCTGTAGGGCGGCTCGTCCGCCAGTGTCGGCAGCGCGGCGCGCAACTCGCGTGACACGAGCGGGTAGGTGCGTGCCCCTTCGGAGGTGAGCAGCCGTTCGGCGGCGACCACCGGGGTGAACAGCTCCTCCGCCGCTACCGCGAGCCCGTAGTCGGCGAGTTCGACGACGAGGCGGGCGGCCGGCTTGGAGTCCGTGTTGGTCAGGAAGCGCAGCCCGACGCCGAGTTCGCGCAGCGCGGCCACGGCCTCGGCCGCTCCCTCGATCGCGGCACCCTTGGCGTACAGCGTGCCTTCCAGGTCGAGCAGGACGGCCCGCACCGGTACGCCCGTCATCGGCTCACCTCGCGGGCCAGCTCGGGGCGTGCGGCCACGGCGTCCTTGAGGAAGGTCCGCTTCGAGTAGAAGCCGCGGGTGTCGTCGAGACCGCGCTCCCGCAGGAAGGACTCCAGCCAGGAGGCGATCTCCGCCATCTCCTCCAGCACCGCGCCCTCGTCCGGCGGCACCGCGACGCGGCTGCGCAGGTACTCCAGTTCGCACTGGTTGAGCGTGACGTCGCGGGCCTCGACCAGGCTGGAGTGGTCGAAGAAGATCCCGTAGACGTGACCGGTGCGCACCGACTCGAAGTTCACGTCGTAGCGGACGCGGCGGAACGACGGCAGCCGTACGGCGTCGACCCCCAGCTCCTCGCGGACGTACCGCTCGAAGCCGCCGTCGTCCGCCAGGTCGAGGCCGTAGGTGTGGGTCTCCCGGCGGTTGAAGGCGTCCTCCGCGTACCACTTCCGCTTGAGGAGGTGCCTGCCGTCGGTGGTGGGGATGAACGAGGCGTAGCCCCGCTCCTCCTCGGGGCCGGTGACCTCGAAGAGGTGGTTCAGGTAGTCCCAGGCCTGCCACTCGTCCCGGTACTCCATGACGTAGCCCGGCAGCGCGCCGGCAAGCAGCCGGCCGTAGAGCTCGACGGTCAGCGTCCAGGAGTCGACGGGCGGGGCGAGTGTGTACTTGTACTCGAGTTCCTTGCCCTCGAAGCACTTGCGGTAGTAGCGCTGGTGGTTGTTGAGGAAGAGGAAGTTCTCCGCGTGCAGGCGCAGCGCCTCCGCCAACCAGCCCAGATCCGCCACATCCGCGCCGACCAGCGGTTCGGCGGTGGTGCGGATGAAGCAGGCGTCCTCGGCGAGGAACCTGATCTGGCTGTGCACGTGAAGCCGGTCGCCGCTCGCCGTCAGGTAGAAGAGCGGGACCAGCGGCCCCGGGGCCGGGCCGCTCACCGCGGCCACCGCGGAGCTGAGCTCGGCGCCCGGCAGCATCCCGGGGAACAGGTCCTCGCCCCGGGCCGTCGCCGTGTTCCGGCGCGCACCGTCGACCGTCGTGGCGAGCAGTTCGCGCTGCCCGAGCCGGTCCCACCGCACCACCACGGTGTTGCTCGGGAAGGCGTCCTCGACGGGGGCGGCGAGTTCGACGAGCACCACGGGGTCGCCGCCGGACAGCGGAGCCGTGCCGTTGAGCAGGTGCAGGCCGCCGAGCGCCAACCAGGCCCGTCGGTCGTCCGTCGGCGCGGATGTGTCACTCACGTCAGGCTCCCTTGCTGCCGGTCGTCGTGACCGTGCCGTCGCTGATCACTACCTCTGTGCCGCTGATCCCGGCCGCGGTCACCGCCGGTATCCGGGCCTCCCGCAGCAGGATCGCCAGGTGCCCCAGCGCCGATCCCTGGTCGAAGACGAAGCCGGCGACGTGGTCGAGGAGTACGGAGAGCACGGCGTACGGCCGGGCGGCACTCACCACGGGCTTCCGCTCGTACGACGCGACCTGTTCGAGGATCCGGGCGAGGCCGTCGTGCTCGCTGACGTCCCGGGACTTGTCGATGCTCACCGCCGGGCCGATCGAGAGTCTGCGCAGCAGCGCGTCGTCGTCGAGTCTCAGCAGCGGCCCGCGCGCGGTGCCGGGGGAGATGCAGACCTCGCCGTGCGCGACGGTGACGGCGTCGTCCCCTCCCAGCACCGAGTAGTCGACGAAGTACAGGGTGCCGTCGTCGTGCACCCACTCCAGGGTGACGGGCCCGTACTCGGCGTGCATCGCCTCGGTGAAGCGCCCGATCTCGTCGAGGTGCGGACGCAGCACCGCGCCGGAGGCCGGGAAGGACACGTCGGCGCTGTCGTCGGACACGTCCCCGACGATGATCGTCTCGCCGCCGGCGGTCCCCCGGTTGAGCGCCATCAGGCCCTCCTCCGTGTACTCGACCACCAGGCCCCCGCCGTCGACCCGGCGGGAGATCACACCGAGTTGGCCGCGCACGAAGTCCCTGACGATGACGCTGTGCAGGGCCGTCCCGTCGGGGCTCGCGCCGCTGGTCACCGCGAGCCGGTCGAGCACGTCCTCCTTGGGGACCACGATCTGCCGCAGGTTGTCGCCGAAATCCAGCACGCACTCGTCGGAGCCGCCGGCCAGCATCTCCCGCAGGGCGTTCGACGTCCGCTCCCCGTGCAGCCCGCGGCCGTTGAAGCGCAGGACCCAGCCGGCGCCGGTGGCCACACCGTGCCGGTGGGCCAGCCGGTGGGCGGGACCGCGCTTGGCCGTGTAGCCGCCGTAGACGGCCGCCACCGCGCCGAGAGTGAAGGACGAGGGCAGGTCGTCCACGTACAGTCGGTACCCCTCGGCGACGGGCCCGGCGGAGACGGTGGAGACCTCGCGGGCGGCGGTCAGCGGCCTGACCTGCACGAGATGGACCCCGTCGGCGTCGGCCGCCCACTCGACGTCCACGTCGTGGCCCCGGTCCTCGCGCAGCCGGCGCACGAGGTCGACGACCTCCAGGAGAACGGGGTGGTCCCGTGACGCCTCGGGCGCGGGCCCGGCGGCCAGCGCGACCGAGTCGACGCGCCGCGGCACGGCGACACCGGCCACCAACTCGTCGGCAAGGCCCTCGACGTACTCGACGACCACCTTCGCGGCGCCGGTGCCCTCAGGGTCGGTGGTGCCTTCGGGGCCGTCGAGACCGGTGAAGGCCACACCCGCGAGCGTGGGGCGCACCATGCGCTGCACGATGACCGCGAGTCGCGGCGTCGGGCTGAAGTCCCCGGCCCGGATCCGGGCGGCGACCGCCGGGGCCTCGTAGTGGGACCGCCAGCAGCTCTCGACGGCGTCGATCACCGCGTCGGCTCCCCGGACCCCGAGGACCGACTGGTGCACGCCGGCGAGACTGGAGGTGCCGGTGTCCTCGTCCAGCCCCGAGGAGCGGACGGCGAACTCCACCCCGTCGGCGTCCTTGAACAGCTCGGCGAGCCGCGCCGCCAGCAGTACCCGCGCCTGCCGCGGAAGGCGTATCTCGGCGGTGGTCTTCTGGATGCGCGCCACGGAGTCCGCGAAGAACGCGCCCACGGTGGCCCTGAGATCGGTGAAGGCGTCCGCAAGCTCGTTGCGCTGCTCCTCGGTGAGCGCGTCGACGAACTCACCCGCCGGGACGCAGAACGCGGCGGGCACCCGGAAGTCCGCACTCGCCCGCGCGAGCCCGGCGAACTTCGGGCCGACCTCGTCGGCCTCGAAAGTGGCCCCGAGTCCGGGGAACCGCTGCCTGGCGAACTGCTTGTCGAAGTCGACGTGGATGTCGCTGGAGCGAGGCCCGACGGACCCCTGGTACTTGCCGTCGTAGAGCACGATCTCGCCCTGCGGGCGCCACCACATCATCTGGCCGATGTTGATGCCCGGGTACACCCTGACCCGGTTCATGCTGTAGAGCTGCAGCGTCCACTGGCCGGTGTAGCCGATGTCCCCCAGGCTCGCCGAGAGGTTGATGAACAGGCCGAGCCGGGCCACCGACGAGCGGGCCGCGAACGTCGGCGCGTAGTGCTCGCTGCCCAACCGCTCGACGGTGTGGGCGAGATAGAGGCGGCCGGGCTCCAGGACGTAGCCCTCGTCCGGGATCTCGATCTCCTCGACCTCGTTGGTGTGGCGGGCGTCGAGGGGCATCTCCCGGTAGACCCGCAGGGTCCTTCCGAGGCGGAAGTTGTAGCTGTTCGGATTGACCTGTTCCGGCGTGAACGGCTCGATCGTTATCCGCCCGTTCCTGCGTTCACGCTCGATCTCGGTCCCGGTGAGAATCATGTGTCGCCTATTCGCTGATCCCCGGGGCGCACGCCGGCGTGGCGGCGTCATCGGCGTCGTGGTCGAAGCGCGCCTGGCACGTCCGCGGCCTGCCCGGGTTGGTCATGAGGAGCGTCGGAAGCCGAACCCCCGCGACGGCGCTGTCGGGTCGGGGGCGGGT
>NZ_VJYK02000550.1 GCF_007097205.2 Streptomyces alkaliterrae
GGGTTTCGACGGCGAGTGCGAAGAGGGCGTCGCCGGCGAGGACGGCGGGGCCTGTGCCGTAGGTCTTCCAGGCGGTGTCGCGCTGCCGCCGCTTTTCGTCGCCGTCCATGATGTCGTCGTGCAGGAGGGAGAAGACGTGCACGAGTTCGACGGCGACGGCGCCGGGTATCGCCGTGTGGGTCCGGGCGCCGGCGGCTTCGGCGGCGAGGATGGTCAGCGTGGGGCGCAGGCCTTTGCCTTCGGCGCGGGGGTCGAGGGTGGGGGTGCCGTCGCGGTCGCACCAGCCGAGTGAGTAGGCGGCCATCCGGGCCGGCCAGGCATGGAGGCTGCGAACGGCCGACCTCAGAGCGGGACGGGTCAGGTCGCGGCAGCGGGTGAGGACTTGCTCGGCGGTCGGGGTCTGGGCCGGGGCTGTGGTCGTCATCGGACGGCGACCTCCCGGAGGGCCGGGCGCTGGGAAGCGGTGGCCGGTTGCGGCGCGGTGGGCTGGAACTCGACGAGTGCGCGGTCCGCCATGTCGCGGGCGTGGCGCAGGCCAATGCGGTCGAAGGTGCGGCGGAGTTCTGCGAGGTCGGAGATCGTCGAGGAACGGTCGCGGCCGAGGTGGGCGAGGGACTTGACGAGGCCGAGACGGGAGAGCGCGGTACCGCGCGGTTCGCTCATCGCTTCGAACTCTGTCAGCGCCTGGTGGTAGACGGCCCGCGCCTCGTCGTAGCGGGCGGCGCGGTAGAGGACGTTGCCGCGCATCTTGTGGTTGTAGGCGAGGGCGCTGGAGAGGTTCATCTCGCGGCAGGTGGCCTCGGCCTCGGAGAGGAGGGCGAGGGCCCGCTCGGTGGCGCCGTCGCGGACGGAGAGCACGTCGGCAATGCCGCGCAGGGCCCATGCTCGACCGCGCTGGTCGTCGGCCTTCGCGGCTATCTCCGCGGCCTCCTCGAACATGGCGAGTGCGGTGTCGTAGGAGCCGGTGTTGCGGTGGATCTGGGCGATGCCTTCGAGCGCCCAGACGGTGTGGCGCGCCTCACCGCGGCGGCGGGCTTCGGCGAGCAGCTTCTCGTGGAGGGCGGCGACGGTCCGGTAGTCGCCCTGTATTCGGCCGGTTTCGGCCATTCCGGCGAGAGAGTAGCCGCGGGCGACGACGTCGTTACCGCGTTTGCCGAGGTCGGCGGCGTGCGCGAGGAGGCGGTAGGCGAGGTTGAAGAAGCCGCGTTGGCGGGCGAGGGTGCCGCCGCTCCACAGCGCCCAGGCCATCGTGCCGAGCGCGCCGACCGATCGGGCGGTGCGGTAACCGGTCTTCCAGGCGCGGTCGGCTTCCGCGACGTTGCCGAGGCGGCGGTGTGCCTCCGCGACGGCGAGCAGGGCGCGGGCGGCCTCCTCCCGGGAGCCGGCGCGTTCGGCGTCTCTGAGCTGGGCGAGGCCCTCGGCGAGTACGTCGGTCAGTGAGGAGTTCACCGACAGGGTGGTGAGCGCGCCCTGGTACTCGGGCGCGAAGGCCTTGCTGTACATGTGTGCCTTTCGCCGGACGACCGTGATCGGACGAGTCGACTATACACACGAGGTATACACCGAGTGTGTAGTGGAGAACGGCGTGGCGCTGACCTGGGTGTCGGGGAGTGCGGGCCACGTTGCCGGGCCTTGGCGTGCGGCAGCGGCGTGCGGCTGCGGCGGCTGGGCTGGGCTAGGCGGCTAGGCGGCTGGGCGGCTGGGCGG
>NZ_VJYK02000551.1 GCF_007097205.2 Streptomyces alkaliterrae
GCCCAGACCCAGACCTCGACTCCGACCGCCGCCGACTCCCAACTCCCGGACGGGCCACTGCTGTCGGTGCTCGGCGCCGACGTGCCGGTGCCGCTCGCCGGCGGCGGCGAGCGCGCCTACGCCGCCCTGGACCAGGCGGCCAGCGCGCCCGCCCTCGTCCGCGTCTGGGAGGACGTCGCCGCCTACGCGCCCTACTACGGCAGCGTGCACCGGGGCGCCGGCCACCTGTCCCGGCTGTCCACCGAACTCTTCGAGCAGAGCAGGGTCACCGTCGCCGGCTTCCTCGGGATCGACGCCGACGACCCCGACCGCCAGGTGGTCTTCACCCGCTCCACCACCGACTCGCTCAACCTGCTCGCCCGTGCCCTCCCGGCGGGCACCCGGGTGTTCGTCTTCGAGACCGAGCACCACGCCTCGCTGCTGCCCTGGCGCGACCACGACACGGTGGTCCTCGACGCCCCGGACAGCCCCTCCCGGGCCGTCGAACTGCTGGACCGCGCACTGGCCGAGGCGCCGCCCGGGCCCCGGCTGCTCTGCGTCACCGGCGCCTCCAACGTGACCGGTGAGCTGTGGCCGGTGGCCGAGCTGACCGAGGTCGCGCATCGGCACGGCGCACGTGTGGTCCTGGACGCCGCTCAACTCGTACCGCACCACCGGGTGGACGTCGGCCGACTCGGCGTGGACTGGGTGGCGTTCTCCGGCCACAAGCTCTACGCGCCCTTCGGCGCCGGAGTGTTGGCGGGCCGAGCCGACTGGCTGCGTGCGGCCGAACCGTATCTGGCGGGCGGCGGCGCCAGTCGGGGCGTCGAGCGGCGTCCGGACGGCGGGCTCGACGTCCGGTGGCAGGAGAGCGCGGCCCGCCACGAGGCCGGCTCGCCGAACGTCATCGGCGCCTACGCGCTCGCCTCCGCCTGCCGCGCGCTGACGGACGTCGGCTTCGAGCGGATCGCGGCCCGCGAACAGCGGCTGCTGGCGCGGCTGCGGCGTGGACTCGCCGACCTCCCCGAGGTGCGGGTGCTGTCCCTGTTCGGACCGGACGCCGAGCGGGTGGGCGTGGTGTCCTTTGTCGTCGACGGGTGGAGCAGCGGCCGGCTGGCGGACGCCCTGTCCGCGGAGTGGGCCATCGGGGTGCGGGCCGGGCTGTTCTGCGCCCACCCGCTGCTGCGGGCGCTGCTCGGCGCGGCGCCCGGCGGCGCCGGGGAGTGCGGCGGCGGAGAGCTGGACGCCGTGCGGGTGAGCTTCGGCGTCGGCACACCGGACGAGCACGTGGACCGGTTCGTCCGCGCGGTGCGCGAGCTGGTCGGGAGGAGCCCCGGCGGCGACTGCTGAACGGGGGAGGCTCAGGCGTCCAGGCCGATGGCGAACGCCGCTTCCAGGTCGTGCTGGCTGTAGGTGCGGAAGGCGATGTGCGTCTCGGTGGACAACACGCCGGCGACCTTGCTGATGCGGCCGGGGATGACGTCGGCCAGGTCGTCGTGCCGCGCGACGCGGACCATGGCGATCAGGTCGTGGGCGCCGGTCACGGAGTAGACCTCGCTGACGCCCTCCAGCGCGGCGATCTGCTCGGCGATCTCGGGGATGCGGTCGGTGCTGGTCTTGATGAGCACGATCGAAGTGATCACTTGGCGCTTCTCCCTCGGTTCCCTCGGTCGCCTGAGCTGGCGGGACTCCAGCGGCTCACTCTAGTGCCCCGCCCCGCGGCACCC
>NZ_VJYK02000552.1 GCF_007097205.2 Streptomyces alkaliterrae
GTCACCACCATGGCCGCCGACGCCGACAGTCGCCCCTTCCCTCCCACCACCGCCTCCGAACGGCGGATGCTGCGCGACTACCTCGACTTCCACCGCGCCACGCTCGAGATGAAGTGCGCGGGCCTGACCGACGAGCAGCTCCGCCGCCGCGCCTCGCCGCCCTCCACGCTCACCCTCCTCGGCCTCGTCCGCCACATGGCGGAGGTCGAACGCGCCTGGTTCCGCCGCATCGTCGACCGCCAGGACGTACCGCTCGTCTGGTCCGTCGACGGCGACTACCAGGCCGCCTACGACGCCACCGGCTCAACCCGCGAGGAGGCATTCGCCGCCTGGCAGCAGGAGATCGAACACGCCCGCCGCATCGAGCGCGCCGCACCCTCCCTCGACGTGACGGCCACCGACCCCCGTTCCGGCACGGAGGTCTCCCTCCGCCTGGTGATGCTGCACCTCATCCACGAGTACGCCCGCCACAACGGCCACGCCGACCTCCTCCGCGAAGCCGTCGACGGCACCACCGGCGTCTGACACCGCACGCTCCACGCCCCTCCACACTGGGCTCACCGCCGGGCGTGTTCCTCCCGATACCGGTCGAACACGACCTCCGGTGAGCCCTCGGTGTGCAGGAAGTGGAGGTCCAGCGTCCGCGCGAGATCGGCCAGCGCCCGCTCCAGCACCGCCGCGGCCGGTCGCACCTCGCCCTCCCCCTCCGACCGCATCCGGCACGCCATCCGGTAGGCGTACGGCGCCCACAACGGCAGCGCCTGCCCCGCGTCGTCGTCGAAGAAGTAGTACGTCTCCGGGTACTGCCCGAAGTCCACCCGCGCCCTGATCACCTCCGACGCCAACGACTCCAGCGTCGACGCCCCCCACACCACCGGCGGCTGGGGCGCCTCCGAGTCCACCTCGTGCAGGATCGCCAACCGCCGTGCCAACGCCTTCCGCCGCCCCAGCGCCGGGTAGCTCCCCAGCACCCACGACACCACCGCCGTCAACAGCACGAACCCCACAAGCGCTTGCAGCGGCGACACCACCCGCAGCCAGCCGTCCACCGGCACCACGTCCCCGTACCCGAGCGTGCCCACGGCCACGATGGACAGATAGAACGAGTCCAGCACGTTGCTGCGGTCCTCCGGCCGCAGCCCCGGATCAAACGCGAAGCCGTCCGGCATCCGCGCCAGATAGACCAGCGCCCACCCGACGACAAGCAGCAGCCCCCACATCGACACCACCGCCAGCATCCCCAACGGCCCGACGACGCCCGCCACCCGCTTCCCGCCGACCCACCGCGAGACGCGCCACAACGCCGCCATCACCAACCGGCTGACTCCGCCCCGCCGCGTCGGATGCCACAACGTGTGGAATATGTCCCGCAACGCCAACAGCACCACCAACACCCCAAGCACAGCAATCCACCAACCCATAACCCCAAACCCTAGGCCGCCCCACTCCGCACCCCGAGGCACCACGCGAAGCCACCTCACTCCGCGACAGACGGACGCCCCCGGTCAGGCCGCCACTCCCTGCGACGGAGGTCGGGCGGCGGCGCTGCCCAGACGACTGAGGCCTACCCGCAACCCCCATCACCACCCCGGACGGCCTCCAACCAGCGGGAAGCCGAACGCATCGGCTTCCCCGGCTCCCCAACGATCCTCATCAACGGCCAAGACCCACTCGCCACCCCAACCGACGTCC
>NZ_VJYK02000553.1 GCF_007097205.2 Streptomyces alkaliterrae
CTCCCCCGCCACCCCGCCACTCGTCCGCCACCGGGGCTGGACAGACCCTAGTCTGGGGTGATGAGCCAGAGCCCGAGCCCGCTGGACCGGTTGCGCGCGGTCTGCGCGCCGCTGCCCGAGGCCGTCGAGGGGATCTCCGTCCACCACCCCAGCTTCAAGGTGCGCGGCCGGTCCTTCGTGATGTACGTCGACACCCGGGGCCCGGAGCTGTGGATCAAGTCCACCGCGGAGGACCAGGCCGAGCTGGTGGCCGCCGTGCCGGACCGCTTCTTCAAGCCGCCCTACCTCGGCCCGCGCGGCTGGGTCGGCATGCGGCTGGCGGACGCCGACTGGGCGGAGGTCGCCGAGCTGGTGACCGACGGCTACCGCCTGGCCGCACCGCGCCGCCTGGTGCGCGAACTCGACGCCGAGGGGCCAACCGCTGCCGGCGGTTAGGGCCAGGGCTTAGGGTGCCCCGATGGGGAACGAGCGGGAGGCCGTGCTCCTGCTGCGGGACATCGACCAGTCCTACGGCGCACGGCAAGTACTGGAACGGGTGAACGCACGGGTCGACGCCGGTGCCTGCGTGGCGCTGCTCGGCGAGAACGGCTCCGGGAAGTCGACACTGCTGCGGCTCGCCGCCGGACGCGAGGAGCCCGCCGCCGGCAGCGTCCTCTTCCGCGGCGAGTGCCTGGCGGAGGACCACCGGAGGCGGCGGTCGGAGGTCGCGTCCGTACTGGACCATGCCTCGCACTACCCCGATCTCACGGTCCACGAACACCTGATGCTGGTCGCGTTGGCGCACGGCCACGACCGCCGGGCCCACACCGTCGTCGACGCGGCCCTCGACGCGCACCGGCTCGCCGGTCACGCCGAGGCGTACCCCGACGAGCTGTCCTCGGGGCAGCGGCAGCTCATGGCGCTCGCGACCACCGAGGTACGGCCGTACTCCCTGCTCCTGCTGGACGAACCCGAGCAGCGGCTCGACGCCGACGCTCGCCGGGAACTGGCCGAACGGCTGACCGCCGCCCGCCGCCGGGGCGCCGCCGTCCTGCTCGCCACCCACGACCGGACACTGGCCGACGCGGTGGCGGACACCCGGCTGGTCCTCGCCCACGGACGCCTCGTCGATGACCACTGACACCGGCCGCCGCGCCCCGGACGAGACGGGCACCCCCGAATCCCACGTCGACGCCGACGACCTGACCCTCGCCTATCTGCGCGTCCTCCGCGCCGACCAGCGCCGCCGGGACCGGCGGGGCACGCTCTTCGTCCTGTACGCCACGCTGCTGACCGGAACGATCTGGCTCGGGCCCTATCTGATCGCCGCCGGGACGGCGGCGCGGGACGGGAGCCTGCACGGGCCGCTCGCCGAACGCGCGCTCGCCGCGGTACCGGCCGTACTGCCCGTGCTGTTCGCGACCGCGCTGCTGGTCGCCGCGCGACGGGCCTGCTGGCGGGGGCCGGTACTGCCGGACGCCGCGACCGTCGACTGGCTGCTGCCGCTTCCCGTGGCGCGGGCCCGGCTGCTGCTGCCGCTGCTGCGGCGTTCCGTCCTGTTCTCCGTGGCCGCCGGGGCGGCGCTGGGCGCGGTCGGCGGCTTCTTGCTGTATCCGCTCGGCGCCACGCCCGGGTGGGCGAGCACCCTGGTCGGGGCGGGTTCCGGGGCGGCCGTCGGTGGGCTGTGCACGGCGG
>NZ_VJYK02000554.1 GCF_007097205.2 Streptomyces alkaliterrae
GTATAAGAGATAGCCGGTCCCCTCGCGACCGGTCCCGCGTCCGCCGGCCCCGGGCGCCGCGGCCGCGCCCGGCTCACCGCCGTCGCGCTCTGCCTGGTGCTCGGCGCCGGCCTGCTCGGCGGTGCCGCCGCCGGCACCTGGCTGACCGACTCAGGGAGCGAACGCGCCGCCGGCTTCCACGCCGCCGCAGACCTGTGGCGCGAGATCCCCGTCGACGACCTCTTCCCACGCGAGCTGCGCGGGGACGGCGCCGGACCCGGCGGCGCGGACCGCCGCTGGACCCGCCTGGCGGCCGCCCCTGACGGCACCTGCAAGCACGCCTTCGACGAACTGCTGGCCAGGGCGCTCTCCTCGGTGGGCTGCCGCCGACTGGTGCGGGCCACCTACGTCGACGAGACCGCCACCAGCGTCACCACCGTCGGCATGGTCTTCACCCGCGCCGACGCCGACGGCATGCGGGCACTGCGGCAGCGCTTCGCCGACGAGACCCTGGACGCCCGCCCCGACCTGATGCCGCGCCCCTACCCGGTACGCGGCACGGCCGCCGCCGGCTTCGGCGACGCCCAGCGGGCCAGCTGGACGGTCCGCGTGCTGGACGACGCGCCGATCGTGGTGTTCGCCGTCACCGGCTACGCCGACGGCCGCAACGTCAGCGACCCGCAGCCCGCCGCCGAGGCCGTCCGCCGCGGCGAGACCACCGCACCGGCCCAGGCCGGCCTCGGCCACGACGCCAAGGGCATCGCCGACCGCGTGGAACGCGTGGTGCGCCGGGCGGCCGCACAGACCGTGGAGCCCTGATGACAGCCATCCGAGCCCTCCGCCGCACACGCGCGCTCGCCGCGCTCGCCGCCGCGCTGCTGCTGATCCAGCCGGTCTCGACCGCGCGGGCCGACGAGGTCCGCGACCGCCAGTGGTCGCTCGACATGATCGGGGCCCGGGAGGCGTGGAAGACCACCAAGGGCGCCGGCGTCACCGTCGCCGTCCTGGACACCGGGGTAGACGCCGAGCACCGGGACCTCAGGGGCGCGGTACTGGAGGGCAAGGACGCGGTCGGCTTCGGCGCCCGGCGCGGCGACCGCACCTGGGCCCGGCACGGCACCGCCATGGCGGGCATCATCGCCGGCCGCGGCCACGGCCCGGGCGGCGCCGACGGCGTGATCGGCATCGCCCCCGAGGCGCAGGTACTCCCCGTCCGGGTGCTGCTGGAGGACGAGGACCCGCAGCGCCGCCGCGCCCGCGCGACCCGGGGCGGAGCGCTCGCCGAGGGCATCCGCTGGGCGGTCGACCAGGGCGCCGACGTGATCAACCTCTCGCTCGGCGACGACAGCGCCTCCGCGCACCCCGACCCGAAGGAGGACGCCGCCGTCCGCTACGCGCTGCGCAAGGGCGCCGTGGTGGTCGCCTCCGCCGGAAACGGCGGCGAGAAGGGCGACCGCGTCTCCTACCCGGCCGCCTATCCCGGCGTCATCGCGGTGACCGCCGTCGACCGCAACGGCGCCCGGGCCACCTTCAGCACCCGCCGGTGGTACGCCACCGTCAGCGCGCCCGGCGGCTGGCGCGAGAACACCGCGTACAACCTCGGCGTCTTCGACCAGGACGGCACCCTGGTGGGGACCGTGGGACTCGTCACGCTCGCGCTGAACGAGCGGCGCGCCGAGGTGGGCTACT
>NZ_VJYK02000555.1 GCF_007097205.2 Streptomyces alkaliterrae
GTGTGTTTTGCCAGCGCGGAGGGCGGGGCGTTCGACAGGGTGCGGGAGGAGGCCCGGGGGCTGCTCGGCGAGGCGGAGTTCACGCAGGACTCCTACGGCTACTCGTGGGTCGTCTGCCGGCAGTCCGAGCAGGGCGTGGCCGGGCTGGTCAACGATCTGCACGCGGTGAACACCTCCCTCCAGGACGGGGGCTTCGGGCCGCAGCTGCTCTGCTCGCTCATCGACTTCCGGGACAGCGAGGGCCGGCCGCTGGCGATCGTCTACCTGTACAAGCGCGGGACCTTCTATCCGTTCGCGCCGATCCCCGGGCAGCGTGAGAAGCGGGACAACGCGCTGGAGCTCCAGATGCGGGCGCTGCTCGCCGACGACCTGCCGGTCGAGGAGGATCTGGGGCGCTGGTTCCCGCTGTGGGACGCCCCGGGGTTGTGAGACGCGGCCGCGGGCCGGTGGCAGCGGGAACCGCCGGGGGCGCGGGGTCCGCTTCGCGCGTTACGCTCCGAAGGTGAAGGGGTGAAGCACATGGCACGAACCCGCTACGCGCCGGACCGCGGCCTCACCAGCCGCATGACGATCACGATGTTCCTCATCGGACTGCTCTACGTGGTGTTCATGGGCGTCCTGATCGCCCTGCTCGGGGACGCCTGGCCGCTGATCGTGCTGATCACCGGCGGGCTGTTCATCGCCCAGTTCTGGTTCAGCGACCGCATCGCCGCGTACAGCATGGGGGCCCGGGAGGTCACCCCCGAGCAGGCGCCGGAGCTGCACGGGGCGATCGACCGGCTCTGCGCGCTCGCGGACATGCCCAAGCCGAGGGTCGCGATCGCCGAGACCGACGTGCCGAACGCCTTCGCCACCGGGCGCAGCCAGGAGAAGGCGCTGGTGTGCGCCACGACGGGGCTGCTGCGCCGACTCGAACCGCAGGAGCTGGAGGGCGTGCTCGCCCACGAGCTGTCCCACGTCGCCCACCGCGACGTGGCGGTGATGACCTTCGCCTCCTTCCTCGGCGTGCTCGCCGGCAGCATCACCCGGATGGCCCTGTGGAGCGGGATGATGCGCGGGGGCGGGAGGAACAACAACACGGCGATTCTCGCGATCCTGATTCCGCTGGTCAGCGCGGTGGTGTACGTGATCAGCTTCCTGTTGACCAGGCTGCTGTCCCGCTACCGCGAGCTGTCCGCCGACCGGGGCGCCGCGCTGCTCACCGGCCGCCCCTCGGCGCTGTCCTCCGCGCTCACGAAGATCACCGGTCAGATGTCCCGCATCCCGACGCGGGACCTGCGCCGCGCCGAGCCGTTCAACGCGTTCTTCTTCGCGCCGGCGTTCTCCGGCGGCGCGATGAGCAAGCTGCTGTCCTCCCACCCGACGCTGGAGCAGCGCCTCGACCAGCTCGCCCGCATCTCCCGCGAACTCGGCCGCCCCTGAGCCGGACGGGACTCCGACGGACCGGGCCCTAGGGCCTGTCTGACAAATCCCGCCTTGCTCGCGACGCCTGGCACGGCACCTCGCCGCGTTGTCGGTCGTCAGCGCAGCCCGCTGCGCTTTCCTCCCTCCGCCTTGCGATGCACCGCACCAGGCGCCGCGAGCACCGCCTGACGGCGGACGACGCTATTTGTCAGACAGGCCCTAGTGGGGCTCGCGGGCGGCGGGGGTGAGG
>NZ_VJYK02000556.1 GCF_007097205.2 Streptomyces alkaliterrae
GAGGGGTTCGAGGCCGCGGGCGGGTACGGGGTTGCCGGCGGGTACGGAGGTCCAGCTGCCGGCGCCGCGGCGGGACTCCAGGAATCCTTCGGCGCGGAGGGCTTCGTAGGCGGCGGCGACTGTGGTGCGGCTGACGCGGAGGGCCGCGGCCAGTTCGCGTTCGGCGGGCAGGCGGGCGGCGACGGGGACTCGGCCTTCGAGGACCAGGACGCGGACGCCGTCGGCGAGGGCACGGTAGGCGGGGGTGCGGCGGTTGCCGTTCGGGGCGGCCGGGCGCTGGGATTCGAGGAGCCGGCTGAGCTGAATGGCCCCGACGCTGGCGGTCCACTCGGGCATGATCAGTCCACCTTCCGCTGATTGGCCATGGAATTGGCCCTTGATGTGGCCCAGGGTGTCACGTGTTGGTCTGTTGTCGCCAGGGGAGGTCCACCGTGTCGGGGAGAAGGTCGGGGAGAAGGTCGGGGAGAAGCGGGTCAGGGGACGGTGTGGTCGGCCGGCTGGTGCGGCTGTACGTCGGGTTGCTGCTGTACGGGGCGACGTTGGCGGTGATGGTGCGGGCGGACCTGGGCCTGGCGCCGTGGGATGTGTTCCATCAGGGCGTGGCGCGGCAGACCGGTCTGTCGATCGGCACGGTCCTGGTGATCACGGGTGCGGTGGTGCTGTTGCTGTGGGTGCCGCTGCGGCAGCGTCCGGGCCTGGGCACGGTCTCGAACGTGGTGCTGATCGGGGTGGCGATGGACGCCGCGCTGGCAGTGCTCCCGCCGGTGGACGGGCTGGTGTGGCGGGTACTCGCGCTGGCGGCGGCGGTGGTGGTGAACGGTGTGGCGACGGGGCTGTACCTGTCGGCGCGCTTCGGTGCCGGGCCCCGGGACGGGTTGATGACGGGGCTGCACGAGCGGACGGGCCGCTCGGTGCGGTTGGTGCGGACCGCGTTGGAGGTGTCGGTGCTGGCCACCGGCTTCGCGCTGGGTGGCTCGGTCGGGGTGGGCACGGTGGCGTACGCGCTGGGTATCGGGCCGTTCTCGCAGTTGTTCCTGCGGGTGTTCGCGCCGCGACGGGCGGTGGCGAGTCCCGTGGTGGCCCGTGGCGGCCGGGTACGGCGGCTGGCGGATCGGGTGATACTGCGTCGGTGAGAACCGCATCGCATCCCTTCCTGGACCGTCCCGCGCCGCTGGCCTTCGCCCACCGCGGCGGGGCGGCGGACGGTCTGGAGAACACGCATCGCGCCTTCGAGCGGGCCGTCGGCCTGGGCTACCGCTATCTGGAGACGGACGTGCACCTGACGGCGGACGGGGTGCTGGTGGCGTTCCACGACGCGACGCTGGACCGGGTCACCGACGGCAGCGGGCCGATCGCCGGGCTGTCCTGGGCGGAGGTGGCGCGGGCGCGGGTGGGGGGTTCGGAGCCGGTGCCGAGGTTGGCCGATCTGCTGCGGGCCTTCCCGGCCGCGCGGTGGAACCTGGACGTGAAGGCGGAGGCGGCGCTACGGCCGCTGCTGGCGGAGTTGGACCGGCTGGACGCCTGGGACCGGGTGTGCGTGGGGTCGTTCACCGAGGCCCGGGTGGCACGGGCGCGGGCGTGGGCAGGCCCGAGGTTGGCGACGTCGCTGGGGACGCGCGGCGTGGTGGGGTTGCGGCTGCGGTCCCTGGG
>NZ_VJYK02000557.1 GCF_007097205.2 Streptomyces alkaliterrae
GGGTGGGGGCGGGCACGGTTGTCGACCTCCGGACTGCTCGGCGCACGACCGTCGGCGGCGCGCCGTTCGTCCATGCCGACGGCGCACGCGTCGCCGCGCACGCCGGGCGTGCGCGCGAAGGACGTGCGTCGGGGGTGCGGGCGCGGCCTGCCGCCGGGCGCTCGCGCGTCTGGGGCCGGGCCGCCGTCCGGGACCGGCGCGCCGCTGCGGGCCGTACGGGTACGGGCGGGTGCAGGAACGGCGCACGGCCGGTTTCCGTCCGGCCGGTGTCCTCCCGACCGGGAGGAGGGCAAGACGGGAGAGTGTACCGGCGGTCGGACCGGCTCGCGATCGGTTTTCCGGCGGGTGGCCCGCCGCTGGACCGCACACGGTCGCATCCCGGCGGAGGCGACGACCGGTAGGACGTCCCCTACGTCCCCGGAAGGAGTCCCGTAGGGGTCGGGCGCGCCCGGGGGACGTACAGGGTGGAGGCCGGAATAGATATTTCGGCCGATGTGCGGCGAACGGCTGACCGCGCATCCTGGAGACATGACCAGCGCATCGTTCACTTCTGCCATGGGAGACCGCGGTCCCCGAGGTCACCGCGTGACGTCGGGGACCGGTGCCACCGCCCTGCATTCCGACCACGAGCACTCGCGCCATCTGCTCGGGGACGTCATGCGGGTGATACGGGTCTTCGCGAGTACCGCCTTCGGCGTGGCCGTTCTGGGGCAGTCCGACGAGGCGGCGGGTGTGTACCGCCGCAAAGCCGTACGCCCGTGAGCCGCTGAGACCGTTTGCCGCGTCGCGCCGCCTAGGGCGGAGGCGAGGCCGGCCCGCGTGTCGTCACGCGTCGAGGGGCGCGTCCAGGACCACGCGCCAGCCCCGCACGGCGTCGGCGTCCACGGGGGCGTCCCAGCCGCCCGGTCGGGCCGCGCCACCGATGTGGAACGCCGCCAGTCCGGCCCTCCGGAGCGCGGGCAGGTGCTTGAGCTGCAGCCCGCCGCCGACGAGGAGTGTGGGGCGGTGCCCCGGCTCGCCCGCGATGCTGCGCGCCGCCTCGGCGCAGAGTGTGGGCAGGCCGTCGTCGACACCGCGCGCCGAGCCCGCCGTGAGGTAGGTGTCGAGTCCGGGCAGATCCGCCAGTTCCTTGCGAAGGGTCTCCCGGTCGGCGGCCCGGTCGATCGCCCGGTGGAAGGTCCAGCGGCAACCGTCCAGCTCGGCCAGCAGCGCCTGGACCGTCGGCAGGTCGGGGCCTCCGCTCTCGTCGAGGAAGCCCAGCACGAACTCGGTCGCGCCCGCCTCCCGCAGTCGCCGGGCGCGTATCGCCAGGTCCCGGACGGCATCGGGCCCGCCCGAGGTGAAGCCGTCGCGGGAGCGCAGCATCACCCGCAGCGGCAGATCGACCGCCTCACGGACGGAGGTGAACGTCTCCACGCTGGGCGTCAGACCGTCGGCCGCCATGTCGACGACCAGTTCGAGGCGGTCGGCCCCGCCCGCCTGGGCCGCGACAGCGTCCGCCGCGTCGAGCGCGATCACCTCAAGAATTGGTCTAGACATGAGCAACAGGGTGTCACAGCCCCGGCTCCGACGGAAGTCGGCCCCATCCCATCGCATACCCGCCGCGCACAATGGCGCTATGTCGTCCCTCCCGCCCGCACCGC
>NZ_VJYK02000558.1 GCF_007097205.2 Streptomyces alkaliterrae
GCCTCCCCCTCCTCCTCCGAGAAGAGACCCACGTGCCGCACGTCAGCCCCCCGCGCCGCCGCCTGCTCGGCGCCGCGCTCGCCCTCCTCCTCACCGCGCCGCTGGCCGCCTGCGGCGGGGGCGGCGGCAGGGCCGACGGCGCCGACACCCGCCTCACCGTCCTCGCCGCCGCCTCCCTCACCGACGTACTGCGAGCCGCCGGCGCCGCGTACGAGAAGGAACACGACGACACCCGCGTCCGCTTCTCGTTCGCCGGCTCCCAGGAACTCGTCGCGCAGGTGAAGCAGGGCGCACCGGCGGACGTCCTCGTCACCGCCGACACCGACAGCATGGACACCCTCGCCGACCGCACCGACGACCCGACGGTCGTCGCCCGCAACCGGCTGGTCATCGCCGTCGCCAAGGGCAACCCGGAACGCCTCGACGGACTCGCCGACCTCGGCCGCACCGGCCTGAAGGTGGTGCTCGCCGCCCCCGAGGTGCCCGCCGGGCGTTACGCCCGCGACGTACTCGACCGCCAGAAGGTGAAGGTCGGCAGCGTCTCCGACGAACCGAGCGTGCGGGCCGCGCTCAGCAAGATCGAGCTCGGCGAGGCCGACGCCGGCATCGTCTACGCGACCGACGCCGCGTCCAGCGACCGCGTGGACACCGTCGCCGTGCCCGACCGGCAGAACATCGACGTCTCCTACCCCGCCGCCGTACTGACGGACGCCCCGAACCGCGAGTCCGCCGCCGACTTCGTCGACTGGCTCAACTCACCCGCCGCGCGCCGGGTGTTCGCCGACGCCGGATTCCAGCAGCCATGACCGGCGCCCGCCTGTCGACCCCGCGTCTCGGCCGCCCCACCCGGACCCCGCTGACGCTGGCCGTACCCGCCCTGCTCGCCGTCGCGTTCCTCGCACTGCCACTGGTCGGCGTCCTCGTCCACACCTCGTGGCGGGAACTGCCCGGACACCTCGCCAGCCCCGAGGCGACAGAGGCGCTGTGGCTGTCCCTTGTCGTCTCCTTCTGGTCGCTGCTGCTGTCGCTGGTCATGGGCGTGCCGCTGGCCTGGCTGCTCGCCCGCGCCGACTTCCCCGGCAAGGCGCTCGTACGGTCCCTGGTCATGCTGCCGATGGTGCTGCCGCCGACCGTCGGCGGCGTCGCGCTCCTGCTCGCCTTCGGCCGTCGCGGCCTGCTCGGGCCCTGGCTGGAGAACACCTTCGGGCTCACCCTGCCGTTCCACACCTCCGGCGCGGTCGTCGCGGCGACGTTCGTCTCCATGCCGTTCCTCATCGTCAGCCTTGAAGGCGCCCTGGCCGGGCTGCGCCCCCGCTACGAGGAGACCGCCGCCTCCCTCGGCGCCGGCCCGCTACGGGTCTTCCGCACCGTGACACTGCCGATGGTCGCCCCCGCGCTGGCCGCCGGTGCGGCTCTCACCTGGGCCCGCGCGCTCGGCGAGTTCGGCGCCACCATCACCTTCGCCGGCAACCTGCCGGGCGAGACCCAGACCCTCCCCCTCCGCGTCTACCTGCTGCTCCAGGAACAGCCCGAGGCCGCCACCTCCGTCTCCCTGCTCCTGCTGCTCATCGCCCTGGCCACCCTCGTCGCCCTCCGCGGCCGCTGGACGGCGGCCGCGGAGGGCGACGAGGG
>NZ_VJYK02000559.1 GCF_007097205.2 Streptomyces alkaliterrae
GGGCCGGTCAGCCGGCGTAGGGGACCCAGGACTGGGAGTTGGCGGTGCTCGACGGCCTGGCGGTCACCAGGGTGTACTTGTCGATGTTCGGCGTGTCGAGGACCAGTCCGGTGTGCGGGTTGGTGAAGGTCAGCGTGCCGTTGCTCTTGGTGATGGTCCACTTCTGGCGGGCGTTGGCCGGGTCGAAGGGCGTGACGGTCACGGTGCCGTCGGCGGCGGTGGGGGCGGTGAGGGTGAGCGGCTCGGGGCAGTTGTCGGTCAGCCGTACGGTGCCGTCCGGGTTCGCGTCGGCCCGCCACAGCGACCCCGCGTTGGCGGCGCTGAAGGCGTCGATCCTCACGTCCACGCTACTGGTGGTGGTGCAGGCGCCGACGCGTCGGAGCCCCCAGCCGCCGCCGTTGGTGAGGCCGTGCAGCTTGCCGTCGTCGACGATGCTGGGACCGTAGTCGATGGCGCTGCGGTACAGCAGGCGGAGCGCTTCGCCGTCGGTGGGCAGCGGCGGGTCCGCGGCCGGGCGGGCGTGGTTGAAGTACTGCGAGAAGGTGGTCGGCTTGTGCGCGGCGATCGCGGCGAGGGTCCGGCCCCAGCCGCCGTCGGTGTGGCGCCAGAGGTTGAGCAGGGAGGTGGCCACGTTGCCCTCCACCTGGTCGCCGACCTCCCATCCCGGGCCGTACTGGAGGGGGATCCGTGTGCCGTCGCCGTGGACGAAGCTGTAGTGGCCTGCCCACTGGGACGCTGTGGCGTTCGCGAACCCCTCGGCCCACGCGCAGCCCTGGGTACTTGTCTTGGGGATGTCGTGGACGGCGCAGATGGAGCCCTCCGGCATCACACCGTCGTAGAGGCGGTGCATGAGGAAGTGGGCGGCTTCGTGCAGGATGTAGTGCTTGGAGTCGCCGGCGGAGCCGCTGAGGTGGATGCTGTTGTCGCGGGGGATGTAGACGCCGCCGTAGCCCTCGTCACCCACGTAGATGGTGAGCCTGGTGCAGGCGCTGCTGTCGGGCTCGTGGGTGGTCCAGCAGTCACTCGTCGGGTTCTGGCGTTGCCACCACAGGATGTTGACGGTGTCGAAGACGTGCCAGGCGCGGCCGGCGGAACCCGTGGCCCTGATGATGGGGGCGCCGTGGCTGCCGGGGGAGATGTCGGTCAGGGTTGTCGACTCCAGGACGTGGTAGGAGTGGCTGTTTCGGTCGATGACTCGCCACAGCCGGAGGTTCTCCGCCCACACCTTCACCCACAGCTTGTCCATCGTGGTGGTCGTGGTGGTCGTGTAGCACAGGTCGTAGAAGCCGGTGTTCGAGGTGCGCCCCGACACGCCGAGCCAGCGTGGTGTGTCGCCGCTCCTCTCGGCGCCCCACAGTTCGACGTTGGCGTTCCGAACCGGGTCGACGACGGTGGGCTTGCTCGTTCCGCCCTCGGCGGACCGGTACTCGTACTCGACCGGGCCGCCCATGCAGAACTGGCTCGCCGCGTGCGCGGCGGTGGCGGTGAGGGGGATGAGAGCGATGGCGGTGAGGAATGCCAGGGTCAGGGAGAGGGCCGTGCGCGGTAGGCGCAGGCGGAGGGTCATGCGGTGCCCTTCCAGGAGTGCGACGGTTTCCGAGGCGTCGGCGGTGGGGTGTGGGGCGCGG
>NZ_VJYK02000056.1 GCF_007097205.2 Streptomyces alkaliterrae
CTCCCCCTCATCACACCCGGCCCCCTCCGCACCGAACTACGCCAAGCAGCAACCGCCTTCGAACGCGCCACCCGCTCCCGCGCCCGCGCCGAACACCACAACTCCCGCGCACTCCGAAGCGCCGTACGCGCCATCGTCCGCCAACCACCCCAGGACAACACCGCCCTCGCCATGCTCCTGGACGCCGCCCTCCTCGCCGTCATAGCCACCGCACACTGGCACAAACTCCACCACCACGACCAACAGGTCGCCGCAGCCCAACAGGCACTCGCCCATCTCCAGACCGCCTACGACCAAGCCGTACAAGCCCCGCTCGCCGCACTCGCCCAACACCGACCGCCCCAGCACACCGTGGAACGGCACATCCGCCACGTCCAGGAGGTCGTGCCCCACCACGCCGAACGAGTCGTCGCCGACTCCGCGTTCCACGCCCTCACCGCGACACTCGCAGCCGCTGAGGCAGCCGGCCACAACCCGCAGCAGCTCCTAGGGCAGGCCACCGACCAACGAGCGCTGGACGACGCCCGCCACCCAGCCAGGGTCCTGGTCTGGCGCATCGAACGCCTCAGCGCGGGGCCAGTGCCAAACTCCCGCGTGCTCGCGGCTCGGTCCCGCAGCACACGTCGGCCGCTCGGTTCCTCAACGCCGGCGCCGCAGGCAGCCACTCCTGCCACCCTTCCATCGCCGAAGGCCCGACGCCGTTGATTCAGCCGAGGCAGCGTTCTCGGTTGCCCACGCGTAGCGTGTGGGGATGAATAGAGGCGGTAACGCCGTCGCGCTTCTGTGGCGCGAGCACGTGAAGGCGGCCTTCCCCGCCGGGCTTCGTGAGTCGGAGCCCGGCGGGGTCGACATCGTGCTGCTCGACGCGGAGGTCGCCGGGTGCGTGGACACCTACCTGTCCAATGGCGGCCGACTGGACGCCGGGCGCTATCGCATACTGCGCGAAGGTGTCGCGGGCTTGGACCGGGCCCTACCGCACATCAGCGACCCTGAGGAACGTCGGTACTGCCTGCGGCTCCGCGAACTGGCCACGCTCGCATCCCCTCCAGCGTGAGAGGAACGAGCGCCCGGGTCCGCCAGCCGCCCGGTCAGCGGCGGACCCGGCACTCATTCCGGCGCTGAGGGCCGCCCGACGGAATCCGAACCGGTGGCGTCGTTCACCGACGCGGCTACCCGCGTGATCACCGTGGTGCGTACGCCAGACTCGATGGGCCGCACACCGTGGACGTAGGCGCGAGTGGCCGGGAACGCGACGACCGCACCCCGCGCCGGTCGGAGTTCGAGCGCCGGGTTCTCGAAGAACAGGGCTCCGCCCTCGTAGCTTTCCGGCCCGCTGAGCCAGGTGACGACGGTGATGTCACCGCCGACCACCGGCTGCCCCGTGGTCCGTGCACGCTCCCGTTCGATCTCGGTCACCTCGTCGTGGTGGGCGACGAAGCCCACTCCGGGGCCGTAGCGGTAGGCGATGCTCCGCTGCGTGGGGATGCGGCGTACCGGCGTTCCGAAGTGGTGCCGCAGGACGGGCTTGACCTGCTGGAATAACCAACGTTCCAGGTCGTCGGAGATTTCGGCGTACTCGCTCTTGCGCAGTCGTTCGTCCAGGCGTCCCTGGTACGTCCGGGGCCGGTGGACGGCGGCCTCCAGGTGACGGGACAGGTCGTCGCAGAGTCGTGAGTCGATGCCGTACTCGGTGATCATCGGCGGAGCGGTACGCCACGCCGCAGAAGCTATGTGCGCCACCAGCGCGTTCCTTCCGGGGTGTCCTCGATGGTGATTCCCTTGGCCGCCAGCTCGTCGCGGATCGCGTCGGCGGCGGCGTACTCCTTGTTCCTGCGATGCTGTTCGCGGCGCTGGAGGGCCGCGTCGATCGTGCTGTCGGTCTCCTGGTCGGCGGTGATCTCGAAGGTGTCGAGGAGAGCGTTCACCTCGTCCAGGAAGCGGCTGGCTGCTGGGCCGGGGGCGGTGGTGCTCCTGTTGGTCTCGCGGATGTACTCGAACAGGGCCGCGAGGGCGCCCGGGGTGTCGAAGTCGTCGTCGAGGCGGGTGAAGAACGCGGTCCGCGCGTCCTGCGCCCGGCCTGCGGATTCGGTGGTGTCCGCCGTCGTGATGGTGCGGGCGAAGTTCTCGACCCGGCGCCGGGCTGCCTGCGCCTGGGCGATCGTCTCGGCGGTGTAGTCCGTGGAGGACCGGTAGTGCTGGCTCAGGAAGACGTAGCGCAGGGTGCGGTAGTCGGTGTGGACCAGCGCGTCGCGGATGGTGGTGAAGTTGCCGAGGCTCTTGGACATCTTCGAACCGTCCACCCGCAGAAGGCCCGTGTGCATCCAGTACCGGGCCAGCGGCGCGGCGCCCGAGGCGGATTCCATCTGGGCGATCTCCGCCTCGTGGTGAGGGAAGATGAGGTCGACGGCGCCGCCGTGCAGGTCGTACTGCGGCCCGAAGAGGGCGTTGGTGATGGCCGTGTCCTCGATGTGCCAGCCCGGCCTGCCTTCGCCGAGCGCGCCGTCCCAGTACGGCTCTCCGGGCTTCCTCGCCTTCCACAGGGCGAAGTCGCCAGGGTTCCGCTTCCCCGCGTGCTCGTCGATGCGGGACAACGAGTCTTCCGGCTGGACGTCGGTCCGTCCCGACAGTTTCCCGTACTCGCCGAACGACGCGAGGTCGAAATACCAGCCGTCGTCCAACTGATATGCGTGGCCACGTGCGATCAGCTGCTGGACCTGCTCGATGATGTCCCCGATGTGGTCGTGGGCCCTGGCATAAACATCCACGCTGGTGTTTCCCAGCGCTGTCATGTCGTCGCGGTACTGCTGTTCGTATTTCGTGGCCAGTTCGCGGGGGTCCGTCTCGATCTCCTGCGCCCGACGGATGATCTTGTCATCCACGTCGGTGATGTTCTGTGCGTAGGTGACGCGATATCCGCTGCGCCGCAGGTATCGAGCGACGAGGTCGAACTGGGTGTAGGTCTTCGCATGACCGACGTGGCTGAGGTCGTAGACGGTGGGCCCGCATACGAACATCTCCACGACACCGGCGTTGCGGGTTGTGAAGGCTTCCTTGACGTTGGTCAGGGTGTTGTAAAGCGTCAGCGCCACTGCCTGGCCTCCTTGTTGATGGGGATGCCGCAGCCTATCTAGGCGCGCGCTCGACTGTCGTGCGGAACAAGACGCGGCTCCGGGCCCGTGGCGTAGACGGCGGCGCGCGCCCCGAGAAGCTGCTTGTGACGCTGGTACTCCTTCCGGGTGTCCTGGACACTGCGGGGGTCGAGAGGAATTCCGAGATTCGAGCAAAGGCGTGCCAACTCGTCGATGCGCCGTTCGAGGTCTCTCATCGAGTCGGGCTCGCATGTCATCACACGCAGCACCGCCCGCTCCTGTTCCGCGGTGACCATCCCCAGGGCGCGTAGCTGGTACAGCTTCCACTTCCGGTTGGGGATGAGGCGGCCGTGGCTGACGTACACCCAGTCGATGACCTCCTCCAGCGCCATCGACAGCACGGCGTGGCCGGAGGCCGGGCCGACGCGGCCGGCCTGCTTTCTGGCGATCTCGGCCGCGTCCCAGGTGATGCGGTTCAGGAGGTGGAGTTCGCCGAGGCGAAGCCGGTGCTGCTCCTCGCGGGCCTTGAGGGCGATCAACTCCCCGAAGCGTCCTGCCCGATCCAGCAGTGGTTCGCCCTTGTTGAGGTAGGCGTCGCACTTGTCGCTGTTCCAGAGCGTGCGGACGTCCGCCTCGTACTGGTAGATGAGCTGGTGGACGTTGACCTCCATCAATCCCCACGGGACTGGAAGGTGAAAACTGAACTCCGGCACCCATTCGGGAATGCGGTCCGCGAGGAGTGCGTACGTGTCCTCAGGTCGTGGCCGCCATTCGTCAGAGCCCATGGGAACGTCGACAACCACGGCCAGGTCGAAGTCGGAGTCCTTTCCGAAGACGGTGACGTTCTCGTTGGTGTTGGCGGATGAGGACAGGACGTAGAGGGCCTGCACTTCCGGATTTCCACCAAGGGCCGCGATCAGCTCGCGCGCGCAATGGCGTGCCTGAGCCTTCAGGTTCTTGCTTTCCAGCACGGGGAACGGTCTCCTTTCAGAGAAGAGGGCGGCCGCGGAGATCCTTCAAGCGGCCGAGCAGCACGGGAGCCACTACGGAATGAGTCCGTTGGATATGGGCCAGGGAAGGGCTGCTGTTCCCCTCGATCACCGTCGGCCCTTCGGGCGTGAGTGCGATGTCCCAGCCAGCAAACGGGACCTGGGGAAAGAGCTGCGCGGCCCGTTCCGCCAGACCAAGGACCTCCTTGATCAGGCCGACCTTCCGACCGGCGAACGGCGTCGCCGTGGACGGGTGGTGCGTGTGCCGCCGCATCCACCGGTCGTAGCCATACGGATCAAGCTCCCCGGTGTCGATGTCCACCCGGATCTGCATGCCACCGGTACTGGAGTTGTCGACGAGCCCGGAGACGCCACCCAGCTTCAGCATGCAGTACAGCGCCTCGGCCTCGGTCCGCGACCAGCACGTGATGACTCGGAAGGTGTTGACCACGCCTGGGTTCAGTGCCGCGAGGTCGGGGTGCTGCCGCACCCGTTCCTCGATGAGCCAGGAGCCCCACCGTTCCGCGTACTCCCGTAGGCAGAACGGCGACTCGTCGTCGTACGCGTTGACGGTGACGATGCCCGCTCCACCGCTCGCATAGCGGGCCGGCTTCATGACGGCGGGCGTGTGGGCGGGGAGGGCTCCACGAACCGCTGCGAGAGGAAGAGAGGTGCCGTCGGGCAGCGTCGCGGTCCGGACGTCCCCACTCGCCAGGAGCCTCGGCTGAGGAACGTCGCCAGCGGCGAGAACCCGCTTGCAGAGCACCTTGTCGTCCAGGAGCACCGTGTCCCGGTTGACCGCCGGAAGGAGCCTGGCGAAAAGGACGGTCTCGGGGAGGTACCCCATGGCCTCACCAAGCGACACCTCGTCCCGGTACAGCCCGTAGCGGAAGTAGTGGAACGGCAGGCACTTCCACTTGGCTCCGAGCGCGGCCAGCTCACGTGCGACGCGCCGCATCGGCTTTCGACCCGCCTCGGATTCCCTCAGAGCCGGCAGGTGCTCCGCCACCAGCTGACGGACCTGGTACGCGAACGACCCGGGAAGCATGAGGCGCGGGAGGACAGTGCGGCGGAAGAACTCCTCCGCCTCCGCTTGGCGCACGTTGAGGTTCCTGGCCGGCCTACGCGTCCTCATCCGCCAGTCCCCCGTCCGCGACCTCGTAGCCGACCGGCCCGCCGGCGGCGCTTGGCGCGGCACCGCCGACCTCCGCTCCCATCACCAGAAGAGGGCCGACCAGGCCAAGCCCGAGAAGCGCCCCGGCCATGCCCCACCCCGGCAGTCGGATGGGCTCCCTTGGAACCGAGTGGCGGGCCATCAGGGCAGCTCCAGGTAGACCTTGAAGTCGTGCGTCGACCACGTACCGACGTCACCAAGCATCCGGACGAACTCGTTCCTGCTCATTCGCACTCCCCTCCGTTCGTGGGAGCCGGCGAGCCCGTGGGCTCCGGGGGCTGTCCACGAAGGACACGTCTCCACAGACCCGCCGGCGGTCAGAAGGCCGCTCCGAGGCGGCTGCGAACAGTGCAACTCCCCACCCCTGCACGGCGGAA
This sequence comes from Streptomyces alkaliterrae, assembly GCF_007097205.2. GTDB lineage: Bacteria > Actinomycetota > Actinomycetes > Streptomycetales > Streptomycetaceae > Streptomyces > Streptomyces alkaliterrae. The sequence goes on from NZ_VJYK02000056.1 coordinate 5,630, forward strand.
CGTTTCTAGGGGGTTTCTGCTGCGGCCCGACCGGCTGACGAGGCAAGCTACGCGCAGTAGCTTTACGAACACGCTGCGAGGGGACGGAGCGACGCATGACCGCACCACCGGCACCACATCCGTTGACCTGCCTGATGGTCCAACAGGGCTGGGGCAAGGCGGAGTTCGCGCGCATCATGCAACGGCACGGGCGCCAGCTCGGCATCAACCTGGGAACCAGCCGCACCACCGTGTGGAAGTGGGAGCAGGGTCAGACCCCCGACGAGGACGCCCAGCGCGTACTCGCTGACCTGCTCGGAATCCCCTTCGCCCACGTGCGGGCGACCCGTTGGCCTCGCTGGCTACCCGTATGGGAGGTCCCGATGCTCTCTGCCGCGTGGACCGAGGACGGTACCGTGGAAGCCCTGACGAGACTCGGAGAGAGTGGGCGCATGGACCGTCGAGGCTTTCTGACGATTACTGGCGGAGCCCTGGCCGGCGTCGCGGCGAGTTGGGCGGCAGCAGAGCCCGCGTTCGCCGCGGCCCTGGACGGCGACCGCGTGACCGACCAGATGGTGACCACCATCGAGCAGCGCGTGGAGACCCTCAAGTCGCTGGACGCCCAGTTCGGCGGTGCGACGCTACTGGAGCACGCACAGGCAGACCTGGCGCTGATCACCGGCCTGCTGAAGGCCGGACGCTCCTCCGAACACGTCAAGCAACGCCTGTACTCGCTCTCCGCCCGCGTCTCCTACATGACCGGCTGGATGGCCTACGACGCCGGCCGCAAGTCGGCAGCACAGCAGTACTACGTCGGCGCGCTGCGCTCCGCCCGCACCGCCGGAGACGACGCCTTCGGCTGCTTCATGCTCGCCGAGATGGGCGTCCACGTCTCCGACGACGGCCACACCAAGGACCGCGTGGACCTCATCACCACAGCCGTGGACAACGCCCCCAAGGCACTCCCCCCCAGCACCCAGTCCTACCTGCACCTCCACAAAGCCGAGGCCCACTCCCGACACGGCGAACACCGCAAGGCCGGAGAGGAACTGCACCGCTCCCTGTCCCTCTGGGACCGCGCGGACAGTTCGGAGACCCCCGACTGGCTGAGCTGGTATGGGGACGCCCAGGTGCGTTCCACCGAGGGCAAGGTCATGCTCCGCAGCGGCCAGGTCAAGGAGGCCACCGACGCCCTCGAAGAGTCGATCAAGCAGGCCGTACCGCGCGACAAGGCCGTACGCTCAAGCCGCCTCGCCGAAGCCCGCCTCCAGGGCAGCGACCTCGAAGGCGCACTCGACGCCGCCAACAACGGCGCCGAGCTGGTGGAAAGCGGCGTCTCCTCCAAGCGCGCAGTCGACCGCCTCAAGGAGTTCTCCACCAAACTGACCCCCCACTCCCACGTCCCCGCCGTCCGCGAGTTCAGGGACCGCCTCCGCGAGCTTCCCGCGTTGGCGGCTTAACGCGGGAAGCTGCTGCTGGCCGGCCGCCAGCAGCACTCTTGGTCCACGGCCAGGATCTTCTCATGGCACCGCCGTGAACTTTGCACGGAGGCATAAGACATTATGAGCGACTCGACACGCAGCGAAGATGCGGCAGAGCTCTGCGGCGATAACATTCAGATCTTGGCGGATGCCCTCAACTCTCGATATCTCGAAAGCCGCGAAGATCATCTTTTGTTTGAACCGACCGACAACTCCACCTTCCGTAGGCGTGAAGTAGCGATCTCCATGATCGCCGCCCGCCAGATACTGGCAGCAATAAGCCGGGGAGCCAAGAGGCTGGAGGACTACGAAGGGTGGATTGACCCAGAGCTAGGGTACGCAGAGTTTGAGATGCGCCAGCATAGCACCCTCAACGCATTCAGTACCAGAAGTATCGAGCAGCGCAAGTTCGAAGTACATCCGTGCTCTCACACGCACTCATCGAATCCACCACTCGAAAACTGCGGGGATAGAGTATATAGCGTGATCCGCGTGACTTCAAAGGACGGATCCACCTGCCTCGAAATCTCCCGGAATACCGCGCTATGCGTCCCGCTGCTTTCACTCAAGGACGCCCAGGAATCCGGAGGGGTACAGATCACCTTGAAGGTTTTCCTGGGAGGATCTACCGAAGAACGCGAACTAGTCCAAAAGTCACTTGACTTGGCAAACTCTTTTCTTTTCGAGCTAAACGCTCGACACAGATCTCCATATTCACTGCGCCCCAGAATGGATCGAGCGCGGAACTATTCACGCCTGCGCACAGTAGACCAAAAAGTTCGATTCCCGAAGACAGCAGTTCCAAGCAATATCGCCGCCTTGTTCTCCATCCCCAGCGACTTCTCGCTACGCGGCAACCGCACGCTAGCTTATCTCTCATACTACCAAGTGATTGAGTCATATCTGCCAACGGTTCACAAGAGAGACACCCTCAAGAAACTCCGGAGAGTGCTTCGCGCGCTTGACTTCGACGAAGAAAAGGATTCATCGGTCGTGAAGCTACTCGCGACAGTCGAGAGAGCTCACGGGGCGAGCGATGGGGAGCAGTTGCGCACCGCCATCGAAGAGTGCGTGCCGAGCGAAAAGCTACACGAATTCTATTCACTCAACCCAGATCACTTTAAGAAGGGTGGCCCCATAAGCGGAGTTCCTGCAATTAACCCAAAAAGCGGGGAGTCTCTGGCTTCTCAAACAGCGAAACGCGTATACGCGCTCCGAAACAGAATCGTCCACGCCAAGGACGACCCGCGCTTCGGTGAGTCGAAGGTGCTACTACCAATGAGCCACGAGGCTTACTTGCTGCAACCCGACGTTGAACTTGTTCGATTGCTGGCAATTGAAGTTATCGTCGATAACGGCTAAATTCGACCGCCCCGGCCACGCATCCGATCTATGCCCGGCAGATCGGTCAACGACGACCATTAGCGAGTGTCTAACAAGTTGGTGTGGGTCCCACGCCGAGCAAGATCAGGGGGCCACTCGTGCTCATTACGGGCAGGACCAAAGCCTGCCCGAGTTGCCAACCAGCGTACGGCCCCTGGTCATACTCGGCCCCAGACCGGGCAGGCCACCGGCCAAACCCGCTCCACCGATCTCTTTCGTCATTCACCACGAAACCGATGGCTGCCGCACCTAAAATACGCAATAGGGCGATGGCACCTGCTTGAGTGAGGCGCGCGTGAAGGATTTCGATGTCAGGAACCCTATGAGCAACCAGCTTGGCGCTGGGGTCACACCAGAAGCACTCACAGAGGCAATTGAGAAATCTGGATACCCTTTGCAAAGCACAGTGTTCAACCTACTGGAAAGCGACTTCACTGTTCAACAGGAGTGGGGATTTAACGACCGCCTCACCGGAGAGATGCGCTCATGCGACTTGTTGGCGATTAAGGAGCTGGGGCATCTACCGGCCAAGGAATCCCGGATTCGCCCATCACTGGCCGTTGTGATCGAGTGCAAACAATCAGATTTGCCATATGTATTCTTTTCCCCTGCGAAGCGCTCGTGGCGACTCACACTCCCTCAGATCACCGGGCTCCGACACGAGCACATCGCGGTACGTACCGACGATTCCAAATCTTCCTGGCTGCTAACGGTGATGCAGGCACTTGAGATCGACAATGATCCGTTCCTCAATAGGGGCGGTTTCTCCATCATGAGCAAGTGTGCACGAAAGCCCAAGCTTGAACTGACAGGAACAGACGCTTACAACGGAATCGTGATGCCGCTACTTAGTGCAGCAGCCCACTTCGCCAAGTCCTCAGAGCCGAGGGAAACGTGGCAATGGCTCGACGCCTTTCTCCTATCTGCGGTGGCCGTTCTTGATGCCCCCATGGTTGCAGCAAGAACGACAGAGGCTGGGACTGAGTTGGAGCTCACCCCCTGGTGCCGACTGTTCCGCCATGAACCCGAGACCCAGGACGCTTTCGTTCCACATGTCGGAAGAACGGCCGCAATCGACGTGGTCCATAAGGGTTTCTTCCGCGATTACCTACTCGACCACCTCATTCCTTTTGCAGAGAAGGTCTCAACGCGGATCCTACGTCACAACGAGATTTTCGCAACCGGCAAGGGCTTCGCTCCGGGAATGGATAAGAATAGCCGAGAAAGGATCTACGAGAGGCTGCGGCCTACAGAGTAATCTCAGTGGAAGGGGCTATGACGGGGGTGCGACAGTCGTCCGCCCGTCAAAGCCGAGCAGATAGTGCCACCGCGCCAGAAGCCGCACCAGTTGAGGCGGGCAATAGCGGCTAAAGGCGGGCAGGTTGGCGCCGACTCCCAGGACATCTCTGCAACCATCCTTGCAGGACAGCGGCCGCACCAAGCAAATCGCGCGGTACTTCCCAAGCTGAGGTCTCACCGCTGTCGTGGCCCGTCAGTCCAGCCAGACGAGCATCACGTCGTCCGCCCTGGCGGCAGCCTCGGAGAACTGTGTGAGGCCGTCGTACCAGGGACGCCCCCACTCCAGAGCCCCGGGCTCACTCCATCCGAGCGGATACACCTCGGCGCTGGTCAGTTCAGCAGGATCCACGCCACGGATGAGCTGGGCATAGCTGGTAGCCGGTAGTGCTTCAGCCGCGAGCTGGACCCGCTCAGGCCGAAGGTACCTCGGAGGCCCGTACTCCCAATCCTCATCCTCGGCGAACGGCTCCTCACCGTGGATCACGTTCACGGGGAACTCGGCGCGCGCCAGCAGGAATCGGAGGGGTCTGCTGCAGGGATAGGTGACAGGTGGGATTACGCGGCTTGGCTGTGTGGGAGACGAGCGGCATGGTGAGTCTGCGTGTCCTCACGGCGGAGGACTGGTTGTTGTGGGAGAAGACCCGAGTGGCGGCGCTCGCCGAAGCTCCGCATGCGTTCAAGTCTCGCCTTGATGACTGGCATCGGGGTGGCCGGGAGCAGTGGCGGGCGCAGATGGGCATCCCCGGCTCGTACAACGTTGTCGCGCTTCGAGGTGACGATCTCGTGGGGATGGTCCGGGGCGTGCCCGGGGACGGCGAGACATGCGAACTCCGGTCGTTGTGGGTCAGGCCCGACTTGAGAGGTGAAGGGCTCGGGGACAGGCTCATCGAAGCCGTGGCGACGTGGGGCCAGAAGTCAGGCTTCGTCGCGCTGAAGCTCGCGGTGATCCCAGGGAACGAGCCCGCACTCAGCCTCTACCGGCGCCACGGGTTCAGCATCGCGGAGGAGGCTGGCGAACTGCTGCCCGACGGTGTGATCAGAGAGCTGGTGATGGTCAAACGGCTTCGGTAGAGCCGGCAACTCCGTGGGCCTTCGCTGCTGCGACGCTGCGCTGTCGTCACGCATTCCTGGATCCGTGCCCGAAGCATGCCCGTCAGGGCGGTCATCAGCGGTCAACAGGAGTGCTCAACAGCCGGCCGAATGACCGCCAACACGTCACGTTTCAGCAGGTCAGCGACTTGGCACGGCCTCTGACGCCGGTGATTCCCAAGCTCAGAGCGCGGGTTCGATTCCCGTCACCCGCTCCACGACAAAGGCCCAGGTCAAAGACCTGGGCCTTGTTTGTTTCTCCGGACCAGTTCAGGCGTCGCGCGCCAGATCCGCACCAGAAGGCGTCTCCTTGGCCTCCACACGGGCGGCGCGCACGAGGTCGTCCAGGCCGCCAGCCACCTCCTGCTGCCACTCAAGGGCGAGTGCTGGTAGATCGTCGCAGCCTCGCCAGCGCAGCTCCAGCACCTCGGCGAGGGCATCGACCTTGGCGACAGTGACGATCTGTCGTTCCGCCGCACCTTCCTTCCAGCACCCCGGATGCGGCAAGGGGTTGCGGCGGGTGAGTTCGTCGTCGACCGCGGTCTCCATGACGGCTTGGAGGAGCCGATGGGGCTTGGCGACGGTCGCGGCCGCTCCTGTCGGCGCGCCAAGCGCTCGGTGCACGCGTGGGGCACGTGATCTGGTCCAAGTCCGCACCCGCTCCACATGCGTGTGGCTCGACGGCGGACGGGAATCGAGCCGGGATAGGGCGGTGGGCAACGGTAGCTACGCTCAAGGCGAAGCTCAAACTGTCCTCAAATGCATGTAGTTCCCCGTACTACTCCCGGATAATTACACCCCCAATCATGGAGCCCCCAGGAAGAGACCAATGGAATTGTTGTATAAGTTCTTCGCGGCCATTGAGGCCAGCGTGACACAGCCTTGGCTTGCCATTCCCCTGAAGGTCGTCATCGTTGCCGTCATGCTACTCGGCGCACTCACAGTCGCCCGACTCTTGGCCATCAAATTCTGGGTGGAAGTGAGCGTGCGCGTTGAGCGGAGGATTCGGTATTCAGACATCCTGGAATCTGCCAGTGAGATCGGTGCTCGCGTGGGGAATCCTGGCTGGCGAAGTAATGTACCGCGCTCGTGGGCCAATGTGGAGCGAAGGAGCCCAGTGTGGCTCCTTCGCTATTCGATGGCACGTCGCCTTGTCAGGCAAATCCCTTTGGAGAAGCTCGAAAGGATGACAAAGAGGAGGAACGCTTTAGAGCAGTTGTCGCGAATCCCGAAGAGGGCCGTAGGTTTTGCTTCTCGGCGATCCTTGATTCTCCTCGCGTCGGGTGCAGCGGTGTATCAGTACGAGCGTCCAGGGAGAACTAGGGATGACCTCCAGATAATTGCAGATGAAATCCCCCGAATAGCAGAGCAGAGGACATGGGCGCCGATCCTGGTCCTGACTGTCGGAGTCTTCGCAATCACTCGAAGTGGAAGTTTGATCGACAGGATCAGGGCGAGAGACGAGGCGGCGAAGGATGCAAACCGCATGCTTGCCGAACTCCTCGCCACGCTCTCTGAATTGGACGTCGCGCTACAGGAGGTGCACGAGAACATTAATGCCTATCGCTCTGCCTACCTTGACGTCGCCTCCGGGGCGGCGGAGTCGGGACGCGCATGGTCTCCGGGATTCGGGTTCGAAAGTGATCACTACGGGCTCAGGGTAAGCCTCTACGGCAGGAAATCATTGGAAATCCTCCTTGAGGAGCCAGAATTCCAGAGACTACAGTGCGCCCTAGACGCAGCCGCTGACCACTTGGCGGAGATTCGAGAAAAAGGGATATCTTCAGTAGCCCTCAGGATCCTTTCTCCCGTCTGGCAGGAGATTTACAGCTGCAGGCTTCAATCGCACCTCTACCACCCCACCAGCGGCTACACCGCAGGTATCAAATATTCGATGCTCGGACTAGGGTGGATGAAGGAACGCCTCGAAACCAAAGAACGCCACTTCGGACACCTCTCGAAAAAAGATGGTCGCGACGACGGTGAACTTGATGCGAAGCTGGTAGAGGAGGCATACCGTCTGGATGACCTGATCCTGCGGAGCAGGTTGGCTCACTGCCAGTTGCAAAAGATCAGAAGATTCCTGCTCAAGCGTCTGCACGGCACGTCTCTAACCAAACTGGTCAGCGCCGTAGGGCATAGGTGACTGGCGCTCGGCGCGACCGTCGGTGCACTACCTTTCTGTCGAGTTCCCGCCCGGCCGACGCCATTCTGGCCGGGTTGGCCGGCGCCGAGGCATCGGCATTGGGTCCCTGCACGCCCTAATCCAGCGAGGCGGGCACCATTGGCACACGGCAGAGCAGCACTCCACCACCCACATGCGCCCGGTCAGAGCTCGGGGCCGCGGGGATGTCTCCACCGTGGAGGCGATCGCACGCTATGTCGCCGCTCTCGGCGGTCAGATCCAGATCTCGGCAGTCTTCGGTGACGACCTCTACATCCTGCGCGGCACGGACACTCACGCCGCGTAGGCCAAGGGTGTTCAGGGGCATCTGGCAGCGGCGGGGGCGGCTTGGCTGTGCGGGAGACTCGCGGCATGGTGAGTCTGCATATCCTCACGGCGGAGGACTGGCTGTTGTGGGAGAAGACCCGACTGGCGGCGCTCGCCGAGGCGCCGCATGCGTTCAAGTGCCGCCTCGATGACTGGCATCGGGGTGGCCGGGAGCAGTGGCGGGCGCGGATGGGCATCCCCGGCTCGTACAACGTTGTCGCGCTTCGAAGTGATGATCCCGTGGGGATGGTCCGGGGCGTGCCCGGCGACGGCGAGACATGCGAACTCCGGTCGTTGTGGGTCAGGCCCGACTTGAGAGGTGAAGGGCTCGGGGACCGGCTCATCGAAGCCGTGGCGACGTGGGGCCGGAAGTCAGGCTTCGTCGCGCTGAAGCTTGCGGTGATCCCAGGGAACGAGCCCGCGCTCGGCCTCTACCGACGCCGCGGGTTCAGCATCGCGGAGGAGGCTGGCGACCTGCTGCCCGACGGTGTGATCAGAGAGCTGGTGATGGTCAAAGGGCTTCGGTAGAGCCGGCAACTCCGCGGGCCTTCGCTGTTGCGACGCTGGGCTGTCGTCTCGCAGTGCTGGTTCCGTGCCCGAAGCATGCCCGTCAGCGCGGTCGTCAGCGGTCAACAGGAGTGCTCAACAGCCGGCCGACTGGCCGCCAACGCGTCACGTTTCAGCAGGTCAGCGACTCGGCGCAGTATCTGGCACCGGTGATTCCCAAGCTCAGAGCGCGGGTTCGATTCCCGTCACCCGCTCCACGACAAAGGCCCAGGTCAAAGACCTGGGCCTTACTTGTTGCCTAGCCTCGATGTTTCGCGCGCCCAGCGGACGGCAGCACGTGAGCGATGCGTGAGCGGACTGCTCGATACAGGACGGCACGAGGTCGCGGTGCTGTACGAGCTGGAACGCACCTCATTGCCGACTGGGGCGCAAGGCGCCGCCGATGACGGTGAGCGCCTTCAGTCACGGAAGCCCCGCGAGTGGGCGCCGGCTGGCGTTCCGGCGCCCACCCGCGGGGCTGCGGGTCAGCGCTACTGGTAGCGGATGCGGCGCGGGACAGCGAGGTACTGGCCGTATTCACTGAGGTAGTCGTCGAGGAGTTCCCGCAGCTTCCCGGCCTCTGCCGGGAGCGCCGCTGAGAAGGCAGCCCAGCCGGTGAAGGTCAGTTCGTGCGGCAGGTCGACGAGACCGGTGATCGCGTCCCAGAAGGCGCTCCAGTTCCGGCCGTAGAAGTCGGGGAACATCAGCTCCCGCTGCAGGAGTCGTTGGAGTTCCTCAGGCTCCCGTACCCCGGCCAGGTCGATGACCAGCGAGTCAGGGACCGCGGGTTCTGCTTCGTTAGTTTCGTCCGTCATCTCGGCCAGGGTCTCTCAGTAGGTGCCGACGAAATCGACGGTTTTGTAGTGGTCGGTGGTCACGTACAGCAGGCCGTCGTCGGAGTAGAGCAGCCGCGTACCCGGCTGCTTGGACCGCTTCATGGTATTGGTCAGGCCGACATCAGCCTCGTACCACACGCGCCCCGACTTGGTGGGCAGGCCGATGGAGGCGGGGTCGCGGAAGATGTCGCCGCCGATCTGGCCGTCCGGCACATGATTGCCGAGGGCCTTACCCGGTTCCCAGCCCTTCTTGGCTGCCTGGCTCTTCGTCACATAGTTCGACGGGAGCTTGCCGGTCTTGCGCAGGCTGTCGATGAGTGGGTTGGCCTTCTCCGTGGTGCTGAGCACCACGGAGAGCCGGGATGCGTTGTACAGGCTGTCGGCGCCCTTGTACCCGGCCTTCATCGTGCGCAGGATCACGAGAGCCGGGAGGCAAGGCCCCCGGCCCAACGTCGCGCGCACCGACCCGCTGGATCCTGCCTCGCCCGGAACCCGACCGCCCGTTCCCACTGTTGCCTTGGGCGCGCCACAACGTGCCAGCAGAGCCAGTCAACCTCGGTCATCAGTGGATCATGCGAAGCCCCGCCGACAGGTCTCCTATGAGGCGTTTCCGCAGGTCAGACGCGCCAGCAACTCTCAAGTACCTGTTGATTCCCAAGCTCAGGGCGCGGGTTCGATTCCCGTCACCCGCTGCACGACAAACCCCCAGGTCAACGACCCGGGGGTTGGTTGTTGAGTGGGCGAGTGCGCCCCCGCGTGCCGGAGAGGCACTGCGGAGCGGGTCTCGTGTGCGGACTGTGCGGACGTGGTCCGCTGGCTGTTACTGGTCACAGCGGTGTTGCCGCTTTCAGGATCAGGAAGAGGCTCACGGCGGCGTTCGCGGACGAGAGCGCGGACGCGGTGGCGCCGGCGGCCGCCGCCCACGCGGCGAGGCCCACCGCGGTGAACACCGGTGGCCAGTTCCGCGGCGCGGGCGTCGGCTCCAGCAGTGCGGCGACTCTGCGCGGGACGGGGCCCGGGGAGGCGAAGTCCGGGATGCCGACCGCCGGCATGTAGCCCCGGGAGACCAGTGCGGCCCGGCCGACCGCTCTCGCCACCAGGCGGCGGTCGCCCACCCGGGCCGCGGCCTCCTCGTCGGCCCACCGCTCGGTGGTGTACCCGACGGCGGTCCGGAGCGGGCGGAGGAACGGGTTGGCCCGCGCGGCGATCTGCACGGTGAGCAGGAAGCGGTGGTGGCGGTGTGTGAGGTGGGCTCGCTCGTGGGCGAACAGGACGCGGCGCTCCGGGCTGGTGAGGGTCCGGAGCATTCCCGTCGTCGCGACCACTCGGCCGGGCTTCCCGGGGAGCGCGTACGCGTAGGGGAGTTCGTCGGGGAGGACGGCGACGGGCCCCGCCGGGAGTCCGAGGAGGGCCCGGGCGGCGCGGGAGCGCAGCCGGTGGTGGCGCCAGGCCGTTCTGGCGCAGGCGGCCAGCACGGCGCCCAGGGCCGGGATGGACGCCTTGCCTGCGACCTCGTCATAGGGCACCGCGTCCTGGACCCTCGGGGAGGACCAGCTGTCCGGCAGGGGGTTGCCGGGGAGCTGCGCGGTGCCGACGACCATCACCAGGGCCAGGCAGAGGGTGCTGCAGACCGCGAGGACGGCGGCGACGACCGTCAGCAACCACGTCGCGGCCCGGGGGTGCAGGTGCCGCTCGGCCAGCCGCGCTATCGGCCACGCGGACAGCGGCAGCACCAGGGGGAGGAAGACGAAGACGCCCACGCGTCAGCCTTCGGGCTCGTCGAGGTCGCGGGCGAGGAGGCCGCGCAGAAGCTGTTCGTCGTCGGGCGGCAGCGCGGTGACGAACCTGGCGAGGACCGCTTCGCGGTCGGCTTCCGCGTCCAGTAGCCGGCGCAGCCGGAGTGCCGCGAGCCCGGCCTGGTCGGCGACCGCCGTCCACTCGAAGGCGCGGCCCGCTCGTCGCCGGGTCACCGCGCCCTTGGCGCGCAGCCGGGTGAGGATGGTGATCACCGTGGTGTAGGCGAGTCCCCGGCCGAGACGCTCCTGGACCTCGGCGGCGGTGACGGGGCGGGCCGCGCTTCGCAGTGCGGCCAGCACCTCGCTCTCCAACTCGCCTTGTGCCCGGCGGGCGTTCGGGCGGCCGGACCGCCCCGCGTCGGCCTCGCTCATGTTGCCCGCCTCTCGCTGTCCACTCTCACTGCTCGGTGTCCCCGGGAGCTGGCCCGGTCTCGCGGCGCCCGGGATCCGGCGTGATCGCCGCCGGAGGGGCGGGCGGTCCACCGGCCGCCGCCTCGCGCGGCTCGTGCCCGCCGGTTTCTCCGGCGGGGGCGGGAACGCTCCGGCGCGCACGGTTCGTTCGCCTTCGTGTCCACCCGTCCTCCAGACCTCCGGGACCCGCGCGTGGGTACCGCGCGCTCAGGCGTGCATGTTACGAGCGTTCGGCCCTGGATCGTCTCCTCGGGTACCGCGCGGACGACGACGGGCGGTGGACGATGGCCGGACCGAACCGCACCCGCGCACTTCTACACTGCTGTAGATTCAACCTTCCGGGCAACCTCCGGGCCTGCGGCCTCTGTTCGCCCAGGCTCTGTGCGGGAGAGGAAGAACGCATGGGTGTGACGCTCGCCGAGGACGGCAACGTCGCTCCGGGCACGCCGCGCCTGACCGAGGTCTCCGGAGCGGCCGGCCGAACCTCCCGCGCCCCCGCAGCGCCCGACGTCGGCGGCCCGCCGCGGTCGGAGGCCGGCAGGACGCCGTACCCGCGCCCGACCTGAAGCGCGAGGTCGGCCGTCGGGCGGGAGGCACGCGCGCCGCGCGGGCCTGCCCCGCGGCGCGGCGGTCGGCCGTACCTCCTTTCCAGGCTCCACGTCGACCGCGGCCACCGGGCTCCGGTCCCGCGGTGGACGGCAGAACCCACGACAACAGCACAGGGATGAGCATGAACGAGCAGGTGGCGCTGCACCCGGAGGACCGGGCGGCGTTCGAGAACGCGCTGCAGCGGGCGCTCGACGCACCTGACGTCCGTACCGCGCTCGGTCAACCCGAAGCGCGGCACACCGTCGACGGCCTGCGTGCGTGTGCCCGCGCCGCCGCGGAGTCCCTCGCCGCGGAGGCGGCACCGGAGTACGCGGTGCTGCTGGAGATACGGGCGCGTGCGGCAGTGGAGATCGTGGAGCACCAGCGTGCGGAGGACGCGAAGGACGCCGTGGCCGCGCTCGCGGTACTCACGCCGATCCTGGCCGCCGCCGCGACGGTCGTCTTCCTCGTGTTGGGCTACGGCCTGCGCCTGGCCGGGGCCGCGGGGCCCCTCGCGAAGGCCCTCGTCAGTGTGGGTTGGGGCGCGGCGGCCGTGACCGGGGTCGCCGGGCTCGCGTCCGCGGCCGGTCTCGCCCTGACGGTGAGACGCCACCGCGTCCCGGCGAGTCCGCCCCCGCCGGACGCCGTCGCGCAGGCGCACGCCGACTGGCTGGACGCCCTGACCGAACGAGGCCTGCTGCCTTGCCTGCGCCGCGAACTCCGCCTGCCCGAAACCGGGGACGCGACGACCCGCCGAGCCGGGCCCTGCGCGTGACGGGCAGCCGACTCGATCGGGCAGGGGCCGAACTTCGCCAGGACGGAATCCGGGACGGAGGCTGACGGAATCCGGGACGGAGGCTGACGGGCGCCTTCGCCGCACTCCCTCTGCCGATGGCCGGTGGCGGCGGCCTGCCGTCGGGGACGCACGCGCCGGGGCGTGTGCCGTCAGCCCCGGTCCGCGCCGCCCTGCACGACGGCGACCGGGCACGCGGCGTGTCGCAGGACGTCCTGGCTGACGGAGCCGAGGAGCAGCCCGGCGAAGCCGCCGCGGCCCCGTGCTCCCATGACCAGCAGCTGGGAGTCCTCGCCGCACCCGACGAGGACCCGGCTCACCTCTCCAGCGAGCAGCCGGGTGGTCGTGCCGCCCTCAGGCCCGCCGGTGCGGCCCGCGACGGCGAGCGCCTCGGCGAGCACCCGTTCGCCTTCGGCTCGGGACCGGCCCGGGCGGGCGTCCGCGCACACGTGCACGATCAGCAGTTCGCCGCCCCGCAGCGCGGCCTCCGAGGCGGCAAAACCGACAGCAGCCCGGCTCTCCTCCGAACCGTCGACGGCGACCAGCAGCGGACCTTCGGGACGGGCCCTGCCCCGCACGACTAGCACTGGGCTCCGGCTGTTTCCGGCCAGGTGGACGGCGACCGAGCCGACGAGTGCTCCGGTGATCCGGCCCATGCCCCTGCTGCCGACCACGACCAGGGCGGCTTCACGCGACTCGGCCTCCAGCACCGCCATCGGCTCGCCGGCCACGACCGCGTGGGTGACCTCCACATCCGGTGCCCGGTCGCCCGCCCTGCGCACCGCGTCGCCGATCACGCGCTCGACGTCCTCCCGCAACGCTCCCCCCGCCGGGCCGAGCAGCGACGGACCGGTGGGGACGTGCATGCCGGGCCACACGAACGCGTGCACCACGCGCAGTACGGCCCCTCGCAGCCGTGCCTCCACCGCCGCGACCTCCACCGCCTCCAGGCTCGCCGGTGATCCGTCGACGCCCACGACGACTGCGGGAGCTTTCATGAGCCGTTCCTCGTCTCCTCGAGACGGAACCGGGTCTCCTCGAGACGGAACCGGTCGGCGCCGTCCGCACCGCGCCGACCGCCGGTACTCCTCCAGCGTCCCTCCGGACGGCCGACCGCGCCAGACCGCGCCACACCCCGCAGGGCCCCGACGCGCCCCCTGCGCTCCCTCCCGAAGGCCACACGGAAGCTTCTACAATGCTGTAGATTCTCGTCGGTCCCGAACGCCCGATCCCGCCCCGCTTCGTCTTCGCCGGAGGAGAGAGAGCCAGTGGCAGCGACAAGGGCAGGAGTGCGGCAGACCGACACCCGGCACGTCGGGTGGCGAAGGCGCCGTGCCGTCCGCTCCCGGCCGCGCCGACCGGCGGACGCACACCCGTGGGCGTTCCCGGCCCCGGGGCCGATCCTCCGGAACCGCCTCTCACCCAGCGCCGCGACCCGTGTGAAGGAGCACTGACGCAGCATGCTCGACGACCTCAGGAACCTGAAGAACCTGCAGAACCTCAAGGACAAGGTGGAGGACCTCGCCGAGAGCCACGGCGAGAAGATCACCGAGGGGTTGGAGAAGGCCGGCGACTTCATCGACGACAAGACCTCCGGCAAGTACAGCAAGCAGATCGACAGCGGCGTCGACAAGGCCCAGGAGTTCGTCGAGCGCCTGGGCGAACGCAAGTCCGGGGACTGAGCCCCGGAGCACGAAGCGCACCCGGCGCGGGTCTCCCCCGGGCCGCCACATGGCCCGGGGGAGACCCGCACCGTCGGCGCGCCTACGCCGCGCGGGTGTCCAGCAGACGGGCGAGCAGGTCGTCCAGCGTGATCAGGCCGGTGAGCCGGCCCTCGGCGTCGCGGATGACGGCGAGGGACGCTCGGTGCCGGCGCAGTTGCTCGACCGCGTGCGAGAGGCTGTCCGTGCCCCGCAGTTCCGGTACCGGCCGGGCGAGCCCGCGGGCGGTGGCGACGCGTCCCCGCGCGCGGGCCACAAGCGCGTCCCGCGCGTGCACGGAGCCGAGGACCACCGCCCCGTCCGTGACGAGCAGACGGGCCCGCCCGGCTGCGGTCGCGGTCGCGAGGATCGCCTCGACGTCGGCGTCGGCCGGCACGGTGACGATCTCGGACGCCGGGACTCCCAGGTCCGCGACAGGGGTCTGCGGCTCCGTCAGGGAACGGGTGATCAGCTCCGACTCGGCCCTGTTGATCAGCCCCAACCGCTCCGACTCCGCCACCAGGTGGGTCAGTTGTTCGCGGTTGTGCACCGACCGGAGCTCGTCGCGCGGCTCCACCCGGCACATCCGGACCAGCGCGTTGCTCACCGTGTTGAGGACCAGGATGACCAGGCGCACGGTCCTGACCACCGCCCGGAAGAGCGGGCTGAGCAGCATCGCGGAACGTTCGGGATGCGCGATGGCCCACGACTTGGGGGCCATCTCCCCGATCACCATGTGCAGGAAGACCACAAGCGCCATCGCCAAGGCGAACGCGATGCCGTAGCTGAGACCGGCGGGCAGCCCCAGGCTCACCAGCAGCGGGTCGATCTGGTGGGAGATGGCGGGCTTGGAGATCGACCCGAGCCCGAGCGTGCAGACGGTGATGCCGAGCTGGGCGCCGGCGAGCATCAGGGAGAGCTCGCGCATCCCGGCGAGCGCGGCCTTCGCACCGCGCTGGCCGTTCTCGGCGGCCTTCTCCATGCGGTGCCGCTTGGCCGCGACGAGCGCGAACTCCGCCGCCACGAAGAAGCCGCTGCCGGCGAGGAGCAGGACGGTGACGAACAACGCCATGGGGAAGCTCATGTCTGGGCCTCCTCAGCCGCCGAGCGTTCGATGCGGACCCGTTCCGGAACGTGGCGGTCCAGGCTCATCACCTCGATGGTGACGCCCTCCACGGTGACCCGGTCCCCGACGGCGGGAAAGCGTCCGAGCCGGTCGATGACCAGGCCGGCCACGGTGTCGTAGTCCTCGTCGTGAGGCAGTGCGATACCCGTGGCGTTCTCGGCCTCGTCCACACGCCGCCCGGCGTCGACGACCCAGCCCTCGCCGTCGGCGACGGCGAGTTCGACGACCGTGTCGGTCTCGTCGGCGATGTCGCCCACGAGTTCCTCGGCGATGTCCTCGTACGTGACCACGCCGGCGACGCCTCCGTGCTCGTCCAGGACGACGGCGAACTCGTCGTCCCGCTCACGCATCTGCGCCACGGCGTCGGGCAGCGGAAGCGTGTCGGGAAGCAGCAGCGCGGGCCGGGCGGCCTCCGCCGCCGTCATGCCGTCCAGCCGGGACGCCGGCAGCCGCATGAGCTCCCACACCCCCGCGACGCCGCAGACGTCGTCCGGGTGGTCCCCGAGCACCGGATAGCTGGAGTGGCCGTGCTCGGCGATCACCGCCGCGGCCTCCGCCAGGGTGGTGTCCTTGTGGAGGAAGACCGCGTCGACGCGGGGGACCATCACCTCGTCCAGCGTCCGCTCGGAGAACTCGAGGGCGTGGTCGAGAAGTTCCGCGGTGTCCGCGGGCAACTGCCCGTGCTCGTGGGACTCACCGATCAGGTGGCTGAGCTCCTCCAGGGTCGCTCCGTGACGCAGCTCCTCCACCGGCTCGATCCCCACCTTGCGGAGAAGCCCGTTGGCGGCGCTGTCGAAGACGTGGACGACCGGCCCGACGACCTTCAGATAGAGCAGCGTGGAGGACGCCAGTGACTTGGCCAGCCGCTCGGGCACGGCGAGCGCCAGGTTCTTCGGGGCCAGCTCGCCGACCACCATCTGGAGGACCGTGGCGAGGGTGAAGGCCGTGACCACGGACACCGCCGTGGCCGCGCCTCCGGTCAGCCCGATCGCGTCCAGCAGGGGCCCCAGCAGCGTCGACACGGACGGCTCGGCGAGGAAGCCGACCACCAGCCCGGTGACCGTGATACCGAGTTGTGCGCCGGAGAGCATGAACGAGAGCCGCCCCAGCACCTTCAGCGCACGGGCGGCACGCCTGTCCCCCGCCTCGGCCTCACGGGCGAGCGCGAGGCGGTCGGCCGCGACGTACGCGAACTCCTGCGCGACGAAGTAACCGGTACCCGCCGTCAGGACAAGCACGGCGACAAGCCCGAGAACGGCGGCGGTCACCGAGCCCCCTCCGAAGACCTGTCGCGGTCACGCGACGCGACACCGGGCAATCGATGACCAGCCCCGGGGGGCTCCGTCGGTCTGGCAGGCAAGGCGAACTCCTTCACGAATCTGTCTGTCGGAAAACCTGCGGCGGCCGCCGCCTCGTCCGGCGTGGGGGAGCCTCCGCCCCCGCCCCCCTTCTACTTCTACATGCGTGTAGACCTCCGTGTCCGTTCAGACGATATGCCGAGCCGGCCGCAGAGCGGAGCGACGGGGCCACGGAAGCGGCGGAGGCCGCGGCCCGGCACGTCCCGTGGAGCCCGGCCGCGACACTCCGGCGCGTTTCCGCCACCACGAGTACGCGCGTCGTCACCGAATAGGGCGCCCCCGCCCTTGCATCGCAGTAGTTTTCGTCCAGGGCGTCGCCGCCTCGCGCACGGCGCCCCGTCC
>NZ_VJYK02000560.1 GCF_007097205.2 Streptomyces alkaliterrae
AGCGGGGGCTGGGCCGTGCCGGCTGCTACGTGGTCGTCGGGGCGGGCTGCGGCCGCCCGTGGCCGTAGAGCCAGTCCAGGTGCGTGAGGTCCGCCGCGGCGGCCAGCTCCCGGTCGCGCGCGGCCTGCCGCTTGCCGTCGGCAAGGTGGAAGGTCTCGGCCAGGGCGCGGGAACCGGCGTGCACCCGGGCGGTGCGCGGCAGCCGCGCCTCCTCGTAGCGGCGCAGTGCCTCGGCCGGTTTGCCGGGGTCGGCGAGCTCCAGCAGCCGGGCGGTCAGCTCGGCCGCGTCCTCCAGCGCCTGGTTGGCGCCCTGCGAGAGGTACGGCAGCATCGGGTGGGCGGCGTCACCGACGAGGACGACGCGGTCGGTCGCGTACCGCTCGGCCAGATCGCGGTCGAACACACCCCAACGGGTCACGTGCGGCGCCGCGTTGAGCACGTCCAGCACCTCCGGATGCCAGCCGGTGAAGTCGGCCGCCAGGCGGGCGGCCTCGGCCGGCGAGGAGGTCGTGCGGGACGTCTCGTCGGTGCTGACGCCGACCGCGCTGAAGTGCACCCGCCGACCGCCCTCGATCGGGTAGTAGGTGACGTGCCGGTCGGGCCCGAGCCAGAACACGACACGCGGATCGTCGCGGAAAGAAGGCACGACGTCGGCGGGAATGACCGCGCGGTGCACGGAGTAGCCGGAGAAGAGCCGCCGGTCGGCCACGACGGCCGGTCGCACGGCCGAGTGCACCCCGTCCGCGCCGATCACCAGGTCGGCCGTCACCGACTCGCCGTCCTCGAAGCGGACTTCGACGCCGTCGTCCCGCTCGGCGACGCCGACGCAGGCACGGCCGAGCTCGACGCTGCCCGGCGGGAGCGCGGCGACGAGGTGCCGCTGGAGGTCGGCGCGGTGGATCAGCAGGTACGGCGCGCCGAACCGCTCCTCGCAGTGCGTGCCGTGCGGCACGCGGGCCAGCGTCCGCCCGTCGTCCCACCGCCTGGTCTCGATCGACCGGGCGCGGACCGCGTCGGTGTCCAACGCGTCGGCGAGGCCCAGCCGGTGCAGGACGCGGACGCCGTTGGGGGAGAGCTGGATGCCCGCGCCGACCGCGCCGAAGGCGTGCGTCCGCTCGAACAGCCGGCACTCGACGCCCGCGCGGCGCAGCACGGTGGTGATGACAAGCCCGGAGATCCCTCCCCCGACCACCGCGACACGGAAGTGGCGTCCACTCGGAACGGCAGGCATGCGGCGGCCCTCTCGACGGCGGTGTGCGGCGGGTGGTGGGGCGGCGACCCCGGGCGTGGTCCGGGGCCGCCGCGGCAAGCCTCACCGACGCGGTTCGAGAAACCGCCGAAGATTCAGTCGAGAACCGGCCGAGACCCGTCCGGCGACAGCAGCCGCACCAACTCGCGGGGCTCGTCCGCCCACAGGTGCACGGCACTCACCACCCGCTCGCCCTCCCTCGGGAGGAGAACCCGCACGGGCCGCGCGAACCGGACGGTGACGTTGCTGCTGCCGTAGACCTCCACGTGCAGCGCGTCGCCGTGGACCGTCGTCGGACAGACGACCAGCGAGGCGAAGAAGGCGACGAACCACCACAGGCCGACCCGGCGCCGCGACGGGCGCGGGAGGGGTGAGGG
>NZ_VJYK02000561.1 GCF_007097205.2 Streptomyces alkaliterrae
CACCGGGAGCACCCCGGTGAGCTCTCCCTACCGATTGTTCGGTCCGGAGCACATTCTGGCTACAGGTGGGTCCTGCCTGTGGACAGATGGCGCCGCCGACGCTGGGATGGGCACACGACGTCCAGGGAGGGGAGGCCGCAAGGCATGGCGGATGAACAGATGGCCACCACGCGCCCCCTCGACGCCGTGGACCGGTCGATCCTGCGCATACTCCGCGCCGACGGCCGCGCCTCCGTCCGCGCGGTCGCCGAACGTGTCCACATATCCCGCGCCAACGCCTACGCCCGCATCAACCGCCTCATCACCGACGGCGTGATCCGCGGCTTCAGCGCCCGCCTCGACCACGAACGCGCGGGCCAGGGCGCCTCCGCCTACATCACCCTCAAGATCGTCCAGAACTCCTGGCGCACGGTCCGCGAGAAACTCGCCGCCCTCCCCGGCGCCGCGCACATCGCCCTCGTCAGCGGCGACTTCGACGTCCTCCTCCTCGTCCACACCGCCGACAACCGCTCCCTCCGCGAACTGGTCCTCACCCGCATCCAGTCCATCCCCGAAGTCCTCTCCACCCGCACCCTCCTCGTCTTCGAGGAAACCGACCTCGACCCCGAACCCTGACGCCCCCGGCGTTCTAGGGCAGCGGACGCGAGCACGTCGACCGGGCGACGTACGCGAGCCCGTCGAACTCCTCCGCCGGCACGACCGGCGCCGCGTTCAACCGGTACAGAAAGCGCGGCACGGCGGCACCGAACGTGCGGTGCGCGTACGTCTGCCGCAACGCCTCCCGCACCTCCGCGTCCGCCTCCCCGGCCGCCCGCAGGTCGACGAGGTGATCCACGGGTACCGCCCGCGCCAGCAGCCCCTCCAACGTGTGCGCCCCGGGCCGGCCGATCCGGTTGCGCCGGACCGGCCGCCTCACGTCCGTACCCCGCCGAGCCCGGAAGGACCCCTTCCCGAAGAGCAGCCCGAGCGCGTAGTACGCGTCCCCGTACCGCTCCCGCAGCCGCGCCCCGAGGGCCGGAACCCCGGCGCAGAGCCCGGACGCCACGTGCCCGTTGTGCGCCCACACGACAACCCGCCGCGACGGAGACCCGGCCACCAGCGCGTCCACGGCCTCGGCCATGTACCTCTCCCTGGCCGTGAACACCCCGCCCTCGGTGTCAGCCGGGTCGAACAGTCGGCTGATCAGATCGGCGCTGTGGACAAGCAACCGCGCGTCCTCCACCGCCTCGGCCACGGCCCCCTCGCCGACCCGCTCGGCGAACTCCGCACGCCGCCCCTCCACCGCGTCGACCAGCCGCTCCATCTCGGCCCGCAACGCCCCGGCGGGATCGGGCCGCGAACCCGGCCGCGCCTCACGTAGCACGTCGAAGGCGGCCCGTCGACCGTCCGCCTCCTCGGGCGCGACCACCCGCAGGAACCCGGCAAGCCGCTCCACCGCGTCCCCGGAATGCTGCGCGTCGATGCCGACAAACCGCACGTGCCGCTCGGGAGCCACCCGCCTGTTGTGGGAGCGCATCCACTCCACCAGCGCCAGCACCTCCTCCGTCCGCCACGTCCAGAACCCCAGCCCCGCGACCAGCGCAGCCGCGTCCCCGTCGCCACCCCGCACGTAGT
>NZ_VJYK02000562.1 GCF_007097205.2 Streptomyces alkaliterrae
CCCCGACACCGACTCCAGCCGCGGCCGCACCCCCCGCCTCGGCTACTCGGGCCCGGACTTCACCAGCCCCGCCACCGAGAGCCCCGGCCGCACGACGGCGCGCCCCCGCTACAGCAGCCCCGACTTCTCCAGCCCCGACTACGGCCGCCCCGGCTTCACCGGCCCCGACCACACGGACTGACGCAGGCGCACGCCGACCTGCGGCGACACGTGTCAGCGCGCGCCCTCCTGCCGGTTCTGCACGGCCAGCAGATAGCCCGCCTGGAAGCGGCTCTGCGCGCCCAGTTCGACCATGATCTCCGCGACGTGGCGGCGGCAGGTGCGCACGGACATGCCCAGCCGGACCGCGATCGAGTTGTCCGTCATGCCCTCCATGAGCAGGCGCATGATGGCCTGCCGGATGGTGGCGGAGATCTCGCCACCGGGCGCGCCGGGTGTGGAGAAGGGTTCGGCCGCCAGCCACAGCCGCTCGTAGGTCTCCCTGATGAAGGCCACCACGGTCGTCTCCCGGACGACGGCAGCGCCGAGCGGGTCGCCGGGCAGGGAGATCACCGCGGTCTCGTCGTCGAAGACCAGCAGCCGGCTGAACTGGTCGTCGAGCGTGCGGACCTGGGCTCCGAGTCCGGTGACGCGGTCGACGTACTCGCCGGTGCCCCGGCTGAAGCGGGCGGTGTGCTGGTAGAGGACGCGCATGCGCACCCCGCGCCGGAGGGCGGCCAGGTCACGCGGCGACGCCTCGGCCAGAACGCCCTCGCCCCGCGCTCCGCCGGGCTGGGCGGTGAGGATCTCGACGCGGGCGCGCGCGGTGAGGTCGGCGATGGCGACCCGGACCGCCGCGAGGTCGGTAAGGACCTCGAACGCGTTCTTGCGCTCGCGTGCGACCTGTCCGCGCTCGTAGAGCGGGAGGAAGGACATGATGGCGGCGCGGGTGTCCTCGACGGCCGCACGGCGGGCGCGCAGCTCCCGTTCGAGCGGCGTGATGACGCCGGAGACGGCCTCGCCCGGGGCCACCGCCCGCAGTCTCCCCGCCGCGAGGCCGAGCAGGAGTCCCATCGCGAGCAGTTCCTCCACCGCGGCGGTGACAACCTCCTCGGGAAGTCCGGTGGCCGGTCCCACCGCGCTTCTGGCGAAGCCCTCCTCCAGCCCCTGGTCAAGGGCATACCTATACACCGCCTGGAGAGCGCTGCGGTCGACGTCGCTCACCGATTCCCCCTGTTTTCTCCCGTAGAGCCCCCTATGGGGGTGTCATCATGCTGACAGGCAACATGATGACCCCTCTCCATTATGTGATGTTCATGTAGGACCTGGCATGGTGACTCATCTCGCCTCCCCTCGCCCCATCTGAGCTCCCGCGACGACCGGGAGGTGAACAACAGTCAACTCACGGATGAAGGCGTACCCATGAGGAAGCTCCTGTCCAAAGCGGCCGTGGCCGGCTGCGTGCTGGCCCTGTCCGCGGCCGGCACCGTGATCGGTGTCACCGGGACCGCCACCGTGTCATCCGGCGCGTTCGGCGTCGCCGCTCGACGACCAGTTCAGCCGGCTGCTGGTCTTCGACGACGAGACCGCGGTGATCTCCCTGCCCGGCGACCCGCTCGGCGCTGCCGTCGTC